>CALFWR010000030.1 GCA_937928555.1 uncultured Pirellulaceae bacterium
CGCTGAGCTTTTCATCTATCGGATGATTCACATTTCTTGTTGAAATTCAGCTTTTCCCTTGCTCCTGTTGGCCCGACGTAGAAGCAACGCCCGTCGTCGTGAATAATCCGGGTTCAGATGTCGCTGCGTCGCGGCCGACCACTGCCGGACTCAGGCAAGACCACCGCTCAGGTCGCCGCCCTGGTCCCAGTTTTCACCATCGTTGTAGAAATCGTCCGGGTATTCGTCCTTGGCCTGTTCCGCATGGCTTCCGTCAAGCCCCAACGCACAACGAAGCTCCTCAAAACTTCTCAGGTAGTTCTCGGACGAAGAGTGAACATGCTCGGCTTCGGTGATGAACCTCATCGATTCGTTCTCGCTGACGCCGACTTTTTCCATCGTGAATTCGTACTGCTCCAGGGGCGAGCCGTAAACGATCAGCAGTTTGTGCTCTTCGAACTGAACCTCCTGGGGCTTGCCGGGGTTGAGTACGGCAATGCCGGTGCAACCATCGTTCAGCAACAGGTCTTCGTAGTCGTAAAGCACACTGATCAGAACTGCCATGTCGATGTTGTCGCGGTAAAAGTCCCGATGTCCGCCGGCGTCCGCTTCATGGCTGGACTCCAGCACCACATCAACAACTGGCCCCAGTTTTTCGATCAGGCTAATGAACAGCGGAAACAGTTTCTCTCGGGAAGCCGCCGCCATCACAACCGGAATCGAAGCCCCGGTTTCATCATCGACATAATGCTCGTGACGATAGCCTTCGGTTGGCTTGATTTTCAAATCCAGTGCAGGACGAACGGCACCGGTCAACTGAAAGCTGTCGTACTTGTCCACTTTGAGATGCTGAGCCATGTCCGATTTGGAAGCTTGCTCAAAGCTGTTTGCTTCGGGCAGGCCGCTGTCGGCAGGGTTGCTTCTCGCCGGCGGGCGGCCTGCGGAATCGCCAGCCGAGTTACCACTCCCGGCGGGAACATCAAAATGATCGTCAAAAAAATCTTCAAGGAAACTCATAGGGACCTCGGGTCTGAAGGTTCAGACGAACGGACGCTGCGTGGGTCGCGGCGTACCGGTCGTCAACGAAACCTAGGTCACCCTTAGAACAGGAACGGTTTCCAAAAGTGGGGGGCAATTTTTGGCGAACTTTTTCGCCAGTACAATCCTCACAAACGGACTACCCAAAACCCGGATTATTCACCAAAATGTCGCCGAGAGATTTCCCGTGATCCCACTTCCCAAATTGCACACCAGGCGACTCTGTTTGCGTGCGTTTTCCACCGAAGACCGCGCTCGTGTCGCGGCACTGGTTAACGATCCGGACATCGTCAGGGATTTGCGAACGTTTGACATTCCTTACACCAAAGTCGACGCACTTGCCTGGCTGGAAACGCTCCAACCCGCCTGGGAACAGGGACTGGCAGCCGTCTTTGCCCTTTGTCTTGGACACGGTAGCGCAGCACCGGTCGTGGGCGCAGCGGGACTTGTGATCGACACTCCGTCACAGCGAGCCGAGTGCGGGTACTGGATTGGCAAAGACTATTGGAGAAAAGGCATCTGTAGCGAAGCCTTACCGGCGCTTCTCGATTTTGGCTTTAACCAGCTGGGCTTGAACAGGATCACCGCAGAGTGCCTGACCCGAAATGTTGCCTCCACTGCCCTGCTCACCAAAGTCGGCTTTACCCGGGAAGGCCTCTTTCGCCGCCACTTCCGCAAACGCGAGGACGAACCCTTTCAGGACGTCATCGCTTGGGGATTCCTGAAAGAAGAATGGGATCAGCGACCGTAACTGGCGAACAATCGGGCGGACCCGGCTCGAACCCTGCCACCGTGCCACCGTGCCACCGTTCTAATCGTAGGAAATGCGGAATCACCCCGCTTTTGGCGGCAAAATTTTCCAATATTGGTTCGTGGCAAGCGAAAAACTCTCATCAAGCAATCAAGTACTTTAAAATCAGGATAGACCGCGATGGCGGATGGCCACTTTTTTCAGGGAAACCAAGCATGACTGAGACGGCACAGCGAGAAGGAACCAAGGTCACTTTTTTGGATCAAACAGGGGCCAAAAGCGTCGAGGCAGTCGTCTCGGATTCGGTCACCGTCCGAAAGATCCTCCCCAACATCATCACAAAAATGAACCTGCCTGTGATTGGCCCCGATGGACAGCCAATGAGCTACAGCCTGGACCACAAAGAAGGCGGCAAAAGACTTCACGAACACCAGACGCTGGTCGAAGCTTCCGTCGGCGACGGCGACCACTTGATCGTCTATCCCGAAATTGTCGCTGGCTAACGTTCGAAGCTGCAAGCAATATTGCCCGGGAACCGCGAACGTCGATTTCGAACGACTGACGCGACCGTCGTTGTGTTCGCACTTCAGACTTCAGGAAAGCCAAAACACTCATGCGAAAATCGCCAAGGCAAAGAAGGCTCGAAGCCGACAACCGTAGCGTTGAAAAGCTCGACGCCGAAAGCTCGATTTTCTCATTCGTCGCCAGCGGCACCCCGCCCACGCGATACCGCCTTCAGTTCAAAGGGCCAGGGCTTTCACGAACCGCTCGCGGAGACATTCAAATCGTCCACGACCACGAAATCATCGTGGAACTTGGGGCGGCCTACCCTCGTCTGGTACCCAACCTTCTTTGGCAGACGCCGGTCTTCCATCCCAACATCTCCAACAACGGAGTCGTCTGTCTGGGCGGCTACGGAACGCACTGGGTTCCCAGTCTGACGCTGGACGAGATGAGCACCATGTTGTGGGACATGATTCGCTACGAAAACTTTGACATCGACAGCCCCTACAATCGCGATGCCGCGATCTGGGCCAGAGATCAAAAGGACTTCCGCTTTCCTCTGGACCAACGGAACATCCGCGACCGCATCAACGAATCCAAAACGCTCGTGAACCCTTCTTCGAACGGTAATCGACTTGCGACCCTCGAACCGGAAAAGAAACGTGGGCGCGTCCTTGGGCTGTTGGGCCGCTTCCGCAATCCCGACACCGCCCAAACTGACGGGGCGCCTTTGCCGTCTGCAAACGCCAACCCGGCACCATCATCAGATCCGACGTCCAACGACGCTCCGAACAGCACCTCATCGGCCGGGCTTGTCAGTCGCGACGAAATCGAAGTGCTCGAGTCGGGAATTGCTTTTATTGATCCGCCAGAAAGTTCACAATCTCAGACAGAACCCGACGAAGATAATGGCATCGTGTTTTTGGATTAAATTCGGATGCCAATGAACTCTAACCGCGACACATTTACGATCGATGATGACGATCGCTACTCACGCCTGAAACTGATCGGCTGGTGGGACCAACCGAAAATTTCTTCGGCTCGCGTGCTGGTCGTCGGTGCCGGAGCCCTAGGCAACGAAGTCATCAAAAACCTGTGCCTGTTGGGTTTTGGTGACATCCGCGTGATTGACTTTGACACCATCCAGGAATCCAACCTTTCGCGCAGCGTGTTCTTTCGCAGCGAACACGCGGGGCAATCCAAAGCCACCGTCATCGCGGAGATGGCCGGGCAACTGAACCCTGACTGCAACATCACGCCCATCCATGGCAACGTCCTGACCGACATCGGCCTGGGGTTGGTCCGCGAGATGGATGTCGTGATCGGTTGTCTGGACAATCGCGAAGCCCGCTTGTGGGTCAACCGAATGAGCTGGAAAACCGGCACGCCCTGGATCGACGGCGGCATTCAGGAAATCAACGGGGTCACCAAAGTCTTCGTCCCCGGCGATGGCCCGTGCTACGAATGCACGATGACCGAAAACGACTATCGGCTGATTTCGCTTCGGTACAGCTGCCCGCTGCTTCGCCAGGAAGATATCCAACAGGGCAAAGTCCCCACCGCGCCAACGATTGCTTCGATCGTCGGCGGGCTGCAGGTTCAGGAAGCCCTCAAGCTGATCCATGAACTGCCGACCGACGAGGGTTCGGCCATGATCTTCAATGGGGCCGCGAACAACTTTTACAAAACAAAGTTCGTTCCCAACAAAGACTGCCTTTCGCATGAACATTACGATTCGATCAGGGACTGCCCGCTTTCGAATCGGAACAATTTTGCTGAAGTGCGGGACTGGTTAAGTCAAAATGGGACCGACACCGGGACCCCGACCCTTGTCCTTGATCGTGATTTTCTGGTGTCCCTTAACTGCCGCAACTGCGATTCGAAGAAACCGGTCAACAAGCCGCTTTGTCTTGTTGGCTCATCGGAGGGCGTTTGTCAATCGTGCAGCCTGCCGCTTGGTCCCGAAACCGTTTCGGAATTCAACTGCGATTCGGAGTTGTCACAGCTTCCACTGAAATCCGTTGGCATCCCGGACAAGGACATTCTAAAAATCGAAATTCGCACACAAGACAACCCACACACCCTGTTCTTGGAACTTTGCAAGTAAACGGGCACTGCCCAAAGGGCACTGCCCAACCTCCATCATTCCGCGGCACTCATGAGCTCTGAAATCCAGTTTGGCGAACTCGAAGAGAACGAACCAGAAAAAATGGTTCGACCCGATCGTGATGCGCACTTTCTGGTGGGTGCTGTCGGTAACCCGACCCCGGGCAACTCCGAATCTGCCGAACTGCCCATCTACGTTGACCTGGACGTGATGCGGGACATGGAAGCCCACTCGCAAACCAATACCCGCGTGGAACTTGGCGGCGTCATGCTGGGTAAGCAATGCATCGATCAACAGGGCCAGCCCTTTGTCGTGGTCACCGATTCACTGCGTGCCGCTCACTACGAAGCCACCCGAGGGAGCTTCAAATTCACCCATGACACCTGGCAGCAGATCTCCCGGCAGCGGGCTCAGTTCCATCCCGACTTGGAAATGGTTGGCTGGTACCACACGCATCCGGGATGGACGGTGTTCCTTTCGCCGATGGACCTGTTCATCTGCAACAACTTTTTCAATCGTCCCCTGGATGTGGCTTTGGTGATTGACCCGTGCAACGACGATCGCGGCTGGTTCCAGTGGAATGAGCGGGGTGAAACCGAACAAACCGGTGGCTTTTTTCTAACCACCAATCGATATCGCGAAAGCGAGCTTCAGTATTTCTGTTCGCTTTACAACGGCAATCCCATGAATGATCCCCGCTACTCCGGTCACTCGTCGATTCCTTCAACAACGGTAGTTCCGATGGACAATCGAAAACCATGGCATGACCTTGTCATCGTCGGCATGCTGCTGATGCAGGGGCTCCTGCTGGGCATGATCTTCCTCAAAGCATTCCAATTCGATGGCGACGTCGCCGGCCCAACCAAAGCTGACGCTGCACTGGTCAAGCTGGAAACCGAAAACCGGTCCCTGCGACTGGCCCTGGATGCCGTCGCCAACAGCGATCAGGAAAAGCAACTTGCGGAAAAATTCGCCGACGTCGAAACCGAACGGGTCCGGGCAAGCGCCAGCCTGGACGGTCAGATCGCGCTTTCAGATTCTCTCAAAAATGAAAAACGGAATCTGATCGAACAGTCCGTCGGACAACAGCAAAAGATCGCCGCCCTGGACCGCGAACTGGAAGAACTGAAGAACAAATACGCCCGGGCAGCGGACGCGATCGACGTTTCCAACGACAACCCCACCACCGCTGCGGATACAAACTACGGTCCTCTTTGGCTGATCGGTTCCTCACTGCTGGGCCTGCTCGCGGGGGCATCGGCGATGATGTTTCTGCAAAACAAACCGGACACTCCCATCGTATCGGAAGAGCTTAACGTACCCGAAGAGCTTAACGTACCCGAAGGGCTCAACGAGGAGCAGTAACATGGTCGGCACTCTAATTCTCTTTGTCATCGTGGCGCTGGTATTTCTGAAAATCGCCAGCTCTCTGTTCGATTCGTCCCAAGGCGGTCGATCACTACGAGGAATGGACAGCGTCCTTAAACCGGTTTGCGATCGATTCGGCGCCGCTCCCGAACACCCGGGGCTCTCAAGAACAAGTAAGCTTCGCAGACCCAATCTTCTGTTTGACTACGGTCGAACCGTCGTCCGAATCTCTCACTTGGGCAGCAGGTGGAAGCCGGCGATCCAGAAGACCGAAGTTGCGATGAACTTTGAGCACCGGTCCAGAACGCCGCTGATGATGACGCTCAAAAGTGGAAATTCCCGGCCACATAACGGGCTGAGCCTTTTGTCCGTCGAAGACGATCCGGTGTTCTCGCGAGAATGGTCCGTACTCAGCGACAACCTCGACGCTGGAAACCGGTTGCTCACGCCCACCGTGCGATGGAAGCTGATGGAGCTCGCCAATATCACTTGCTTGCCGGCGATCCGCGTTATCGTCGGCCACCAGCAACTGCGTGTCATCTGCGATCAGTGGATTCAGTCGGATCAAAAGTTTCTGGATCTGACACAGGGGACGATGGATATCTTTGATCAGTTGATGCTGATTGATGCCGAGGGCCTGGAGTTCGTCAACGCCCAGTCGGCGACGGTCATCGGCGAAGTCCGCTGTCCGATTTGCAGCGACGAAGTGATGCAGGATCTGGTGCTGTGCCGGCGATGCAAGACGCCGCACTGCAGTGAGTGCTGGGAGTACAACGGCAAGTGCGCAACGTTTGCCTGCATGGAAACACGCTGCATGCGCGTCACCAGCGAGCCAATCGACGTCTAGCTGCTTCAATTCGCGCTGGCCACCGGTGAACCGCTGGCCGTGAGGCCTCGCGGCGAAAACCCGAGGCCTGACGGCCAACGGCTCACTTGCTCACGGCTCACTTGCTCTCACTCAACGGATGCATCGGTTGCTTCCGATGCCTCCGGCAGGTCGCGATCCTTGCGAACCAAAATCAGATAAGTCTGGAGCCGCTGGTCGGTCACATCAAAGTAACGATCATAAGGCGTTGCAGTTGCCTTTTTCAATTTCCCTCGCGGTGCTTCCTTGTCCGACCCTGCAAGATCTTGCTTGGGCTGTGCCGGTAAAGACGGCGCATCGACCGCTGGCGGCTGTTCACTTTTTCCTCTTGAATTCGCTGCGGTCCCCATCGACCTAGCGATTTCCTCGTCCAAGTCCGCAGAAAGAATCGGAGGAACCGGCGTGACAGGAAGACTACGCGGAAGGTTTCGAGCTACAAGCTGCTGTGCCAGCGCCGTTTTTTGCGGTGGCTCAATCCGCTCCGGCAACGATGACTGCCGCTGCGACTGAACCGAATCCTCACCGCCACTCTTGGATTGAAACTGCTGCTGGACCGCACTGGCAATCTGATTCCCAACCGGCGCACCGGGAACTTCGAACAGGGAAATGTCTGCCGAACCGGAAAGTTCAACCAGTGCTTCTTTCATCTGCCCTGGCGTTGCGGCGATGTACAACGCGTCCACCGAATTTTCGGACGCCGCACTGATCGCTGGCCTTGTGAATCCACCACCTCCGCCACCGATCCCGCCAAAACCGCCCAAATCGACAGCCGGTTTGGTCCCGGAAGCCGACGCGCCGACGAATGTGATCTGGTTCGCCGCCAGAGCTTTGCCGATGTCTTTTGCCGATACGTCTGGATTGACCATCCAGATCTGAGCCACCGCAGGCAAAGTCCCGCTTTCGGCTTTGTCAGCAACTTGTACTGGCGTCCCTGAGAAAGGAACCGCCGACTGAACCTCGATCGGAGCCTGTGAGGATTTGCGTGCTCGTTTGCCCATGGATTGGTTGGCCATGGGAGCCGACGGCTGCGACGCTTCGGCCTCCATTTCTTCGGGCGCGGCACCACCGATCGCGACTTGCTGACCCAATCCTGCCAAATCACCTTTGGCACCGCCGGTCACCTCGGCAAAGGAATCCATATCAGAATTTTCACCGGCAGCGTCGATAGTCAACTTCCCGGCCGAAGAAGTCGGGGCCTTGCTGATACTGTCTTCAACAGAAGTTCCTTCATTGGAAGCCACCGTATCCGAAGACGAACTGCCAACCGAATCGGGCCAAAGGTTCACCGCCAGAAACAGCAAGCCCGCCAATGACATCACCAAAGCCGCAATCGACTTCCAGTTGCTTCCCTCGTATTTCGAAACAGCCACAACGTCGCAGGCAGGTTCACCTTCCTCGACCGGCCAGTGTCCCATGATGGCTTTGACCTGATCGACCGACGCTTGCAATGTTCTTTCTGCAAGATCGCTGGCAGGCTCGAATTTTGGCAACGCCCTGAATGCTTCGGATTGCAGGCGCAAATGTTCTACAACCGACGCGAATTCTGTGTCGGACTTGATACGGGCCTCCACAGTCGCAACATCGGCTGATGAAAGTTCACCATCGACGTAGCTGGCTGCAAGAATGGAATCGGATTGTGTTGGCTTGTTCATATCAAAATGCCGGTCGTGAAAGGGGCCCGGCGGCTGCATTGTTGAGGAGACTAACTCACTCCTGTTTCCGGCTTTTCCATCGCTTCGATTAACTCACGCAAACAACTTCTCGCCCGATGCAGACGGCTACGGACGGTTCCCACGGCCAACTGCAACACCGCCGCGATGGACTCGTAATCCATCTCTTCCATCTCCCGCAGGATCAGGATGCTTCGATGTTCGTCAGACAGTTTCTCCATCGCCCGGTGAAGGGACTCGGCCCGCTCAAGTCGCTGAAGTCTTTCGTGAGGTTGCTCCTCGTTGGTAGGTAAGTTGAACCTGGGTGACTGGTCATCATCGTTACTTTGGTCCAGCGACACCGACGGTCGTTTCTTTCGTAGTTTTGAAATCGCAGCGTTGTGTGCGATCCGATAAAGCCACGTATAAAATTGACTGTTGCCCTTGAACGAATCAAGTTTCGTCAGTGCCAGAACAAAGGCATCCTGTACGACGTCTTCGGCTTCGGTCTCGTTCCGCAAAAAATGCGTCATCGAGTTATAAAGCCGATCGTGGTACCGACGAATCAGTTCGCCAAAGGCTTCCTGCCGGCCCGACCTCGTCAAGCCAATCAGCTCACTGTCACCCTGGTTTTCCAAAGACCGGTCCATCGACTATGACGCAACTGACTGAATTAAGTTCCATGGCTGCAAAATTACTTTTCTCAGGCCCGATTGTACGGCTTTTTCAGCCTCAAAGCAGCCTCAGATGTTGTTCTACGCAATACGCGAGCCAAGTGTTTCCGGGACAACCGGCAGAAACCGTCGCTGCCTACATCCCGGCAATCTGTGCCTGACGCTTGCCGCCGAACATGCGGCACCACAGAAACAGGCTCACCCCGGCCAGCAAAGCGACCAGGCTTACCATCTGCGAGATCGTCAGCTCGGTCCCGAACTGCCCCAATTCGTCACTACGAATCAGCTCCAGCAGAAACCGTGACACCGAATACAGAACCAACATCAATGCGATCACTTCGCCGTCGGATTTACGAACATACCACCACGACCACAGCAACAGACACAACAACAGGGCATTGACCGAACTGTAAACTTGAGTCGGATGCACGCGCCGCGATTTCGTGGCAAGCCTGGAAACAGGAACGCGAATCGTCTCTTTTCCGCTTCGCTTGATTTCAAACACAATCCGCTGGGCATCCTGGTGCTTTTCACCGGCCAACAGAAAACGAAGCGTTTCGCCATCGGGCGCCAGCACCTCGATCACGTCGCCTTCGACGATACCCAGTTCTTTGGCAAGTCCCTCTTTGACTTCCAACACCTTACGAGCTCCCAATTTGGAATCGTCCGCCGCGGTCGTCGAAAGCCCCAACAACGGACCCTGATACAAATGCTGCGTCCACGCAGATGAGCCCGCAGGAAACTCAATCGCCGGAACCGGAGCCTCGCACACGCCGCCCCAGCAGCAACCGTTCATCAGACACCCAACGCGACCGATCGCCAATCCAATCGCCATCGCAGGGGCCGCCAGGTCCGCCGTCTGCAACACCGGCAGCTTGCGGCGAATCACCACAATGGACCCGCCAACCAACGCCCCGATCAGGCTCCCGTAAACAACCAGGCCTCCTTTGGCCATGTTAAAAAACGATCCCAGCAGCCTGGGCAGCGTGACACCGTCGGCAAAAAACTGATCGCGGTTTTGCACCACAAAGAACAACCTTGCCCCAACCATTCCTGAAACGACCATCCAAATCGCCAACTCAAATAACTGGTCGCGCGAAATCGTGGCGTCGCTGCAACGGGAAAAGGCCACCGCCATCCCGGCAAGCACTCCCAGCATCAACATCACACCGTAACCGCGAATCGCCAGCCCTTTGTTGATCGGATCACCAAGCGGATCGTCCGGGTTGATACCTTGCACCTGCATCCCGGGCAGCAGAAAGTAAATCGCGACCGCACCGACCACAAAAACCGGCAGCATCGCAAAAATCTCGCTGGCCAGTTTGCCTTCCTTTTTTGCCGCGTCACGAATCGCGAACAAAACCAGCCACCCCAGACACAGAACCCCCCAGGCAACAAGGCCGGGCATGCCCAACCACGACGCGGGAATATGAAATAGCGTTTGCAGCACGGGAAAAGTCCTGTCAGCTCGGGTCCACAATACAGTTGTCAATCAGACGGGTCTTGCCCACATAGACCGCAATCAGCAACACCACCGGCAACTCAATCGGATCCGCCGTCTCGAGTGTGTCCGGATTGGCAACCGCCACGTAGTCGATCGACGTGACGCCGCTGTCGATCAAACGCTGCCTCATCTCGGTGACCATCTCATAGCCATCGCGATTGCCGGATTCGATTCTTTCTTTTGCTTCACGAAGCGTACCAGAAATCGAAAGCGCAATCTGCCGCTGTTCGGCAGACAGATAGACATTGCGCGAACTCATTGCCAGTCCGTCGGGGTCGCGAATGATGGGACAGGCCACGATCTCCACCGGCACATTCAAGTCCGTCACCATTTTGCGAATCACAGCCACCTGCTGATAGTCCTTCTGTCCAAAGTACGCCACATGCGGACCGACAATATTTAGCAGCTTCAAAACGATCGTCGCCACGCCACCAAAATGCGTCGGGCGAAACTCGCCTTCGAGCCGTTTTGAAATTTTCGGAGCCAGCACCGAAGTCGAACTTCCTGGCGGGTACATCACGTCGGTTTGCGGACAAAACAGGTAATTCACCCCAACACCGGCCAACAGATCAGCATCTTCCGCCAGTTGCCGCGGATACTTGTCCAAGTCCTCACCGGGTGCAAACTGGGTCGGATTCACGAAAATCGTCGCAACCGTCACGTCCGTTTGCTCGACCGACGCACGCGCCAAGCTCAAGTGACCTGCGTGCAATGCGCCCATGGTGGGCACACAGCCAACTTTTTTGCCCCTGATTCGCAAGCCTTCAACCACACGTGTCATCTCGGTGGGGTCGGTTATCAATGTTAGCTGGTCGGTCAAAAAACCACTCTTTCCAAAAAGTTGCTCTGGTGTTCACGCTGCGACATGAAAAAATAAAGAATCACGGTGTACAATGGATAGCCGCTGTGCTTCCACCCAACAAGACCGAATTCATTTGCTGAGCACGATCATGAGCTCGAATCCAAACGCTGCTTCCCCGGGTCCGTCCAATGAGCCCTTCGAGGACGAAGTCGTCGAATCGGGGCAGAAAGCCCTGCTGTTCAATGTCATTCCCAGTTGGATGGTAAGCTTCCTCATGCATGCCGGACTGATCATTTTTTTGGCATTGCTGGTTCTGCCCTCCGAAAAAGAATTCGACGTCGCCTTCGAAGCCTCCTCCAATCCCAGTGAAGCCATCGAAACGATCGATCTGGACGTGGAAGATTTTGAGGAAAGCGACGAACCGGAAGAGTTCAGCGAATCCGAATTCACCGAAGAAACACCACTGGAAGTCGAAACAACCGAATCGTTCGAAGTCGCCGAAACATTTGAGACTTCAGATCTGCTTGGCGATGAACTCCTTTTCGACGAAGGCGACACCGGGGATCTTGGTGCGATTTCGGGATCCGGCGACGAAACAAGCGGCCGGACCGGAAATGCCAAAAACCAGGCGCTGAAAAAGTATGGCGGTTCCGATGCATCCGAAGAAGCCGTTCAACTCGCACTCAAGTGGATCATCAACCACCAACTCGACGACGGCGGCTGGAACCTAGACCACACGATCGGACCGGGATCGCATCGTGACAGCCCCAACCCCGGCAGCATGAAAGAAGCCCGCAATGCAGCCACGGCCCTTGCCCTGTTACCACTGCTGGGCAACGGTCAAACCCACAAAGTCGGCATCTACAAAGACCAGGTGCGTGCGGGGCTTGAGTTTCTCATGGCTCGCGCCCAACAAAAAGGCCGAGGTGTTTCATTTTTTGAACCCGGCGGAACCATGTACTCGCACGGCCTCTGTTCGATCGTCTTCTGCGAAGCTTTCGCGATGACCCGCGATCCGAAACTGGCTCCCTTTGCCCAGGGCTCGATCTGGTACATGGAAGACGTGCAGGATCCTGTCGGTGGTGGATGGCGATACAAGGTGCGACAAGCGGGCGATACATCGGTTGTCGGCTGGCAAATCATGGCACTCAAAAGCGCAAAACTTTCGGGGCTCAACATCAACACGAAAACACTTCGTGGCATCGACAAATTTCTAAACAACATCTCCAACGCCGAAGGATCGGTCTACGGCTACGACGCACCGCCCACCAACCGAAGCGCCGCACAGCGCGGACGCACCGCGATTGGCTTGTTGTGCCGGATGTACCTAGGCTGGGACAAAGACACACCCGGATTGCAAAACGGTGTCCAATGGCTTGACGGGCTCGGGCCCGACATGGCCCCCAAGGACAAACCCACGTTCGCCAATATGTACTACAACTACTACGGCACTCAGGTGATGAAGCACTATGGCGGCGAACAGTGGACGACGTGGAACGGTAAAATGCGTGACTATCTGGTCAACACGCAATCAAAAACCGGCAACACCGCCGGCAGTTGGTATCAGGCCTACCACCATGCTGGCGAAAGAGGCGGCAGGCTCTACTCCACCGCCCTCGCCTGCATGACACTGGAAGTCTACTACCGCTACCTGCCCATCTACAAAGACCAGTCTGACGACGACGACTTCGAACTGTAGGAACTTCCGACATTCGCTTCAGCCCGGATTATTCACGACGACGGGCGTTAATTCTACGTCTGGCCAACAGGAGCAAAGGAAAAGCTGAAATTCAACAAGAAGTGTAAATCATTCGGTAAATGAAAACCACAGCGATCGTTTTATCGCATCAGCGTCGCGGATCACTGTCTCAACTGATTCTGACGCCCACGCCTCGTGAATAGTCCGGGGTGAATAATCCGGGTTCAGAATCAAATCTGCTTTTCACTCGTGGGCTCCATGCGAGACGGCATCGAATCCTTCGGGCGACTACTCCGGTTTGACGCCCGGCGCAACCAGAGCGACCCATGAACCAAAAATACGTAATCGCGATTGACCAGGGCACGACCAGTTCGCGGGCAGTCCTGTTCGATTCGCAAGCTCGAACGATTGAAACGGCGCAACAGGAAATCACCCAGTCCTATCCGCAGCCAGGCTGGGTCGAACACAACCCAGAAGAAATCTGGGCCAGCCAAATGGCGGTCGTAACCCAAGCCCTTGCCAAAGCCGGTTTGGATGCGGGCAACATTGCCGGCATCGGGATCACCAACCAGCGCGAAACAACCATCGCGTGGAACCGCCACACCGGAAAACCCATCTATCCTGCGATCGTCTGGCAAGACCGCAGGACCGCCGCGTTTTGTCGTTCACTCATCCAGCAGGGCCGTGAACAATCCGTCACCGCAAAAACGGGCTTGCGTCTGGACCCCTACTTCTCAGGCACAAAGCTCGCATGGATTCTGAACGAAGTTCCGGGCGCGAGAAAGCTGGCTCAATCTGGCGACCTGCTTTTTGGAACGGTCGACTGTTGGCTGATTTGGCAACTGACCGGCGGAAAGGTTCACGCCACCGATGTCACGAACGCTTCCCGCACATTGATGTTCAACATTCACACCGGACAGTGGGACGACGAATTGCTCTCGATGCTGGACGTACCCCTGGCCATGCTGCCACAAGTCAAATCCTGCAGCGAAGTCTACGGCACGGTGGACACGAACATTGTCGCCGGCGACATCCCCATCGCCGGCGTCGCAGGCGATCAACATGCGGCCTTGTTCGGACAAGCCTGCTTTGAAAAAGGGATGGCCAAAAGCACTTACGGGACAGGTTGCTTTCTGCTGAAGAACACCGGCGATCAAGCCGTAAAATCAACTCACAACTTGCTGACAACCATTGCCTGGAAAATGGGAGACCGCACCGAATACGCTCTCGAAGGTTCGGTTTTTATGGCCGGTGCGACAATCCAGTGGCTGCGTGACGAACTCGGAATCATCCAGTCGGCAGCGGAATGTGATCAGCTTGCCGCGCCTGACAATGGCGGCGTCTTCCTGGTGCCCGCGTTCACGGGGCTCGGTGCGCCCTACTGGGATCCCGACGCCCGGGGTTCGATTTTTGGACTAACTCGCGGTGCGAACCGCAGCCACCTTTGTCGGGCCGCCCTCGAATCAATCGCCTTCCAGAATTTCGACCTGATCGAAGCAATGCAAGCCGACTCCGGGATCAAGCTCGAGGAATTACGCGTCGATGGAGGCGCATCTCGCAGTACTCCGCTGATGCAGTTTCAGGCCGACATTTTGGGCACACCTGTCGTGCGGCCTGAGAGCGTCGAGACCACCGCTCGCGGTGCGGCTTACCTTGCCGGCCTGGCGATCGGCCTCTGGAAAGACAAACAGGAGTTGAGCCAACACTGGCAAGCCGACGCACGCTTCGAACCGCAACTTGAGCCTCAACCACGTGAGCGAATGGTCAAAAGCTGGCGTCGCGCCGTCGAACGGGCTCTGAAGTGGAACGAGAATCCCGGTCCCGATCCCGGTTGCCAGGCCTGACCCAACCCTCCAAACGCCGACTCAGTCGCATCGCCACAAACCACGCTGCTTAACCGGAATGCTTAACCGGAATTATTCACGACGACGGGCGTTGATTGCGGTTAAATCTCGCTATGCGTACCCGAAAACTGGATCGCCTCCGGAAATTCGGTTCACCTCGCTGATGAGTTCCAAAACAGGACTTTTTTCGGACTGATCCGGTGTTCATTGACTGAGCGAAAAGCCACGCCCACGCCTCGTGAATAATCCGGGCTTAATTCTGTGACGTGGCTGCAAAAATCCGCTAACCTGTGCAGACGATGCAGCACTCATTCACTCGCTCCGCTTCCCTGGCGGCAATCCAGGCCCACGACGAGCCTTACGACATGATCATCGTTGGCGGCGGCGCGACCGGTCTGGGAGCGGCAGTCGATGCCGCAAGCCGCGGTCACCGGACGCTGTTGGTAGAACAGGCCGATTTCGCCAAAGGCACCTCCAGCCGTTCCACAAAACTGGTCCACGGTGGCGTTCGCTACCTGAAACAGGGCAGCGTGATGATGGTTCTCGGCGCGCTCCGCGAGCGAGGCCTGCTGAAGAAAAACGCGCCGCACCTGGTGCATGAGTTGGCCTTTGTGATCCCGACGTACAAATGGTGGGAGCGTTCCTTTTATTCGATTGGAATGAAAGTCTACGACCGGTTGGCCGGAAAGCTGGGCTTTGGCAAATCGCGATCACTCAACCGCAAGCAAACCCTTGCGGCCCTTCCGAATCTTGATGCCAACGGGCTCAGAGGAGGAATCCTGTACTACGACGGGCAGTTTGACGACTCGCGATTGGCAATCAACCTTGCCCGGACGGCAGCATCTGCGGGTGCGACTTTGGTCAACTACATGGCCTGCACCGGACTGATCAAGGAATCCGAAAAAGTCGTCGGCATTAAGACCGTCGATGCGCTCTCCGGCGACCCAATGCAGATCAGGGGAAAAGTCGTGATCAATGCGACCGGCGTTTTCGTCGATGACTTGCGTCGGCAAGACGAACCTACGTCCCAGCAAATCGTTGCCGTCAGCCAGGGTGTTCACGTCGTGTTGCCGCGTCGATTCCTGCCAGGCGATGCGGCTCTGATGGTGCCCAAAACGAACGATGGCAGGGTGCTGTTTGCCCTTCCCTGGCACGGGCAACTATTGGTCGGTACGACCGACACTCCGGTGCCAGAAAAGTCCAACGAGCCGCGATCGCTGCCCGAAGAAAGGGACTTCATTCTTGAACACGCCCGGCAATACCTGGCTCAGGATCCGACAGCCGATGATGTGCTGAGCGTTTTCGCGGGACTGCGTCCGCTGGTCAAAAGCGATGACACTTCCAAAGGAACCGCATCCCTGTCGCGCGATCATACGATCCTTGTTAGCCCGACCGGGCTATTGACGGTAACCGGTGGCAAATGGACGACGTATCGAAAGATGGGCCAAGACATCGTCGACCGCGCCGAAACGATTGGCGGCCTGTCGCCAGTCAAGTGCCGCACCAAAGAGCTTGCCATTCACGGGGCGAGCGAGACGTCCCACAAGGAAATCAACTTGCAAGTCTACGGTCGTGACGCGGCCGGAATCGAGGCACTTATTGAACAGCAACCGGAACTTGCCCAGCGGCTACACCCAAGCCTGCCCTACCAGCGAGCCGAAGTCCTGTGGCACGTGCGGCACGAGATGGCGATGACCGTCGAAGACGTATTGGCCCGCCGAACACGTGCATTGTTGCTCAATGCTCAAGCTTCGATCGAATCCGCGCCACCGGTCGCTCAGATTCTTGCCGACGAACTCGGGCACGACCCGCAATGGCAATCGCAACAGGTGGAGGCCTATCGAGAGCTGGCCGCGGGGTACGTTTTCAGCGACCCGCAGAGCCTGCGGCCGCGTTAGCGGATATCTCGAATCCCCGTCACGAGCAGGGTTTCCTGCCAAAGTTTGGGCTTTGGGTGCCAATGTCCAACCGCCAGGCCCAATTTCTCTGATCCGCACTGATGTTTTTTCCGGCCTGATGCTGCGGGAGTTCCCGTTCAGATCGTGCCGATATCAACGACTGTACCGGCCACCAGAGCTCCCTGAAATGGCTGTGAATGGACCAACCGTCCTGATTGGTCCCATGCTGGCAAAAATGAAGGTATCGCCAGCGTGCGTCGATGAAAGTTTCGAGTCCACTGCCCTCCCGCAAATGGCCTTTTTTCGAATTTCGTTGACACTCGAATTTCGTGGCAACTATACTTCCAGCAGACTGTCGGTTGGGGTGAAGGACAGCCAGTGGACGTCATCGGCGTCCATTTTTCTGTTTTCGCACCTTGGCCTTTTTGGCATACGAGTTTGGCTTTCAGCTAAAGGATCACGATGAATCCGATCGGAAAAATCCTGACACTGCTTATCTTCCTGATGAGCTGTTTCTTTTTGGCCGTCTCACTGATGGTGGGTGCTTCCCATCGCAACTGGAAAGGCGAGGCTGTCGCTAACGAAGCCAAAGCCCAAGCCGCGCAACGTCAGCTTAACGATGCCAAAAATTCAACCGGTATCCAGAAGCAGATCATCGAACGGGAGAAGGTAGCTCGTGCACAGCAGATCGCTGTTCTGAATTCGCAGGTTAAGCAACTTGAGAATCAACTCGAAGAGCGTAATGAACTGCTCCGTGAAGAAATCGAAACCAGCCAATCGCGTCTGGATCGCATGCGGGAGGCTGTCGCCAAAGTGACGCAGCTTGATACGCAACTTAATTCTGAAAAACAACGAAACAAAGACCTGGTGGACAACATCGCCAGCCAGTTTGAGCAGGTTCAAAAGCTGACTCAGGAAACGTTCGACCAGCAAAATCAAATTGCATCGCTTACCCAGATGACCAGCGATCTTCGCGCCGACCTGAGCAAGAGACAAAAAGTCATGGCCTCACTCGGCGTTGACGAAAACTTCCTGACTCGCGACATCGTCCCACGCGTCCAGGGCAGAGTTGTCGGCATCAAAGGCAACTACTTCGTGGTTGACCTTGGTTCGGACGACGGCATCCGTCTGCGTCACGAAATGGATATTTACCGGGGTGATCGATACATTGGCCGCGGCCAGGCAACCCGCATTGAAGCCGACTTCACAACGTTCAAAACGCAACGTGGCCTGATGAAGGACATAGTACGGGAGGGCGACAGTGTCACAAGCGAGTTCTGATCCCAACGACTTCGGTGCTCTGGAGTATGAAGGGCAAGCGGAAGAGATGATGCCAACAGTCGCCCCGGCGAAAGTCTGGCGAAAAAAAGGCATCAACATCTACACCATTTTCCTGCTGCTTTCATTCCTGATGCTAACCGCCGGAGCAATTCGTCTTTTTACCCAGCTTGGCAAATACTAGTCACTGATCATGGCAGAAGAATTCACAGACATTGACGACACTTCCATGGTCGGAGAAACCTCCGTTTCCGGAGGTGAGATTCTGCAGGAAGAAGCCCCCAAGCGTAGCTGGACCAACATGGGGCTGTTCGACTACCTGCTGCTGGTTTCTTTCGTGATGATAGTTTTGGCATCCATGCTGATGCTTTGGGAATACACCAAATTTGGTGGCCTTGTTTGGGGTTCCTGGAACACCTAGCGTTTCGCTGTTGTTTCGTTTCGCTATTGGGCGCTAATCGGTGTGCTTTAGGTCACGCTTTCTTTCGGGCAATAGCTCTCTTGTTGGTCAACTGCTAGAATGGCATCGATCAAGAAGAAAGAGAGCAAGTGGACAAGCAAATAGGCGAATCACCCGACGCAGCCCGTCTTCAGCAGGCTGCTCAAAAGATCCTCGAGAACGTGGATTCGGTCGTTCTGGGCAAAGGCAACATTGCCAAGCTATGCCTGGTGGCGTTGATCGCAGGAGAGCACGTTCTTTTGGAGGACGTGCCGGGAGTCGGAAAGACCCTCATGGCCAAAGCGATCTCGCGCAGCATCGACGGAAGCTTTGGGCGGATTCAGTTTACGCCCGACCTGCTTCCCAGCGACATCCTTGGTAGCAGTGTTTATCACTCGCAAAAGGCATCGTTCGTTTTTAACTACGGGGCGATTTTTAACAACTTCGTGCTGGCCGACGAAATCAATCGTGCGCCACCGCGAACCCAGTCGGCGCTACTCGAAGCGATGAGCGACAATCAGGTCAGTGTCGATGGCACGACCTACGAACTGCCCAGCCCCTTCATGGTGATCGCGACGCAGAATCCATTTGAATTCGAAGGAACCTACGTTCTTCCAGAAAGCCAACTGGACCGGTTTCTCATGCGGCTTTCGATGGGCTACCCGGATCGCCAGTACGAATCACGGATCCTCACCGACCACCGCGTCGGGGAACCCGTCGAAGAACTCAAAGCCGTCTGCAACGTTGACGAAATTGTGCAGATCCGCGAATCAGTCCGCAACGTCCGCGTGGAAGATTCCCTGGTCGCCTACATGATGGATGTGGTGCATTCGACCCGCGAATCGCCCGATATCAGCGTTGGCGTTTCGACCCGCGGTGCTCTTGCGTGGTACCGCGCCGCTCAGGCGATCGCATTTCTCGACGGACGGGACTACACCATTCCCGACGACGCCAAACAGCTTGCCCCGCATGTTCTGTCGCACCGAATTCAACTTCGAGGTGGCTTTCAGGGAGCCCGTCGCGACGAATCCGAAGCAGTAATCATCGAAATTATTGGACGCCACGCCCTCCCGGGCTAATGCCGTATCGAGGAAACGACCTGTGTCGCAACACGTGCGAAGAAGACGTTTTTGCAAGCTCACCCCCGAGGGCTGGGCGTACCTGGTCATTCTCTGCTTCATCGCCGTCGGAGCGGTCCTTCGAAACGTCAATCTGTTAATCGCGACCACCGGAATGCTGGTCATCCCGCTGCTTTTCAACTGGCGCGTCTGCGCGAACCTTCAGGGAAGGTTGCGAGGTCGGCGAATGGTCCCCGATCGAATTCACGCCGGCGAATCGGTCAACATCAACTGGCACTGCGAGAACCACAGTCGTCGACTGACTGCCCGAAATGTGATGGTTCACGACAAAGTTCACCAGGACGGTGACGAATCCTCAACGGGTTCTTTGATTTCAAAAATCAAATCCCTGGTTTATCGCACCGGCCGATCGGCTTATTTTCGCACCGCCTGGCCATCGAACTACGCCCACGCGTGCTTTGGCCCGATTTCACCCGGGGACACGACAACCTGTTCCTTCAAATGCCGCTTTCCGGCCCGCGGAGAACATCTTCTTGAATCCGCTGTCATTTCCTGCTCTTGGCCATTTGGCCTGATTAGCTGTCGTAGCTTTATCGATTCACCCGAAACCGTCCTGGTTGCCCCGACTCTGGGACACCTCCGACCCACATGGGAGCAGCGGATCGATTCAATGGAGATTGGCGATCGATCACGCAAACGACGCATCGGACTTGAAGAAGATCTCTTTTTCGCGCTGCGAAAATGGCGATCGGGCGACAGTCGCAAAAATGTACATTGGCGGTCCACCGCCAGACTGGGCTATCCGGTGGTCAAACAATTCGACCAGCCCAACGATCGCGATTTCGCCCTGGCGCTTGACCTTCACGAACAGGACGAAACGACGCGAACGGGTTGCGAACTGATTCTCAGTTTCGCAGCCACTGCGGTTTCGCAGCTTTCCGCAGAGGTTCATGGCCAGTTGGCGGTCGGGATTTGCGGCGAAGAAGAAAAAATCGTAACCGGTCGGCACACGCCGCACACGTCCCGCAACGTAATGCGCAGCCTCGCAACGGCCACTCCAAAACTGACACCCCAAATCGATTCGACGATCGTGGAGTTGGCTTCTCGTGTCAGTTCCGGTACGCCAATCTACTGCCTGAGCACGCGGCGCCCTCCCGAATGGCTTTCGACCAGTGATGAAGACCAATTAAGTCCGTCGCTGCTTTCGGTGAGGCATTTGGTGCGGTGGCTCGAAGTGGAATCTCCCGAGTTCAACGATCTTTTCTCGATCGAAACGTGCGCCACAGACACCGACCACGCGGACACAGTTGAATCCAATGAGACACTTGTTGCGGAGGTTTCTGCGTGAACACGAAACGGGCTCTCCTGACCTGCCTGATGATTCTGGTGCTGTGCAGCATCACGATGTTATCGCTTAGCACGGAACACTTTTATCTTGTGCCGATCGGGCTAACTGCGGTTTGCCTGTCACTGGTGCTCACCGACTGGCTCAAGTGGCTGTCAATCGATGGCTGGCTGGCCAATTCGATTTCAATCTTGATCCTGATTTTCGCGATGCGAAACTTCTTCGATACTGACAGCGCGGGCAAACTGCTGGCAGTCGCGAAGTTGCTGGTTTACCTTCAGGCCGTCCTCCTGTTCCAACAAAAGACAGCGAGACTGACATGGCAAATTATGGTTCTGAGCTTGCTTCAGATCGTGGTCACGACGATTTTCAGCGTAAACGTCGAAGGCGGTTTACTGTTCATCGTCTTTTTCGTGGTGGGATGTTTGGCGCTGTTTTTGCAAAACTCGATGATCAACATGCAGATCGTCGATAACTCCAATGAACATTCGGCGTTACGACTTTCCCAAATCAACAAGGAAAACCGTGAGGGCCTGCGAAAGCTGATGTGGTGGAAAAATTCGACTCAACCGATCACCAGCTACGAAGCGCCGCCGAGCCAAAGTCGCGTGACAAAGTCGCAGTTTGGTGTGTTTCCCGCATTGGCTCTGGTTGCGACGATCTTCACCACCATTCTTTTCCTCACCGCACCCCGACACGTCAAACCGTGGTTCAGTCCAATCACCTACAAAGTCGTGGCTACGGGAGTGACCAAATCAGTTGATCCCTATGAAACGGGCTCAATCGCTCAAACCGGTCAACGAATACTAAGGGCAAAATACAGTTCCGAAACGGGTTCCGAAGTCCAACTCTCGGGCATCCCATACTATCGTGGAATTGCCCTCTCGAGTTTCGAGATCGAAGAAGGTCGAACCCGATTCGTTGCGCCCTATGAACGGATCTACAACGGCCACTACGAAGATTTTCGCGACATTGACCTGAACAAAGGTGGACGTCCGGTCACTGTCGAGATAACCGTCGAACAGAATTCAGACCCGGTTATCTACGCCGTCACACCCAGCTTCATCAGCCGGAACACCGAAAAGGAGGTCAAGTTTTGTCACGAGATATCGGCGCTGACCCGGTGCCGACAAGGCGAGGAGATTGCCTTTGCGCCGTTTTCATACGAATTCGCGACGATGCTAAATCAGAAGAATGAACCGCTGATGTACTGGCCGTATATCGCGAACAACGGAAGCCGCGCCAACGCACCGATGTCCGAGGACCCCGGACAAGTCAAATGGCTGACTGCGATTCAAAGAGACCGTTACCCAACATTGGTTGAAACTGCCAAACGCATCGCAGACAAAGTCAAACGGGAAAACAAAAGCCGGATCGACCTGGTCCGCGAGATGGAAAACCATTTCCTTAATCCCGGCAACTACCAATACACGCTCGACTATCGCGATGTTGACTGGAACCGGGATCTTGACCCGATCGAGGACTTTGTGGTCAACACACGCACCGGACACTGCGTGACTTTTGCATCGGCGATGACGCTGATGCTTCGAAGCCTGGACATTCCCTCTCGACTGGTCGTTGGCTTCCACGGCGGCGAGTACAACGCGGTAAACAAGTCCTATCTGATTCGTGGCAAACACGCTCACGCCTGGGTGGAAGTTTATCTTCCCCCCGAGGAGTGTAGCGAATCGATGAAACAGACGGTTGAATGCGAGTCTGTCGGTGTCTGGCTGACCGCGGACCCGACGCCGCCCCAGCCCCAGGAAGATGACGGGCTTGGGACCGACGACGCAATCGATCTCGCCCGATCCGTCTGGCAGGATTATGTGCTGGGCATGGAATCCAAAAACAACAATGGCACCAATGCCCCGATGACGCTGTCGGTGGCCCGCCTGCTGGAAGCGTTCAGCCTCGACACGCTTCCCACCAGAATTGAAAAGCTCACAAGAAAGGACGCCGCGGGCCTGCTGCGACCGGTCATCGCCGTGGCCTTTTTTCTGACGCTGGTGGCCGGGATCGTTCGATTCCTGTTGCGACAAAAATCAGACGAAGAAGACACCGTCCGCCCGGTCAATCGAATTCGAAAACTGCTTGCCAACGCGATTGGTCTGATATCCAGCGACCTGCGCGAATGGATCATCGGCGACGAAACAGGCACTGCGTTTTATAAAAGGTTTGCCGAAGTCCTGAACAAACATGAGTTGGTTCGAGAGCCACAGCAAACCCACCGAGAGTTTGCCCAAGAAGTCTGCGACAAGTTCAGTGTTCATCCATCGGCAGATGAAATCTCGACACGTGTTCACGAAATCACCGAGCTTTTCAATCGCGTCCGCTTCGGTGGCGTCACCCTAGGCAACAAAGGCCGCGATGCGGTCGAAGCGCAAATCGATTTTTTGGAAAAACAATTCAGCACCGCAGCCAACCGTTAGCAATCGTGTTTTGTGACAAGCAAAACGCGGCGTTGGAATTAGCTGTCTGCTGCCAGCCCGCCAGCAACCTGCCGATTCAATGCAGATCCGGCAAACCTGACCTAACGTGAGTGAACTCTTCTGATCTCTCAGTCGAGCGGCAATCTCGATGATCGCCTCAGTCGAGCGGCAATCTCGATGATCGCCTCAGTCGAGCGGCAATCTCAATGATCGCCTTAGTCGAGCGGCAATCTCGATGATCGCCTTAGTCGAGCGGCAATCTCGATGATCGCCTTAGTCGAGCGGCAATCTCGATGATCGCCTCCGCCGTATCGGCCTTCGATCCATCCATGACTTTCACCACTTCCCCGCTGCCATCAATTATCCGCACCTGGCTGGCATCGGCATTGATTGCACTTGGATCGTTCAATACGACAAGGTCACAGTTTTTCTTTTTCAGCTTGCCAGCAGCATTCTCAATACCGTTTTCGGTTTCCAATGCGAAACCGATCGACCACTGCCGGGGCTGCTTGCGATCTCCGACAGTCGCGAGGATATCCGGATTGGGCACCAGCGTGACGGTCAACTCTTGCTTGCCCGTCCTTTTGATTTTTGATTCCGAGCGCTGACCGGCACGAAAATCACTGGGCGCCGCGGCCGCAATAATGCCCACACAGTCCGGCCAGAGTTTCAGTACCGCAGAGAGCATCTCCTGAGTCGACTCCACTTCGACGACGTCTGCGGCGCCGGGGTATTCAATCGCAACCGGACCTGACACCACCGTCACCTGATACGAAGCATCGATCGCAGCCTGCGCCAACGCCGCCCCCATGCGACCACTCGAAGCGTTACTCAGGTAGCGAACCGGATCCAGATATTCGCGAGTCGGCCCGGAAGTGATCAGGATTCGTTTACTCAAAGCTGCCCTCGCACCGAAGCAAAAATTGTGTCCGGGTCGGCCATCCTTCCCTTGCCTTTTTCGCGACAGCTCAGCCAGCCTTCCTGAGGTTCGATAATGTGGACTCCGTCACCGACCAGTTGACCGACGTTGCGCTGGACGGCTTTGCTGTTCCACATTTCGACATTCATCGCCGGCGCGACAAGCACCGGACCGGTAAAGCACAAGTACAGCGTCGAAAGCAAATCCGTGGCCTGGCCCAGCGCCGCGGCAGCAAGAAAGTTCGCCGTTGCCGGGGCCACAACCAGAACGGCCGAGTTTCGCGCCAGTTCGATGTGAGCACCCAGCGGCATGGCCGGATCAAACAAGTCTGTCGCAACAGCACGTCCGGTGAGAGCGGCAAAGGTGCTTTTGCCGATAAACTTTTCGGCACAGCGAGTCATCACAACCTGCACCGCCAAATCCTGCTGCACCATCTGGCTGGCTAAAGCAGCGGACTTGAACGACGCGATACCTCCGGTGACCGCCAACAGTACATCAATTTTGGGCATGTCGATCCTGACTACAAAAAGAAAACGCCGTCGGTCCAAAACCAGACGGCGTCAGTTGCTCTACCGATCGTGGAAACGATCATTGTTGGCCGGTGTCGGAAGTTGCAAACAAACACGGGTTGGGAAAATCGATTTTGAAAATTGGACCATGAATCATCGTGTTCCACTGCTAACTTTCGATTTCCGTCATTTGCATTACACGCTGTCCAAGTCCAACTCCGGCGGTGCATCAAAGTCTGGCGATGAAGACACACCGACCTTGCTGTCCTTGTCCAGGAAAATCTTGTCGTGCAAAATCTCCTGAAGCACAATCGACATCTTGTCCAGGCCGTTACCTTCGACCAGGGGGCGGGCACCCTGATTGAGCTGAACCAGTCGTTTCTGGATCAGAGTTGAGAGCTTGAAACGACCGCCGACTTTGCGGACAATTTCTTCTTCTTTGAGTTCGTCGTACATGGACTGGGAATTCTCCGGTTACTGAGTGGCGATTGCCTCGAGTATCTGACAAATCTCGTCAACGGTTTGTTCGACCGATTCGTTGTTGACGATGTGAGTATATTTTTCGGAAACCTCAAGCTCCGAACGGGCGACTTCCAAACGCCGCGTCAGTGCTTCTTCGGATTCGGTAGCGCGACCACGCAGTCGCTTTTCGAGCTCTTCGATGCTGCCCGGGTGGACGAAGATTGTAATTGCATCCGGGTGAATTTTAAGGACCTTCAAGGCCCCCACGACGTCGATCTCGACGATTATCCACTCTCCGGCGGCAATCGCCTGATTTATCGGAGCTTTGAGCGTCCCGTAAAAGTCTCCACGGCCGAAAACCTCGGTGTATTCAAGGAATTCGTCGGCATCGATCCGGTTCTGGAATTCTTCGCGAGTCAGATAGTGATAACTGACCCCATCGGTTTCACCGGGACGCTGCTGGCGGGTGGTCGCTGATACGCTTTCGCGAAGCGGCAACCGGCAGGCTTTGAAAAGACGCTGGAGGATCGTGGTTTTGCCCACGCCCGAGGGCCCCGAAAAGATCACAAGTCTTCCCCGGATCGGGACGTCCGGACCGTCTGCTGGAGAAGCTTTACTCACGTCGAGTTCCTCCCTACTCAATGTTCTGAACCATTTCTCGAATTCGCTCGATCGAAGTCTTGATTTCGACGACCTCGGTGGCGATGCCGCTATCGTTCGCCTTGGAACCAATTGTATTGGTTTCACGAAGAATCTCCTGCACCAAAAAGTCCAGCTTGCGGCCGGCTTTGGGTGTATCAGAAATGGTCTCGCGAAAATGAGTCAAATGGGTGCCAAGACGGACGGTCTCTTCCGAGTTATCAACGCGTTCGGCAAAAATACCGACCTCACGGATGACGTCGGTGGCTTCGACAGTGATGTCATACTTTTCCAGCAAGCCATTGATTCGCTCGGTCAGCCGCTTGGAGTAGCTCTGCGATACCGACGGTGCCAATTTCCGAATCGCATTCAGGCGTTTTTCAATCAGATCCAGATTGGCGAGCATGTCCTGCTGCATGTCTTCGCCCTCACGCTTTCGCATCGTCTGCAGATTTTCGATGGCCTCTGTGACGACTTTTTCCAGCCGTGGCCAAAGCTCCCGGGAATCGTCAGCAGATTTCTCGATCACAACGCCGGGCAACGAAAGCAATGACTCGACGCTCACCGATTCTCCCTGACCGGCAATCTCTGAAAGCCGCGTCCAGTAAGAGCGAATCAATGGCTCGTTAAGCTCATACCCACCGGCAGCGAAGGATTTCACGTTCACACGAACCGTTACTGTTCCCCGGTGAACCTGGCTGCGAACCAGGCTTTCAACTTTTGATTGCAAGGCGACATCCAGATCGGCGTAGACGCTCAGCTTTAAGTGGCGACTGTTGACTGTCCGAATCTCGACAGAAATCTCGTGGTGGTCGTCGTGAAAACGCGACTGACCGTGACCGGTCATGCTTAGCTGCACCGGACCCTCCTATTATTGTTCAGCAGATGGGTGGACCTAGCGGCCACCACCGTCAGCGGCGTCATCAGCAGCAGCGTCGTCATCATCTGATTCGGCGGGTTCTGCATCGGAAACCGCTGGCTCCAACGAAGAGCCCGCGTCTTCGGATGATTCGGCGTCATCAGCTGAATCGCCCGCAGCATCACCCTGCTCCCCAACGGCACCCATCGAAGGAGTCGACATCCCGCCACCATCATCATCGTTCAGCGAATACTCTTCGTCTTCGGCGAAACGGTTGGAGGCTCGTTCCGGCGGGTTGTACCAGGCGATCGTGACCATGCACAAACCAATCCAGAAAATGGCACTGAAGATCGTGATCTTGGTGAATGCATCGCCGGCTTTGGCACCAAAGGCGCTGTCTCCGCCTCCGCCCCCAAGAGCAGCAGACAGACCGCCACCTTTTCCTCGCTGGATCAGAATCAGGAAGATCAACCAAAGAGAACTGGCGAACAGCAACAGCTTCAGCAACTGGAGCCCAACCTGGAACTGGGCAAACAAAGCAGTGTCAGTGAGTAGAAAAAACATGTTTTGATCTGTTAAAATTTGATCTGTTAAACGAAGACAATAGGTTTGGATCAGGCGCTTGCTGCCGCTTCGATGATGCCGGCAAAGCTGTCGGCTTTGAGCGACGCTCCGCCGACCAGGGCTCCATCAATGTCACCACACGCCATCAAGTCCGCTGCATTGGCTGGCTTGACACTTCCGCCGTAAAGAATCCGCACCCCATCAGCAAGCTCCTGATTATACAGCCGAGCCAGCAAACTGCGAATATCAGCGTGGACTTCCTGTGCCTGCTCTGGAGACGCGGTTTTTCCCGTCCCAATCGCCCAAACGGGCTCGTAGGCGACCACGATTTTCGACATTTGAACGGCATCGACACCCTTAAGCGAACCTTCGATCTGCGATTTGACGACGTCCATCGTCTGACCCGCTTCACGTTGCTCCAGCAACTCGCCGACACAAAGGATCGGCAGCAACCCGGCGGCCAGGGCAGCGTGAACCTTCTTGCAAATCAGTTCGTCCGATTCTCCGATCACATTGCGACGCTCGCTGTGCCCCAGAATCACATAGGTGCAACCGACGTCCTTGATCATGTCGGTGCTGGTTTCTCCGGTAAACGCTCCGTTGCCCTCAAAGTACACGTCCTGCGAACCGACATGCACGTTTGCGTCGTTAACGGCCTGGGCAACAGCATCCAGATGCACAAACGTGGGGCAAACTAGAACATCGACTTCCCCGTCACCAGCGGCCGCGCCCACGCCACGAGCAAGGCTAACGGCGGCTTCGCGGTCAAGGTTCATCTTCCAGTTTCCGGCAATCAGAGGGCGTCGCATTTAGAAAGTCCGCAATTTCGAGAAAAGCCAGAATTTTATTGGTTTGCGACACCTTGAACAGACGAAACCTGCCCCTCGAGGGGCGGTTTTGGGCACAAAAACCCAACAAAAAAACCCAACAAAAAAGCCCAATGGCGAGTCTCACCATTGGGCACAGTTCTTCAGCGGCCAGTGAATAGCGGCAATTCCGACTATTGCTCGAACCTTTTGGTTGCAAAGGAACCCTTGAGCAGCACGCCAGGGTAGACCTCCCACGGGTTGGCTTCGACTTCCGAAGAAAGATAACCCGTCCGGACCGCCGTCGCAGATCCGTCCACGGCAAAGCCAGGATTGATGTACCCGTCTTTGTTGACGTCTTCGACGGTGCGAACGCTTCCGTCAGCGAATACAAGATTGACGTTGCCGTTGTGGTAGGCAAACCAGTCACGGGTGTCCTGAAGAACCTGGCCCGACACTGGCAAATCGCCTACCGCAGGGTAGCGCTGATTCAGGAAGCTCTGCCGCGGAACACCGCCACCAACCCCCAAAACCGCATCGCTGTCGTTGGAGAAAGACGGACCGTCGTTGAAACTTTCTGCGACTGGAGTACCAACCACCAAACCAATCGCCGCACTGATGTTCAGACCAAGGACACCGTCACCGGTGCCCGACGATTGGTCAACATCGCCCTGCGTTGCACATCCCAACAATGGAACTGACGGAGCAGGCACGTCGCCCGCATCAAGCTGACGTAGCGTCAGTGGACCAAGGCATCGTTGATTGCCGTTGCTGTCATACCAGTCCTTCAATCCTCCAGCGGTCCCGTTGTTGATAAAGATTGGCTCGCTACGAACCATATGCCAACTGGACGCGTAGTTGGTGTTGTAACCGTCAACCACGTTGGCTGCCAATGCTGCGATCACGTCGCCACCAAAATCGCCGGCGTTTCTGAAACCAACGTTCCGGCGTGCCGGAGGTGCCTTGGATTCACCAGGGCTGGTGTTGGACGAATCAAGGTTCAGTTTTTCCGAGCCCAGACAAACGCTTGATGGACAGAGGATTTGCCCCGGAACAACGTCCTGAGCGATGCAGTCAGAGACCCAACCGTACTGATCAAAAGCACCATCGCGAACAAAGTCGAAGGCACCGGTGCAGTAACTTCCGTCAGGACTGTTGGCAGATTTGTTCAGCAAACAGATTGCGAACTGACGAAGATTGGCTTTGCATTGCGTCTGGCGAGCCGCTTTTCTTACCGCGACGAAGGCCGGGAAAGCAATTCCGATTAGAACACCGATGATCATGATCACGACCAAAAGTTCCACAAGCGTGAACCCACGCTTTCGATTGCAAGTCATCAAAATTTCCTTTGCTTGGAGTTAGGGCAATCGGCCCCATGTGGACCAAATCGCCCGGGATTGTAGGAAGCTTTTGTGAAAGCAATTTGTTCGTATCGTTAAGGTCGTGTGAAAGCTTTGCGGCACACCGAAACAAATCTGCCTTTTGGCGAACAGACTTGACGAAACGCCCGTTGTCGAAACAGCCTTCATAACCTTTTAACAATCCGTGCATAAAACCTTCGCGCTGCGCCGCTAAAGTCCCGGCTTTCGTCACTGAGGCTTTTCCTGATCAATCATGAAACTTGACCTACGCTCACGACCCGTCGCAAACTCCATTGGCCACCGCGGATTTACTCTCGTCGAAATGCTCGTCGTGATCGCGATCATCGGCATTCTGATGGGCTTGCTGTTTCCCGCTCTTCAAGCCGTTCGCCAATCGGCTCGCAAAACCCACTGCCAGGCGAACCTGCGGCAGGTGATTCTTGCCACGTTAACGTACGAAACATCCCAGATGCTTTTCCCGCCCGGCGACAACGGAAGAGGCGGCGGCGTGATCATTCCCCTGTTGCCCTATCTGAAACAGGAGTACCTGCATGAACTCGAAACTCAGGGTCCCGACGAAGGCCAGACCTACGAGCAACTGCTGAACGAAATGTGTGAACTGGAAGTCGAAGTCTTGCTGTGCCCGGCTTCTTATCCGACCGAAAACAAAGTCAACGTTTCAAACCGCGGAGACTTTACCACGCACTACTACGGGATCTCCGGGCCGACCGGCGAAGGCATGGCATCGGACAACTCCGAGCACTACGAGTATCGCGAGCATTCGCCACTAAGCTCCAATGGTCCGATCGGAACCCAGGGCATCTTTTCTCCAGACCGCAACCGGGGCATTTTCAAGCCCCGCAAGCTGTCCGAAATCCGTGACGGAACTTCCTACACATTTGGTTTTGGCGAGATCTCGGGCTGGGAAGCGAATCCGGGCGAAGCCACGGCAGAAATTTCCCGTGGCGGCTGGGCTTACGGAACGGTTTACGATTCGTCCAACAGGATCGACCAAATGTGGGCCGTCAAGTCGGTTACATTTCCGATCAACTCCAAAGAAGGCCAGTTGAACAACTTGGCTTTCTCCAGTAACCACCCAACGGGCGCCCAGTTCGCATTGCTTGACGGAGCAATCCGCTACGTCGATCAGAATATCTCGGTCGACATCCTCAAGACCTTTTGCAGCATCGACGAGGTCGAAAAGCCCGAGTCGCTTGACAATTTTTAGTCCGATCATTTATCCAATTGGAATCCCGTCTTTCGGGTTTCGATCTCGCCCCCTAGGCACTAAACTGAAGCTCCTTCGGGGGTGTGGCGGAACTGGCAGACGCGCTAGATTTAGGATCTAGTTCCTTCACCGGAGTGCAGGTTCGATTCCTGTCACCCCCACTGCATTTTCAAGCCGCATGAGCAACCCCTTGCTCTTGCGGCTTTTTCTTCTTGTCGGGTTGAGTGTGGATTCCAACTGGGACAAAAATTGACCTCAACTGGGACAGACTTGGGACAAAACCAACACCTGTTGATCAGTAAATGAAGTGACTCTCCTTTGGACGGAATCAGGTTTCAGTCGTTTGAGGCTACTACGCCCCAAAGTTAACAAGCAGTGCAGCCGGGTTCAGGATCTGGCGAGTGGTCAGAACCATGACCGGCGGAGCTACTACGGCTATTCAGCGGATCGCACGATTCAAACGCGCAAGCCCGGAGTCACCTTCGCCAACAACCTTGAGGTTCTCAATGCGAACCGGGTCACGGGCGAAGATCCGGACTATATCATCAACGATGCGATTCGTGACATCTGTCACTGAACCCGAACTTTCGCACAGTTACTGGACCCGAAGTTTAGCGCGGGGAGGGTAAAAAATATGAGCCGAAAGGCTCAGGTGCGGGGGGCCCGCGAAGGAATGAATGCGCTCATCTGGGGCGCATGTCACGCCCCAGATGCTTGAGTGCTCGAAGATACTCGAGTACTACGCTCCCAGATTGCCCTCGAACCAAGCCCATTCTCGGAACTGCTTGTGCCATGCTTTTCGCTCGGCCAAAAACACCCAATCGACTTCCTCGAATCCCGATTCAGTTTCGAAATCAGTTGGTTGGAACCCGTGCTGTACTACAGCCTCAACAGACTCACCCAATTGTGTTGCGATTTCGCAATCGAACTCGCTTGCCTCCAACCGACTAAACTCTGTTTCGCTCCAGTCGTCAAAGTGCTCAATGGACACGAACCCACGTTCGTGAATGCATGAGACGCATGAACGGCAAACAGCCTTGCCATCGAAAACTGGACTTCCGCAGCCACCACAGAAAGAGTTCTTGTTACACATAGTTAATCTCCAAGCAGTACAAAAAAAGGTGAATTCGGCTCAAAAGGATTCAGGTGTGGGCGAGCCAGCTCCGCACAATGCTTCGCTATTGCATACATTTACGCCTATGCTGCGGCTTCTCTTCCAGCGTCACGATCTTCACGCAAGAAAATGTCGAACTCCGACATTGGAATTCCAAACGCGCCGATCAACTTGCGGATGGAATCCCGGAATCCGTTTGCCGAGAAATGGGCGTTGGCATAAAGCCCTCCAACAGAAATGGACGTGTGAAAGTTGTCTTTCTCCTCAGAAAACATTGGATTACCGTGCGAAGAAATGAAATCTTCGTTCATTGGCAACTCACGGAACTTTTGCGGATCAAGTCGATACAGGCTCTCACAAAAGCGTGTGTAAAGCCGCTTCCATGTCACGACGCCTGTGATTGCTGTTCCCTTGAGGATGAAGCCATGCGGGCGCTTGAAGGTGAAGTTTTCGAACAGGCTGTGCGGTTCGTCGCTGCGGAGTTCCCGTACCAGCCGTTCGTTTTCCGAATCACCAACGCTTCCATCGCTTTCTTTCGATTGCAGGTTCACGTGAGTGAAGTTCTGGACTAATTCCGAAATCTCTGATGACAGAGAATCGAAGGCCTGCATTTTGCCGTTGTAGATGCTTTTGAACCTGCAGCCGCGTTCCATCGCCTTAGTGTCGTTGTGGTCGATTGAGAGCCAGATGTCATCCGAAAGTGACATCAAGCCTTCGCGAACAGTTTCAAGATCTTCAAGAATGGTACGTGTGATTTTGTTCATGGTTTTCCTTTTCAGTTTTGTAGGTGCGTAGTAATTGACAGTTGGAGTTAGGTGAAAAAAATTGCCCGAATGGGCAAACAAGAAGTTGCCTAGCTATCCGTCAGTCAAGTTGTTCGAGTGGTCCAATCTCGAAGTTTGAAGGGCCACTTCTACGTCTTCGCAAATACGAAGTCGTTTATCTGTTTGCTCGCTTGAAGTTGTTTCCAGTCGAGCCGTTGACTGATCAGATTGCAGGGTGTCCGTTTTCAGGCCGTTGATGCCATCGTTGGGCGGTCTTGTAGCCTATTAAGTATCCTTTTTCGTAGTAGGTTTCTGGTTCATCGAAAAACAGCTCTCGCCCAGCGTGGTAATCTGATTCCCCTTTCTCAAATCCGTCTTTGGCGATCGCCCGGTATTGTTCCCAGTTTTCATTGAGGGCCAATTCCGTGTAGCCAAAGCAATACGCCTTTTCAAAATACGTCATCGGTTTTCGAAAACAGGGTGCTCTACCAGCGAGAAAATCCGTCCTCCCCGATTCCCAGCCTTCCAACGCAACGTCACGGAATTGCTCCCGAACTTCACCAAGGTGTTTCTTTGTCAATTGTTTTGTGTTCATTATGTTTCCTTTCTGTTTGGATTGGTGCCTAAAAAACCATACGACGAACGCCACGTTTTATTTCAAGAAAATTAGCCAAAATTGCTCCACAAACGGCCGAATTTTCGAATTCAACTAACGCAACGGACTAAGTTGCGGAGCGAATCTGGATCATGCCAAGTTCTCCTTTTCGTTTGTTTCGGAAAGCAAATGCTCGCTTGATCAAGTTAAATGATGGCACGAAAAAAGCCTGACGGTTTTGCCGTCAGGCGACTGCATGTCTTGTCCAATTGCCTAACCTCTTAAGCGAGGAGGAATCCGGGGCCACCCGTCTTTTTTGCGGTCGTGTTTCCTGCTTCTTTGGCAAGATATAATGCGGGTGGCCCCTATTTCCTGCTCGGCTGTTATAGCTACAGATTGAATGCGTTCTTGGCTGTTGCGATTGCCAAGTAAAGCACATCTGGCTTGTCTTGGAGTGGCTCAAAGCCCATGTGTTTGTAGAACGAGATGGCTTTGTCGTCCTTCGCATCCACGACAACCGCGTAGCACCCGATGTCGGCGTTGAGCACGCGGTTTAAAGCATCACCGATTAAGGCCCCTCCAAGGCGTTTGCCCTGTGCTTGGCGATCAACAGCAAGCCTGCCAATTCGCGCAACCGGTACGTCTTGATATCGCGGCAACTCCTTCTGAACTGCCGGTGAAAGGTCGTCGAGTGCGATGCTACTTGAAGACAGCGTGTAGAAACCGTCGATTTGATCGGTCTCATTCGAAATTGCGAGGAAGCAAGTGCAGAAACGCTTGCGTTGCTCCCGACCTGCTCGTTTCGCCAAGTACTCGTTCAGTACTTCAGTTCCGCAGTCGAAAACTTTGCGATCGTGCTTGTGCAGCCGTTCTATGCGCCAAGTGCTCAAGATGGACCAATGAGTTCGTTGTGGCTTTGGACCGCCCGCTTCAATGATTCAGGGGCTGGTTTGGGATTTAGCAGGCTGTCTGCAAATGCCTGTTGATCACGCTCGGAAAGCACAATCTGGTTGTGCGATTGAATCGTACGCCGGGCCGCTTCGGTGACGCGGCTGATGATGTAGTCAGACAGCGAGCGACCTTCGAGCAAAGCAGCTTTCTCGATCAGCTCCCGAATATCGGGCGACGTCCGAGCTTCGATTCGCTCTGTTTTGGTTGTGGTAGCCATATTATTGTCCTCCTATTTCCATTGTACGGCAAAGTGCCGGGCAATGGCCAGAAAAATCGTGCAAATAGCAGCGAATACCGGTCAAAACTGGTGAGAAAAGGGATTTTACGCTCCTGTGACAGACGGAATTACCTAGCCCGAATATTTCATCGGCCTGTTGAGGCGGTTGCAATTTTCGCGATTGCCGAAACCGAAGCCCCAATCTGCAGTTTTCTGACAGCGTGCGCGTAAGGCCCCCTTACCCCCAAGCTGAGTCAGTTGCATTTCAGGTTGTCAGAATGTCAACCTGAATCCGGCGAGAGCCGGGAAGAGAGCGTTCGAAATAACGCTTGGTGAGGATAGCTACTTGAGAGATGAAACCACACCCGTCGCACCGAGACCCTAACTCTCGCCGCGATCTTGAGGAGCTTCAGTCGAATCGTGCTGCACTGTGCCCGCTCAAGTTCGGTGCCGACAAGATAGTCCCGCCGCAAAGCATCCATCAACACGTAAACGAAAGTTGGTGAAGACCTGGTCCGATGAAGAAGTCGCGCGACGGATCTGGTTCCTGTTCCCCAAACGAAAAGATGCCGATGGCAAGCCCTGCGATCCCAAAGAACATGAACTCAACATGCTGATGGCCAGCAAAGCGGGACTGGAGAAGTACCGGACCCGGTTGTCCGATATTTCATGGCTGATGCGTCAGCTGGCCGAACATGTCGCCGTACGGGCCAACAGGGAAGATGAGTGCACCGGCCGGTTCTGGGAGGGACGATTCAAGAGCCAGCCTTTGCTTGATGAGGCCGCGGTTTTGGCTTGCAGTGCGTATGTGGATCTGAACCCTGTGCGGGCGCAGATTGCCGAGACTCCCGAGGAAAGTGACTTTACTTCGGTTCAGGATCGAATCGAGTCGGTCAAGGTAGTGGCCAAAAAGTCGAGGGCTGCTGTTTCTGCAAAAGAGAGAAGGATGCTTCGCGAGCAGTTGCGGGACAGTTTTCTTTCTCCGGTACAGATTGCCGAAAGGAAGCCCGGGGCTTTACCCAGCAAGTTATCCACACGGGCCAGTGACAAGGGTTTTCTTCCGGTATCGCTGAAGGCCTATCTGGAACTGGTGGACTGGACGGGTCGTCAGTTGACCCGGGGCAAGCGTGGACGAATTCCTGATTCGTGCAAGCCGATATTGCAGCGGTTGGGTGTGGACCGGAACGTCTGGTGTGAGCTTGTGGGTCAGTTTGGCAAGCTGTTTCATCGCGTGGCCGGTGGCGCCGAGTCGGTGTCACGTTCTGTTTCCGGTTCCGATGTGGGCTACCGCCGCTCCAGCGGCGGGCCGACGTTGATTTCGCCAGGGTGATGAATCTGGCAATTGGTGCTGTGATGTTTGGTTGTTCGTTGCTG
>CALFWR010000031.1 GCA_937928555.1 uncultured Pirellulaceae bacterium
GCGGTGAATGATCCCTTTGGTGTGCGCATGTTGGACGGCTTTGCAGACCGGCACAAACAGTTTCAGGCGTTCGCGAATCGAAAGCCTGTTGTTGTCGCAGTAATCGGTCAAAGGGATCCCATTAACCAGCTCCATCACGAAGTAGGGTGAACCATCATCGGTTGTCCCGGCGTCAAAGATCCGCGCGATGTTGGCGTGATCCATTATCGCCAACGCCTGGCGTTCGGCATCGAAGCGGGCAATAATTTGTTCGGTGTCGCGGCCGGCTTTGATCAGCTTGAGGGCCACGCGGCGCTTGATCGGCTCGGATTGCTGCGCCATGTAGACCGCGCCCATGCCGCCTTCGGCGATCTTTTGCAGGATCCGGTAGGGACCAATCTGCTGGCGGTCTTTTGCCGGCGACTTCCCCGGCGGGCGTTTACGTGAGTCGGTACCATCTGACGACAGGTCCGGTAGCGAGTCATCGGAATCAGGTTTGCTATTCATGTTCTTGCACTGTCAACGACGCCCCGGGTTTGGCTATTGACTGGCTTCCCGAGAGGACAGTATTTCCTTGATCTTCCTGTGAACCTGCTCCCGCTTTTCCGTTTCACCGGTCGCGCTGTACAAGCGAATCAGTTCCGCCGCCGACAATTGGGCATCCTTTCGCCATTGAACGTAAGGTGGCTCGTTCGTTCGCGAACCGAGAAGCTCCCAGGCGGGCTCCAGTAGCGATGCGATTTTGTCATAGTCATCGTCGTCCTGGTCAAGCATCAATCCGCCCAACTGCGAACGAGCCAGCGCAAGACCAACCGGATCGGGCTTTTCCCCATCTCCCAGCAGCGAAACCGATGTCTTGAGGTGCTTTATCGCTTCTTCGGTTTGCCCGTTTTGGCGATAACAGTATCCGGCATCCAAATGAAGACTTGCCAGAAAGGATCTGTTTTTTTCATCGGATTTGAATTTTGCGGTTTCGCTTTTCAGCAACGGCAGCAGGACTTCGAGCGTTTTCCGATTGTCACCGCTACGAAAATAGACTTTCGCAAGCAACTGCTGGTACTTTGGCCGGTCAGGAGAATCGGTTCCAAACAGGCCGCCGCCGGAAAGCCTGACAAGCTCCCGTGCCTCGGGGATCGCGGATTCGAAATCGGATTCGAGAACAAAACAATCCACCAAACGCATCTTTGCCGTGAGCAGTTGCGAATCACCTGAATCACGGTCATCGAGGACTTTTCGAAAGTACACAATAGCTGACTTGAAGTTTCCGATACGAAAATGGGCGTTTGCAAGAATGCCGTTGGTCAGCCTGACTGCATTGTCATTGACAGGAAGCAAGTCACCATCACTGTCGATGTTGTTGGCCCGAAGTTGAGCAACGGCCGCTTCGAAGTCTCCCCGGCGATACAGATTCAACGCGAGATCAACCGATGACATCAAAGTCACTTCCGCATCGTGGCCGACTTTTTCCTTTGCTTCTGCGAATGCCTGGCGATAAATGGCGATCGCCTTTTTACGATCACCAAGCTCCAGTGCGGCGACACTTTGCAGTCGAAGGATCGAATAGGAGCGGTAGCTTAATCCATAAATATTTCGGCACAGACGATGGGCCTCTCGCAGCGTTCGCATCATCGAGTCTTCTTCATTCAACTCTTTCGAAGCGGATGCAAAGGCTTCCACAACCGGCGGATGGGCACCGAGTTGAAGCAGATAGTTTGGAAGGACTTCGGTCATCAAGTCAAATGACTTGCGATGCAACTGCCTTCTCTTGTAGGCCATTGCTACCTGAATGCCAAAAATCACCGACCCGGGGTGGTCTTTGCGTAGAGTCTGCTTCAACTCCGAATAGCCGGCTTCATGAAGCAACAGAGCTTCGTCAGGCTCCACACCATGCGTGTCCATCATGACCGCAAGAGCCGTTTGAATCATCGCTCGAACAAGCCGCCTGTCCCTGGGCCACTGCTGAGACCATTCGACAGCATCCCGCAACTGGTTGATGCTTTTGTCGATCAATGGCCGTTGATTCAAACCAAAACCAATCACGTAATCGAAGAAACCTTGGAACATGTTTGCGTGTTTTGTCCTCGCATGTTCGGGACCGTTTAGTTCCTGCACGATTTTGGCAAGATTCCGGGACGACACCGCCGCCGGTGCGAGAAGCGCCTTGGTGGCAAAATCGATTTCATTGGAATCGATCACCGGAAACGCAAAACGAGTCGGATCCAACTGCTCAAACCAGCTAACAATAAACTGATCCATCACGGCGTTTGCCTCTTTGAGTCGCTGTTCCCGCTCCTGAATCGTGTCGGCGTCTTTGACCCGTTGATAAAGCCTGATGATTCCCGCGAAACCTGATTCAGATGCCTTCAACGCTCCGGCAAACTCGCCCGCAGCCACGCTCGCAAAAAACAGATTGCCCTGCCTTTCAACGAATTCAGCACTGGTATCACCAAAGTGCTCCCGGCTGATTTCCACAGAGGCACGGGCGAACTTGACCGATTTATCGTCTTGGTCGATGGAGCGATACGCGTTGCCGATCGTATGAAGAATCTCTGACTGAACTCTCGGTCGGCCCGGGAAAGCTTTTTCAATATTCTCCGGTGAGTACTTCGTTGCTGCGACGTCCAGTAATTCTCTGACGGTGATATTGTCCCCCGCGATGGTTCCATCGCCGACCATGTTGGCCCGCTCCCAAACGCTGATGTTGCGAATCAGACTGTCCTGCAGGAAGCCGCGAACTTCTTCGGCGACTTCTCTTTCGGAGTCCGCCCGATTTCGCTCGGCGATCGCGAGCCTGGACTTTTCGTCGGCCTCACGCGATTTTTGCACCGCCAGCTTTGTCTGCTGTTCGGCTTTGTCACGCTGCTGGTCGGCTTCTTTTTCGTTGTGTTGGGCGACGTTACGCTGCGCCCGGGCTTCGAGCATGAACCAGTACGAGATACAGGCGCTTGCCAACAGCAAGCTCGCGACCACCAGTCCCGAAATCACCAGAGCCCTGTTCTTGCGGAAGAACTTCTGCAAGCGATAACCACTCGATTGGGGACGAGCCAAAACAGGCTCATCCTCCAGAAATCGGCTGACGTCATCAGCGAATGCGTTGGCGGTTTCGTATCGCCGTGTCCGATCTTTCTCCAGTGACTTCATCACAACCCAGTCCAGCTCTCCGCGAAGAATCTGCTGAAGCTTGACAGGTAGAATTTTTCGCTGATCAGAGACGCCAGTGATTGCATCACCCGACTGGCTCAGCCGTGAACTGGGAGTCGGCGGTTCTTTTTCGCGGATCAGTTCCAGAACTTTGAGCAAGGCCTGCTCCCGCATGGTGGCTTCATCCAATGGCGTCGAACCGGTTAACAATTCGTACAACATCACTCCCAGCGAATACACGTCGGTGCGGGTATCGACGTCCAACTGGTTCATCTCCGCCTGCTCGGGAGACATGTACTGCAGCGTTCCCACAATC
>CALFWR010000032.1 GCA_937928555.1 uncultured Pirellulaceae bacterium
TTCCACCCATCATCCTTCTCGATAGCCCTGGCCAAATCTTCATCACTGAACACTCCGCCGTAGGGCCGGTTCCCACCGGCCGCATTCGATCAGATATTTCCATGCCGTAAATCATTTGAGCCGTTGGCAATCACGTCGCAGTGCCGCCTTGGTTTTTGAGCGTGTTCGTTTTGGTTTACCGAAAGGCGTCCGGTGGGAACCGGACCTACCGCTGGAAGGTTTTCAATTCCGCCGCGCCCCGGTAGGGCCGGTTCCCACCGGCCGCGTTCAATCAGATATTTCCATGGCGTAAATCATTGGAGCCGTTGGCAATCACGCCGCAGAGCTGCCTCGATTTTTGAGCGTGTTCGTTTTGGTTTACCGAAAGGCGTCCGGTGGGAACCGGACCTACGGCTGGAAGGTTTTCAATTCGGCCGCGCCCGGTAGGGCCGGTTCCCACCGGCCGCGTTCAATCAGATATTTCCATGCCGTAAATCATTTGAGCCGTTGGCAATCACGTCGCAGAGCCGCCTTGGTTTTTGAGGGTGTTCGTTTTGGTTTACCGAAAGGCGTCCGGTGGGAACCGGACCTACGGCTGGAAGGTTTTCAATTCCGCCGCGACCAGGTAGGGCCGGTTCCCACCGGCCGCGTTCCGCTATCCCAATTCCATCCATCATCCTTCTCGATAGCCCTAGCCAAATCTTCATCACCGGAAGCCCATCGGAAACCTCGCAACTCTCGACAAAAAACATGGCCGGTGGGAACCGGCCCTACCGTTCATCTTTCCCTGCCTCGATCGCTTCGATGTGCTTCAGCACCTCTTCCGCCTCGGCCGTCTTTGCATCAGACTTGGTGCGATCGATCGTAGAAAGCCGAAAAGCTTCCTGCGAAAGCTTCTGGTACTTTGCTTCGAGCTTCTTCTTTTTGTTGCCAAACATGACTTCTCCAGGGAATTCCGATTTCCGAAGAAGACCGCAACTCCCGTCAATCAGCAACAAACAATCGCCAGCAAAACCAATCAGGCATCGTCCTGGAACAACGGCGTTGAAATGTATCGCTCGCCCAAACTACAGGCGATCGTGACAATCCGCTTCCCCTTGAACTCGGGACGGGCTGCCAACTGCGCCGCAGCAAAAACGTTCGCGCCCGAACTGATACCGGCCATGATGCCTTCCTCACGAGCAAGCTTACGGCCCCACTCAAACGCCTCGTCGTTATCGACTTCGATGACGCCATCAAGCAACGACGTATCGAGATTCTTTGGCACGAAACCGGCGCCGATGCCCTGGATCTTGTGAGGCCCCGGCGCGCCGCCGCCAATCACCGGCGACCCCTTGGGCTCTACCGCGAACGCCTGAAAATTTGGATTCATCTTCTTGAGGAACCGTGCCGTGCCGGTGATCGTGCCTCCTGTTCCCACGCCCGCAACAAGCGCGTCGATATTGTGACCACTGTCCTCCCAGATTTCGGGGCCGGTAGTGGCTTCGTGGATCGCCGGGTTAGCCGGATTCTCGAACTGCTGCGGCATCCACGCATCGGGATCGCCAGCCACGATCTCTTCGGCTTTACGAATCGCGCCGGGGATACCTTCACTGGCCGGAGTCAAAACAAGATTCGCACCCATCGCCTTGAGCAACGCTCGACGTTCAATCGACATCGACTCGGGCATCGTGAGCGTCAGCTTGTAGCCCTTGGCGGCGCAAACAAACGCCAACGCAATTCCCGTGTTGCCGCTGGTGGGCTCAACCACATGCGTGTTCGACGTGACCGTGCCCTCCTTTTCCCCGGCTTCGATTAGCGCCACGCCCAGACGATCTTTGACACTGTTAAGCGGCTGGAAAAACTCGCATTTGGCAAAAACAGTTGCGTGCTCGGCAGGAATCAAACGGTTGATCCTGATCATCGGCGTATCACCGATGGCGTTGACTGCGTTATCAAAAGTCTTGCCGCGTGGCATAGCGAGGTCTCCCGTGCGAATAGCTTCAAAGCCCCGCATTCTAACGATTTCGATGCTTACCGGAATCCCGGGGACATTCTCGCAACCAAGTAGCCTTGTGATTCACAAATCGTCCTACTGCTTCAGCTGACTGCGACTCTGGAGGAATTTCCCGGCCGCGACAGAGACCTCCGGTGAAAGCTGATTTTGAAACTGCGTCAGCAACCGTTGACTCCCGGAAGCAACAAACTGCTCAAGCCACCGACCGGGCACCACGGGCTCCGGATTCAAGAGTCGCGAAACCGCTGCCTTGACTCCCTGCGGCATCGCTTGCTGCTTGTACGTCAACCAAACCCGCCTCAGGTTCTGCTCGGACTTTATAAACTCGATCGCCGCCTCCTGTGCAGCCAACTCATCCTGCAAATACACTGGCAGCACAAACGACTTTTCATACAACAGCGGCTCATCCCAAACACCCGCAACGCGCCGTGAACCCACTGCCCGGCAGCGAACGCTCAGCAACCCCTTGCTCCAGTTGGTGGGAACCCGAAAAACCAGCATCACTTCCTTGCCGCCCTCAAGGGGCTCTGTCTTTGAGCGGTGAAACCGGAAAAACGCTCCAGTCCCACGATCGATCGATCCACTGGCGACCAACAACCGGTGTCGCGGAATCTCCTGAAACGAAAGTTGGCTTGACGCCCGCCGCCCCACGTCGGCATTCAGACTCCCTTGAGCCAGATTTGTGGGTTTGCTTTCGACCCCGAAGTTAAACCCCGAGTTCGATTCTTCGCGTTTTTCAACTCCGATCGTTCCTTGTACTCCTGCGATCGTTTGTGTTCTTGGCCCGTAATCCACCAGCGGATAAACCGACTGATTCCAACTCACATCAAAACGAAACTCACTGATATCATCCCGGCGAGTCATGTGGTTGATCGAAGTCGAAACCGGAATGGTGACTTCAATGATCTTTTGCCTGCCTAGAGCATTGTCGGGATCGACCAACCGAGCCTCCACCAACGCTGGCACATCAAAGGAAACCTTTGGCTCACCCGCTGACAACAGTGGACTGGTTACAACAAAGTACGCAATGGCAAACACTGTGCGGGACATCTTTCGCTCCACGGAAACATCGCATTCCTTGCACAAAAAAGACCACTCCGTCCTGGAGTCTCTGGGACCCGAAAAGCAACCAGCGGGGCGCTTTCCGACACTGCCAATACGAACCTTTATCCGCAGGGTTCAAACAAGCACACCGATTTGTAACCTTTACAAATCAAAGCAGTAGGCACACTCCGCGTGCCGTCAAACAAACCATTGCGTCACGAAACGTGGCGCGTTTTTACCCGGAATTATTCACGACGACGGGCGTTGATTCTACGTCTGGCCAACAGGAGCAAGGTAAAAGGCTGAATTTCAACAAGAAATGTAAATCATCCAGTAGATGAAAACCACAGCGATCGTTTCATCCCGGATTATTCACGACGACGGGCGTTAATTCTACGTCTGGCCAACAGGAGCAAGCGAAAAGATGAAATTCAACAAGAAATGTAAATCATCCGGTAGATGAAAACCACAGCGATCGTTTCATCGTATCTGAGTCGCGGATCATTGTCTCAACTGATTCTGACGCCCACGCCTCGTGAATAATCCGGGTTCATAGCATCAGAGTCGCGGATCACTGTCTCAACTGAGACTGACGCCCACGCCTCGTGAATAATCCGGGCTTACATATAGTAAATCAACAAAAACACGCCTAACAACAACGCCGCCCAAAAAGCCATCGTGCTGGTCGCCCAGGGCCGGCCAAGCACACCGCGTTCGTTGAAAAAATTGCCCATCGTGTCGATCACCTTTCCGATGCCGCCCACAGCAACACCTCGCCAGGCTTTGTCGAACACCCCAAACACCCAACCCAGCCACCCGCAGAACATCGGCAGCAACCTGCGATAAACCCAATCGGTATCCAAATTCGTTGCATCGATCTCTGCGGGATAAAGTTTCGTCTTCATCAGAAACACAAACGCCAACACCGCAAACATCAACAACTGCAACTGCATCACCACGTGCGGAATCGTGTACGGCCTATACGCTTCCTCATGCCCATGGTGGTGAATCGTAGGCTCGTAAGGCAACAAGCTGTACAGCAACGGGTAGGCGATCCCCAGTCCAACACACAGCACCGCCGCCATCCCCATCGCGATCAGCATGTTCAGTGGCGCTTCCTTGACGCGCTTTCCCGAATCGTGAGCAAAGAAAGCAAAAAACGGAATCTTGATCCCCGAATGCTCCATCACGCCCGCCGAAGCAATCAGCAGCACGATGAACACCCAAAACATGTGCTCCTCGCCCGCAGCCGAGATAATCATGGACTTGGAAACAAAACCCGATAGTAGCGGGAAGCCCGCGATCGAACCGGCCCCGATCAAACAGAACACCGTCGTCCACGGCATCGACTTGTGCAGCCCACCAAGCTCCGTGGCCTTGGTCGTTCCCACCCGAAACAGCACCGCGCCCATCGACATGAACAGCAGCGCCTTGTAAATAATGTGGCAAAACGCGTGGGCCGCCGCACCGGTGATCGCCAAATGCGTTCCGATCCCGACACCCACCACCATGAACCCCAACTGGTTGTTCAGGCTGTACGCCAACACCCGCCGCAAATCATTTTCTATCACCGCAAACACGATCGGAAAAAGCGTCATCGCACAGCCGATCCAGATCAACTCATCCTGCCCCGGAAAACCACGTGCCAACGCATAGATCGCCAGCTTGGTCGTGAACGCACTCAGGAAAACGGTTCCGGTCACGGTCGCTTGCGGATAGGAATCCTGCAGCCAGTTATGTAGCAGCGGAAACGCGGCCTTGATGCCAAACGCAATCAGGATCAGCAGCGTCGAAAGCGGCATCGCGGTGTCATGAGAAAGCCCAAACCACGCCGCGGCCGACATTCCGGGCTCGGTCAGACATTCAAACGTCAACGATCCGGTCTCGCTCAGACGCATGATCGCACCCGAAAGCAACAGCACTCCCGAAGTCACCTGAATGATCAGGTATCGCATCCCGGACTTGTACGATCGTTCGGTACCACTAGCCCAAACCAGCACCACACTCGAAAGCGCCGTCAGTTCCCAGAACAAAAACAGCGTCACAAAATCTCCGGCACACGCCGCCGCAATCGCACCGCCAGCGTAGATGATCCCACCCACATGTTGCTTCACATCATCGACGTGCAACGCATAGATCGACGCCATCACTGCCGCCAGATGAAAGATCACTCCAAAGATCCGACTCAGGGGGTCGATGCGAACCATGTTCAGCGTGTTGCCAAACAGCTCGATGTTGCCACCCAACCCGGCAGGCGTCAGGCAAAACAGAACCAGGCTGATCAGCGAAAGAGCCAACGCACCGATCGCCGCACCCCGCTTGCCAAAAAACGGCAACAGCAGCGCACCGACGATCATCACGATGCCAGGCGGAAGCTGCAGAAGGCTCTCGATCATCGCCCACCTCCACGCTGCAAGGCGGCACCACAAATCACCCCCAGCCCCTCTCCCACAAGGGGAGAGAAGAGCGAGGTTGACTTGAACCGCAAGCCTATGCCACCGAAGTTAGCGATCATAGTAACCCTCGTCACGCTTGATGATCCGCCTCAGCCCCACTCCCAAAAACACAACCACCACGAAAGCCACAAAACCAAAAACCGCCTGGAAACCGAACAGCTTCTCAATCGGAAAATGCGCGTGATCATTCACGTAGAAAAAATCCGCCAGCACCAAACCGACGCACACCACAACCAGGCCAACAATCAGTTTGTTGACATTGGCGGGCTTTTCAAACCACGACGCATCGCTCACTTCATGCTTGTCACTCATGACTTGACCACCTCCGCGGCGTCCACAGATACCGCATCGCCAGCGATCGGCAACAGCACCTGATAGATCGAATCGGCAAAGAAAAACAGCAACACGCTTCCCACCGCCGTGATACAAAGCGGCACCACGCAAAACAGCGGCGCCTCCTTGAACTTCATCGGCTCCTCACCCGCGGGCGTCATAAAAGCCCGAATCGGAATCGGAATCAGGTACGCGATATTCAACAGCGAACTGATCATCAGGGTCGCCACCAGAAAGACCATCCCGCGATCCGCCGCGCCGACCGCAAGGAACCACTTGCTCCAGGCACCACCGCCAGGCGGCAACCCGATGATACTGATCGCTGCAACCAGAAACGCACCAAACGTGAACGGCATCGCCCGCCCCAGCCCACGCATGTCGCTGATGTTGGCTTTATGAGCCCCAACGTAAACCGCTCCGGCACAGAAGAACAAAGTAATCTTCCCCACCGCGTGCATCGCGATGTGCATCCCGGCTCCAATCACGCTACCACTGGTCGCCAAGGCCGCACCAAGCGTAATATAAGCCAACTGACTGACCGTCGAATAAGCCAACCGCGCCTTGAGATTGTCCTTGGTCATCGCCACCAGCGACCCGATCAGAATCGAAGCCCCCGCCACGTAGCACAACCAGTCACTGATCTCCGTTTCCCGAACCAGATCGAAACCGAAAATGTAAACCACCACTTTGAGCACACTGAACACACCGACCTTCACCACCGCCACCGCGTGCAGCAGCGCACTGACGGGCGTCGGCGCGACCATCGCTGACGGCAACCAGCGGTGAAACGGCATCAACGCCGCCTTGCCGATCCCGTAGGCGAACAGCCCCAGCAGGATCATCAGCGGAATCTTGTCGATCTTTCCCGCTTCCCAGGACTCGCGCAGAATCCCGCCCGGCTTGAAGTCCAACGTTCCCGCCAGATGCCACGTCCACACAATCGCCAGCATGAAAAACGCCACCGACGTGGAAAGCAAAATCCCCAGGTAAACCCGTCCGCCAGATTTGGCTTTCTCATCGCCATGATGCGTCACCAACGGATAAGTCGAAACGGTCATCACCTCATAAGCCACAAACAGCGTGAACAGGTTCCCCGAAAACGCCGCCGCCACCGCTGCAAAAATCGCGATCGCGAAACAGGTGAAAAACCTCGTCTGATTCACCTCGTGATGACCGCGCATATAACCAATCGCATAGATCGTCGTCAGGATCCACAGCCCTGATGCAATCAACGCAAACAGCATCCCGAGGGGCTCGACCTGAAACGCAATCGAGAATCCCGGCATCATTTCACCAAAGTCCACTTCGGGCCGAACACCAGCAAACACGTGACCGGCAAGGCAACAATTCACGACAAACAGCACGATCGAAACAACGATCGACCCGGCCTCGCGCACGTTGGGTGCCTTCCCAAAGACCACCACCCACACCGCGGCAATCAGCGGCAAAATCAGCCCGGCCCAAACAAGATTCTCAGGTGTCATCGCTGGCCTCCTTCAGCGGCCTTCAACAAAAACTCCGCCGCCTCGCTGGAAATACCCGCCGACCACTGAGTCCAAACGCCGAACACGATCGTGGCGGCAATCACGACATACATCGGAACCAGCATCGACAACGGAGCTTCCTTGGCTTCCTTCGCCGCGGTCGAAGGCTCAGCAAAAAACAAAGCTTCCACCACGCGCCAGACATATACCAAGGCCAACAACGAACTGACCAACATCAACGCCGCCACCGGCCAGCGTCCAGCATCAAAACAGCTTGTCAACAACAACCACTTGCTGATGAACCCCGCCGTCAGCGGAACGCCGATCAAGCCCAGCCCGCCGATCGCAAACGCAACCGACGTCCACGGCATCGTCCTGCCGGCACCTCTGAGATCCTCAAGCTTTACCGAACCAAGCCGATACGCAAAACAACCCATCGCCATGAACAGCCCGCCCTTGATGATCGCGTGGTTGAACATGTGCACGATCGCGGCCGTCAAACCACCCACACTCACCAAGCCAATCCCCAGCAACATGTAGCCAATCTGACCGATGCTCGAATAAGCCAACAAACGCTTGACGTTGTCTTGGTAGATCGCCGCGGTCGATGCCACAAAGATCCCGATCAACGCCATCACAATCAGAGCTTCTTCCAGCGGCGTGGAACCGAACGCAAACTCGTGACCAAAGATGCCGTACATCAGACGAATGAAAGCGTAAACCGAAACCTTCGTCGAAGTCGCCGCAATGAACGCCGTCACGGTGCTCGGAGCGTACGTGTACGCGTTCGGTAGCCACGTGTGCAGCGGAAACAAAGCCATCTTGATAAACAGCCCGATCGTCATGAACGCAAACGCCACCAACATCGTTCGCTTCCCGCCAAACTCCTCCAGTCGTCCGGACATGTCCGCCATATTCAGCGTGCCGGTCATCTGATACAGCAAACCAATCCCGATCAGCAGGAAAGTCGCACCAATGGTGCCCAGAATCAGATACTGCAGCGCCGCCAGGGGAGCCCTTCGCGTCTTGCCAAGACTGATCAACGCGTAACTCGATAGCGAACTGATCTCCAGAAAGACAAACACGTTGAACAGGTCGCCGGTGATGCACATCCCCATCAACCCGGTCATGCACAACAAATACGTGGCATAAAACAGATAGTGCTTGGACTGCGGGATTTCTTTCTCGATCGACCGCTTGCCATACGTCAACACGATCGCGCCCAAGCCCGACACAAACGTCAGCACAAACCCGCTTAGCAGATCAACGACGTATTCAATCCCGTAAGGTGGCTCCCAGTTTCCGATGTCGTACTTGATCGGCTGGCCCGACGTCCAAACCTGCATCAGACAAGTCAACGCACAGGCGAAACTGGCCCATGCGACGATCAGCGAAAGCACATAAGTAGCTTGCCGGCCTCCGATCAACACGCAAATTGGCGCGGCGATCAGCGGCAGGACGATCATCAGGATCGGAAGTTGAGAAACAAAGTCGATCACGAATTCCGATCCAGCTCCAGAATTTCGTCTTCTTCAATCGTGCCGTACTCTTCGCGGATCCGAACCGTCAGCGCCAAAGCCAACGCCGTCGTCGCGACACCGACCACAATCGCCGTCAGCATCAAAACGCTTGGCAGCGGGTTGGTGTAAAGCAACTCCGCTCCCTGACCGGCGGCTTCGGCGACATGGTCTGCATGCTCGTGAGCCCCGACCGAATGAGCCACTTTGTCCGCGTCATCCAAAAAGGCAGCTTGCTGGACAACGCCCTCGATCGCTTCGGTCGCATGCTCAATCGTTTGACTACCGTGCTCTACGTGCTCTTCAGCGTGACTGTGCCCATGGTCGTCGTGGCCATGACCGTGCAGTTCGCTCTCGGGCAGAATCGGAGCCCCCTTGCCGCCTTCGGATTTTGAGACTTTCCCCATCGTCACGTACATCAGCACGACCGACGTCTGAAAGATATTAAGCCCAATGATGGTCTTGATCAAATTCCCTCGCGCGATCACCAAGTAAAACCCGGTCATCATCAGGAAAATCACGATCCAGTAGTTGTACAGCCCAAAGGCTTCCTGCAGTGTCATGATTTGGCCGACTCCCTTCGGATTTTGGATTTCCCGCTCTTGGCATCCACGGGCTCTCGACCGGCAAACGCATAAAAGATCATGATCATCACCGAAGTCACCGTAATGCCCACACCCAGTTCGACCAGGAATATACCCAAGTGCTGCCCGCCTGGAACCCATTCGTGGTTCAGACTGTGGTTCAACGTCTCGTAATTCAAAAAGTTCGCTTGCGCAGCTTCGCCACCTTTGCTCAACGGCAGCAGCATCGTCAGAAAGCCCGTCCCTGCGTAGACCACCAAGCCCAACGCAATCAGCTTCTCAACGACCTTCACCGGCGCGACACGCTTGGCTGCCGGCAGTCCGTAAACCAATCCGTACAGAATGATCGCCGAAGCAAAGATCACCCCCGCCTGGAAACCACCACCGGGCCCAAAGTCCCCATGGAACTGAACGTAGAGTGCAAACAGCAAGATGTAAGGAATGATGATCTTGGTGATCACCCGGATGATCGGAAACGAAATCATACGTCAGCCTCCATCGCAAAACCCGCTCCACGCACAGATTTCCAAAACGCACTCGCTCCGCAGCCCAACTCGCTCGCTTTACGTACAGCGCCCCACAACACGCTCGCTTCACCCCAATTTGCGCTCGCTCCCCTCTCCCCTTGCGGGAGAGGGGCTGGGGGTGAGGGGTCAGATTCGGATCGAACCACCCACTCAACTTCTTTTCCCAGCCAACTCAAAATCTGAGCCATGAATCCGACACCTCGCTTCACCATCACGCATCACCCTCCTGGTCCTTGCGCAAAATCAACAGCACCGCGATCCCGGCCGTAAAAATCACCGCCGTCTCCCCCAGCGTGTCGTACCCGCGATAGCTCGCCAACACCGCCGTCACCACGTTGGGCAAACCGTGCATATCCTCCTTGGACTTTTCCACAAACGAAGGATTCGGATACTGCTGAATCGGAGCTTCCGCCGAACCATACGCCGGCATATCAAACGTTCCATAAATCAACGCCGCCCCCGTGATCCCGACAACAATCAGCGGCATCACCTTGACCTTCGAAGGCTTTTCCTTTTTCCCGGTCAGCGCCAAAGTCGCCAACATCAACACCGTCGAAATCCCGGCACCAACCGCCGCTTCGGTAAACGCCACGTCGGGCGCATCGAGAATCAACATCCAACTGGCACCCAGAAAGCTGTAGATTCCTGTGAACATCACCGCCGCCCACAAATCGCGAATCCGGGCAACGGCCACCGCCGTCAGGGCAAGCAAAGCAAGAATTGGGATGACGATAAAAATCATTTGAGAACTTTAATTTGCAAACATGGCGAGACGGGCTTGCTGCCGGTGATCCAACAAAACCGATCAGTCTTCCAAATTGGATTCGTACGTATTGATTTCCAAAACGGGCTTAACACCCTGCGACAGCGCCGACCGCGCAAGCGCATGACAACTCGACGGACTACTGACCATCAGAAAAAACAGAATCATTAACAGCTTGGCCAAAATAAGCCCACTGCTGATTTGAAAACACAGCCCGATCAGAATCAGCGCCGCACCAAGCGTATCGGTGATCCCACCGCCATGCAGCCGCGAATAAAACTCTGGCAACCGGACGATTCCGATGCCGCCAACGATCGAAAAGAACGAACCGGCCAGCAAAAAAATCCAGGAGATGACTTCCAACACAATCATGCCTTCGCCCCACCCTCTGCCTCGACTTCGCTTTCGCCAAAGCAACCCAACTGCGAAAATCGCAATAACGCCACCATTCCGATGAAGTTCATCAAGCTGTACAGCAGCGCCACGTCGATAAAATCCTGCCTTCCGCTGAGAAAGCTCACCACACAGATCAGCAACACGGTCTTGGTGCCAAACATATTCAGCGCCAGCACCCGATCGAAAACCGTCGGCCCCAGCATCGCTCGAATCAAAGCCAAGGTCATCGTGGTCAGGATCGCCAGCGAACAGGCCACAAAGCCATATTCCATGAACGTGCTCATCGGACATCTCCCTTGCGATGGTTTGGCTTACTCGGCTGATCCGCCGCACCGGGCGAAGCGTCTGCTTTGCCTTCCAGCCGGGAAACGCGCCGATCCATTTCCCCCGAAAGATCCTCTTCGGCACCTTCAAACGAAAGCGCGTGCACCAAAATGCGATCGCCTTCCATCTTCACCGACACCGTGCCCGGGGTGAGCGTAATCGAATTCGCCAGGATCACTCGCCCCAGCTCCGTTTTCTGATTCGCCCCGACCTCGATCATGTTTCGTTTCAGCTGCATGTCCTTGGACAGGATCGTCTTGGTCACTTCGATATTGGACACAAAAATCTCTTTGGCCAGCCAGGGCAGATAAGTCGTAAACGGCCGGATTCCCAGTTGCACCGGGGCTCCTTCTTCGTCGTCAACACCCATTCGGTGCGCCATCCACATCGTCAGCAGCACCGACAGCCCACCCAGGATCAGGATGAACGGCATCAACTTTCCCGACCACAGAAACCACACCACCGCCAGGGCGATGGCAAGCCAAAACGTGTACTTCATAAGTCAAAGGAATACAAAATGCGGGGACGATCAGCCACAAAGTATATCCCTGCCCCGATAAATCAAAACCCCGACCTTTGCACACCAAAACCCGCTCACTCATCCGTAGGGCCGGTTCCCACCGGCCGTGTTCGATTCAATACCTCCATTGCGTAATTTTATTGGAGGCGTTGGAAACGTCGGCAATCACGTCGCAGAGCCACATTGGCTTTTAAGCGTGTTCGTTTGGTTTACCGAAAGGCGTCCGGTGGGAACCGGACCTACTGAGCTCACGCGGGATCATATGTCCGGATAAGAGCAGGCCAATTGGCTACCAGAAAAACTGAGACCACGATGATGGGATCTCGTCACGATTGAAGAGGTAGCTGAAGCGAAGGTTCGCGGCGGCGACCAGGCAGATCGTGACCAGTGCCGGAATGATCAGCCAGCGGCGTTTCGCAACACCGTGCCAACAGATAAACAGCGGCAACAGACACAGAGCCGCATGGTTGATCCAGTAAACATACGCGTATCGCCCAAACATACTGTTGTGCAAAGCAAATCGTTTAACCTCGACTCCCGAGTACCAGGCCATATACAGTTCGATCAGCAGTCCAAGGCACGATGTCAATCCCAGCAAGCCAGCTATGGCAAGGCAGTAGCTTGCGACCGATACCAGGTTGGGGAACTTTTCTTTGAGAGTTGGCAGCGTAAAAGCCAACATGGCAATCGAAGATGCAAACACCAACCACATTCTCAGTTCAAAGCTTGTCCACGCTGAGTTTGTTAATCGCGATGGAAGATCGATAGCAGCTGCAAAAATGATCGACACGAGAACAGCAATCGCAGCCTTGGTAGAGAAAGGCCATTTGAAAGACGCGGGCTTGTCTTCGTTCGTTGTTGCTTCGGGAGATTGATACGGATTGGGCATGTCTGCAACGATGGAACGGGACCGAGCCAACATGCTATTGGGTTTCTGCTTACCTGAAAAGCGACTTGGGAAATTGAATGCCGAAAGGCGTCCGGTGGGAACCGGACCTACGACTGAGACAGCGTCCGCGCCTTGCGTAGGGCCGGTTCCCACCGGCCGTGTTCGATTCAATATCTCCATTGCGTAATTTATTGGAGCCATTGGCAATCACGTCGCAGAGCCGCCTTGATTCTTGAACGTGTTCGTTTTGGGCTACCGAAGGACGTCCGGTGGGAACCGGACCTACCGCTGGAAGGTCTCCTGTTCGCCCGGTAGGGCCGGTTCCTACCGGCCGTGATTCCTGAGACAGCGTCCGCGCCTTGCGTAGGGCCGGTTCCCACCGGCCGTGTTCGATTCAATATCTCCATTGCGTAATTTATTGGAGCCATTGGAATCGTCGGCAATCACGTCGCAGAGCCACCTTGATTCTTGAACGTATTCGTTTTGGTTTACCGAAGGACGTCCGGTGGGAACCGGACCTACCTGAAAAGCGATTTGGGAAATTGAATGTAATGGTAGCTCTGGAGCTTTGCCCAGAACATTTCTTCGTCGGGTTGGGCCAGGGCTGATCCGATCGCCTGGCGGACGCGATAGCGGGGAGCGTTGGCGGGGTTATCGATGTCCTCGGGCAATGTTTCGTATTCTTCAAGAACGCTTTGTGGATCGATGGCGACCAGTGCCGTGAAAAATTCCGCAGCGTGGGCGATTTGAACTTCGTCCGAGCATCGTTCAAAAATTTCCCTTGCCACAGCATGGTCATAGCGAGCAACCGCAGCAAGTGACCGGTAGACCCGACCCATGCGTGCGTATTCATTGGTCGGTTTAAGGTCACGTGCAATGAGCTGAATCGTTTGAGCGACGCACTGTTTGAGAAGTTCGCCGTCGATTTGGTTGGCGATGCGAAGTCCCGATGTGGCGACTTGCAGGGGTGCGGTGTTGAGCAAGAACGTGTCGCCGCGGTTGACGGGTGCCTTGAGGTCGATGGCCAAAAGGTGTTCGTAGCATTCGCTGACCAGTTTGATGGCTGACGGCCGATCTTGCCGAGCGACTTCGGTGGCGATGGCAAGCCTTGCAAGGATCTGCACAATGGGGCTGGGTGCGGTTTGGGACCAGTCGAGTGCTTTGCCCGTGTCGAATTTTGCGACCAGGCCAAGGTTCGTTGCCGAGGTGAAGGCGTCATAACGTTCAGTGCCGAATTCGATTTCGGTTTTTGTTTCCAGCCAGTTCGCTTTCTGCTGGTCGGAGCGTGAGTCGTCGGTCAGAACCTGACCAATCTCGAATCCGTGAACGACGTTGGGGTCGGTTGCTTTGCCAACGAAACTTAAGTCAAAGCCCTCTGGCGCCATGGTTGTGAACTTGGCCAGGTAGTATCCGGAGCTTCCTTGCGGTTGCTGTTGTATCTCCTTCCACGTTTTTTCGGCTTCGCCAGAAGTGTAAAAGTCAGCGATCTTCCTGTTAATGCGCGTGACGGCTTGGGAATCGTGGGCGAGGTGTGAAAAGTTCGCTGGCCCAAACATGGTGAAGAGAATGGTTTTGGCCGTGGCGTCGTCCATGGCAGCGATGGCTTTTGTACGAAGCTTTTTTCGGAGCGAGTCAAACTCTGGGCCATCCGGCAGGCTGTCGATGGCCAGACGAAGGTAGGGGGTTGCCATAAACGGATAATAGTCGACCAAAGTGAGGACTTGCTCTTCGCTCAGAAGCTGAGGACGGCTGAGCAGGTTGCAGATAGCGTTGTTCTCGTGGGCTGTATCATCCGAATTACCTTTGATGGGGTTATCGATGATGAATTTTGCGGTCCATTTCGGTTCCAGCAACGCCGATGTTTCGGTGAAATAGTTGGCGCGAGCCGGGTCCGAGGGATCGGCAAGGGCGGCTTCGCGATCGACCGCGATCAATTTCTTGGCGATTGCGATTCGCTGGTCCAGGGGCAAGATGGTTTGTTGACCAGTTGCCTGAGACAGAGCGAAGGTCGGGCAAAGTGTGATGACGAATATAATCGCGGAGCTTAATGCAGCTTCCTTCACCCGAGGCCTCACGGCCAGCGGCTCACTTTGTCGCGGTTTTTTACTGCGAGGGAGGATTGTGTTGCTAACGCACATGGCGGTTCCTAAAACGTTTCAAATCTGCGGGTGGGCCAATCGAGCATCATCGGTTTGGAAACGGAATTCCAAAAGCTTGCTTCGCCAACGGTGACCAGATTCGCTACCTCCTGAACAAGGCGGCTTTGTCTGGGGTGATCACCATGTTCCAGCAATTCGTTGGTGTAATCGAGTAACTTTTCCGGGCCCAGCAGAGCCTGACGAAAGGCTGATTTGGCAAAGATGTTTACGGGTTTGAGCGTTTGGTTGCCGATGAGGGTCTGGCCAAGTTTCAGATCGTAGCGGGCGATCGCACCGGCGACGGATTGCAGTTTGACACGGTTGCTGGTTCCCGAGACCCATCGCGATTTGGGAAGCGTAACGTGGACGGCTTGCCAAATCATGGGGCGGACTTTGGCTGGGTCGATCCGTTGAGCGACCGGCAACAGGCCGGCGAGTGTTTGTCCTGGGGCGTACCGGTCCTGCTTGGTCGCTTCGGGATCAGAAAGCAAGTCGATGGTCTGGTTGAGCAGGTCTTTGGCAAGCTGCGGATTGGAATCGTGCAACCGGTTGGCCATCATGCCAAGTGCCCAGGCTTTTTGGTTGGGTTCGTCGATGGAGTCCGCGAGCTGCCGCGCGGATTGGGTTTGTTCGACCACCATCCGATGAGCGATTTTGATCGTTTCTTTCCAGACCGTAATCGTGTTCTTGTCAGGTTCGTACCTGGCCAGCAACTTTTTCGCGAGATCGGGATGCTTGCGACAACAGGCAAATGCGACTCGCGACCGGGCGCGGGTGGCTTCGTTGGTATCACTGATGCCGGTGATGAGTTCTTCGGCCAAAGTCGGGTCGGCTTCGGCGATCAGCGCGGCGAAAAGGCTGCGGGGGTAGGCGGACCATCCACCGGTGGGCAGCTTTTTGGCTTCTTCGATATGTTGGTCGGTGATCTTGTCGGCCTGTTCCGGCCGATTGGTAAGTTGATAGTGTTCGGCCAGAGAAGCACGAATCGCCAGTCGCATGGCGGGTTGTTTGATGCCGCGACTGGTTTCGTTGAGCAGTTTTTCGATCGTCGGAACCATGTCGTGATTCGGCGGAAGTCTCTGGAGAAATACGCCCAGGATCATGCTGCGTGACATGCTGTCGTCGATTTGGCTAATGCGGTCGAGGGCTTCTTCGGGCCGGGTGAGCAGCAGTTGCGTGAAGGCGTTTCCGCTGACTGCGATTTTCTTCTGGCCGGGAAAATTGCTTTCGTCGACCCACTGCAATGTGGCTTGCGGATCAACCGAACCAAGGACATCGACAATCTGAAAGACGGACTGCGATCCGGCTGGTTGATCATGGACCTGGTCCCAAAGCTTGTCCTTGATGGTTTGTTGAAGCTGGGAGCGGATTTCTTTGGTGAGCGGAAAAGGAGTCTGTGAAAGTGACTCGCAGGGTTGATCGTTTCGGTAAAAAGTGACTGTGGTATCGGAGCCAGTAAGCACAGCGCCGGTGTACTGATAGCCTTCGGCGTGCGCGGTGATGATGCCAGCCGATCCCGGCGCTGTTGCTGTTCCCTTCTGAACGTCGATGGTTTTCGCGCGGCCGCCGTTGAAGAACAATGCGGAATCGGGAGTGACTGGTTTGCCTTCGATGTCAACGAATTTGATAGCACTCGACTGGGCGAAAGCCGTAGCGGCGAACAGCGCCGTGAATAGAAAGGCGATTGCGTTTGTAGTCACGCCGGTGCTACGAACATGGATCGTTGTTGACATCGTGCGTCCTCAAAAGGAAATTTTGCAACTGTGAAGTAAACTCTATCGCGAAAAATGCACTTCAAACGAACGGTTCAACTTGCCCGCGATTGGGCCGGTATCGATTTCTGCTTCAAGGGAGATCGAGCCGAATGATCTTTCGCCACGGCGCCCGACGGGCACCTTCGACAATCGGCCTCAGAAGAAACCCGTACAGGACTGGCCTGTCGGAACCGCAGAATCTTTCTCGCGAATCGAAACGACATCATCGATGCTCCACGCGTTCTTTTTTGGCTGATTCTTTTTTGAGCGAACAATGTCCGTGATCACCAAGCCGTTTTTCGTGTAGATCGAAGCTCGCACGTGAGAGAAAAATCCTGTGTAGCTGTCAGGATCGTGCTCCGCTCTGCCGGAGAACTGAAAGTCTTTCAGCAGCGGGATCGTTTGTGTCGATTCGGGGGTGACTTCGATGATGCCACCTTCAGTGCCGCGCGACAAAGTCATCCGCCACGTCGTTTGGTCGGCGTCACGAATGTGAACGACAAGGTTTTCCAAGCAGTAATTGCCCGGTGGCACCGGAGTCGGCTGGTCCGAAAGTCGCACCGCGATCAGCATTCCGTTTTCGTCGCGGAGTGCTCCTTCGAGCTTTTCAACCGTCGCCTCTTTGTCGGCGATGTTCAACTTGAATTTCAAATGTCCGACTTCGTTCTGAGGCGAGAGCGTCACATTGTGCCCGATGCGATCGGATCGAACGGTGTAGGGCTTGTGGTTAATCGTCAGTTGGTCGGCCATATTGAACTGCTCGGCGATCGGGTCGAAGCTCCCGTCCGAATCCAGATCCAGCCAAAGTTGGTCTCTGCGTCCAACGGGAATCCCATCACCGTCTTTGTCGATCCGGCGGAAGGCAATCGTTTCGCCGTCGAGTTCAAAGTCGCCCGAAGCAAAGCCAAGCGTCTGAATGCGAATGCGGTCTTTGCGGGGGTAGATTGCGATCTGGCGTGGTGAGGCGATTTTGTCTTTGTCGGCGTCGATCAAGGCAGGAAGTTCGGCGATCCAGACTTTGCCGTCATGAATCCGGGTGGTCAGTTCCTCGTCCGATTCGATATTGCGATCGCGGTCCTGGTCAACGAACACGCGGTAGGGTTGGTCGCCGTCCATCTCGATCAGCACTGCGACACGCTTGCAACTTGTGCTGCCAAAACACCATTGAGCGAAACAACATTGGTCGGTCGCGACCATCGCATCGACAACCACATCTTTCGGGATCTCAGTCGTTGTTTCCAGGCGAGCACCAGCAAACCAAAGTCCTGGCGCGGCGGTAGTCGAGTCGTCGATGTTTTTGACCAATGTCCAGACGTGAGAAGATTTGCCGCCGTTGACTTGGTTCGTAATTTGAACGGTTGCGTGGACAGAGGAGCGCGACGAAATCGCGGACTGGGCAATGATCAGAAACAAACAGGCCAGACAAAGCCGTGAGACCAAAGACAACGATGGCTTGGTTTGTCGTTTTGGAGCATCGATCGGTATGGCCGCGTCACCCAGCAACGCATCGATGCGGGCGACCAGTTGGCTTTTCTGATTACCGACCGCCGGCAAGGCAAGTTCGGGTGTCCCTTGCGGGGTGCTGTGCTGCATTGCAAAACACTGCAGCAACGTGTCAGCGAACTCGGCTGAACCAGACGTTCGCGCGGCAAGGTCGTCGCAGCAAATCTCGCGCAGCTGGCTAACGTGTCGGCTGATCCACCAGGCCGCTGGATGGAAAAACAACACCGATTCGATGACTCGCTGTAGCAGTTGCGTGAGCGGATCGAATCGATAGATGTGCGCCAGTTCGTGGGCAAGGATCTGTTGAAGCTGAATCGCTGTCAGGCCCGATAGCAGCGAAGCGTTGACCAATATGATTGGGTGAAAGATGCCGACGACAAATGCGGTGCCGACACTTTCAAAAACGGCAATTGGTGTATCGAGGCTGCGGCCCAGTGAATCGGCGGCTTTGCGGGCGGCGTCCATCAGCCGTGGGTGCGAATGAATGTTGGCCAGCGTTCGGGCTGAAGTTTTAAGCTGGTGTTGGCTGCGGACGGACTTTCCCAGTCGCAGCAACATCAACGCCACGCCAATCAAATAACCAAGCGTGACCAGTGCGGCGGTGGAGACCTGCCAATAGCCACCGGCGCGGGCTGGTTGGATGGCAGATTGGTCTGTAAGTTTGAACTGGCCCAGCGCTGCTGCGGTCGGCGCTGCGTTGCCGGCAAGTGTTGTCTGTGCAAAGTTGGCTTCGGTCGTCAATTCGCTGGGGCGAAACAGCGGCAGCGAACCTGAAGCATCAAACTGTTTCGCGGCGCTGCGGACGCTGTCGGGAAGCGACGCTCCGTCACCAAGCACAACGTAATTGATTACTGGCAGACAACCGGCGATCAACAGGCAAGCGAAAAGGCGTCGGAAGCGTTGATGCGGCGTGGCGGTTTTCTGTCTGGAAATCGCCCACGCGACAAACCACAAACAGGTGGCTTGCCAAACGGTGTGCAGCAGCGTGAGACAAATTCGCCAACAGACTTCCGGGTTGACCGGAAGTTGCAGGTCGATCAATTGAATCCAATCCAAAAGAGCGTTCATTTCTTTTGCTCCTTCATTTTCTGATTGATTCGTTTGCGAAGTTCTTTCAGTTCGTCGTCGTGGATGTTTTCCCCGTCAAGCAGATTCAGAATTAGCGATTTGGCCGACCCGCTGAATACCCGGGCCACCATGTCGCCGAGCATTTTTGAAGAGATGCGTTCTTCGGTCACCACCGGCCAAAAGAGATAGCCTTTGCCCTGTTTCTTTTTTTTGAGGTATTTCTTTTGGACCATGATGTTGAGCATCGTGATCACGGTGGTGTGGGCGCTATCGCGTCCCGATTCAGCCATCGCATCACGAATTTCACGAACCGTCAACGGAGAAGATTCCCAGAGTACTTTGAGGACTTCCAGTTCGAATTCGGTAGGGTGTACCGATGCAGGACGCGCCATGGTTTACCTTTGCGATAGGGTCCGACTGCCGGTGATTCCGGTAGCGTGTATTCTAATTTATTAGAATCAGAGACGACCCGCAAGGGCTTGTTTCTAAAGAATTAGATATCCGCCCTGAGGTTTTGCTGCGCGGGTTATCGGAAGCAGGCGTCCAAAACTGAGACTAATTGAGTTGATCCCGGATTATTCACGACGACGGGCGTTGATTCGCGTTGAACCTCACTGATCCGGGCTGATACGAAGGTCAAAGCTGGATTGTCGCCCAGATTTTGGTTCACCTCGTTGATGAAGTCTAGGACAGAGACTCTTTTCCAACCCGCGCGATGATCATTGGCTAAACTGAAAGCTACGCCCACGCCTCGTGAATAATCCGGGTTCACAAATTGTTGGGCTTGAATTGGCCTTTTTTCGCAGCATCGTTGACAGCTTGGACCTACGTTTCAGAATTGCAGGTTTCTCGGTACATGAAAACAATCAACAAAACAAACCTTAGCAACGCGCTGGTAAATGAGCCGACAAGCGATGCCCAAACGGCTCCCAATAGTCCGAATGAATTGATCAGCAAAATCGCAGCCGTAATGCTCACCAACATCAAGATCACATCGACCCAAAAGTTGGCTTTGATCTTCTCCATCACAAACAGTCCGTTACTGGCAACGATGGCAAAACTGTCGCAAAGTGTAACCAGTCCCATGACTGTAATCGCCATTTGCAAACCAGTGTATTGGGCACCATACAATTGGACCGCTAACTGCTCACCGAAGACCGCCAATAACGCGATAAATGTTCCAATCGCGAAAATGAACACCAGCGTCGCGCGAATGACAACTCGCCGTAAGCCAAGCGCTCCTTCGTCAGCATAAACTTGGGCCGCCCGAGGAGTCAAAAAATTGGCCATTCCCGTGTTAAATATATTTGCTACGCCGGTCAGCGTCGCCACGGCAGCAAAAAAACCGGTTCCTTCGGTACCTGCTGCCGCGACCAACATCCACGGCAGGATATACGTCGGTAATGACCCGACCAGTTGACCGCCCATTGCCCATTTGCCGAATCCCCAGTTTTGGTTCCAGTCAGGTCGCAGTCGGTTTTTTTTGATCTTTACCTCTGGGCATTTTTTGAAGTACCACATCACGAGTGTTAATAAACATGACACCCCGATCAAGGCCCATGCGCTGGCTCCAGTCAGTAAACCGATAAAGCCAAGAACGAGCAAGCCACCGATCTGTAGAGTTGTAATTGCAGAATCAATTACCAACACACTAACATTTTCTTGGTGCGTGAAACCATATTGACGCACAATTTCGCGCATCAGTATCGCCGGCATGAGGATCAATAAAACAATCAACGGTGATACCATTGACGATTCCAACCATCCAAAACTCGCCGCCAACGTCATACCGGCGATAAACAAAAACGCCAGCACCATCAGACCAAACTGCTGGAGCATGCAGCTTCCTCGATACCCTGCAAGATCGTGTTCGTGTTGGTGGTGGAAGATCGTGTAAGGAACGGAGATCATTTGCTCCTGAAACCCTCGAATGAAGAAGACGATCGACCATGCGATAAAGTAAACCCCGAGTTCTTCCGGATTACTTCGACCGATCAACACGCTGGTCGAAAACCCAGCGATGCTGACGACACCCTGGTCAACGAGGCACAGCAAGGCGTCCTTGTGTTTCAGCGCGACGCCCCTCCAGCGCTTCGGTGAAACCATCGAATTGAAACGACTTTGCATTTTTCAAAAACCTGTGATTATATTTCGCCGTCGCCCGTTTGGTGGAGGGTGATACGGCAAGAAACCTGCATTCGCTATCCCCAGCATGAAACCGACAAGCGCCAGTAAATCTCAATGCCGATTCGGACTCATTGAAAATCCCAAAAATCCTAGTACACCAATCATAGCCTGAGCGGTTCGAAGCTGATGATGACGTGACGCTGGCTCGACAGCAGGCACTTTACGCTGGGCTGGGAATTCGTTTTTCGCTTTTGCGAGAATTGAGATGGGTTTTCATGATTTCAGCGACGGGCTGAATATGGTTTTTGTCCAAAAAGTCATTGTGTCGCAGCGGAACAACCTCGATTGACGTATCGCCTGTGATTGCCTGCTGCCATCCTAAATCAAACTCGAACGGTCCTTCGAATGGATCGTGGATACTGCGTATCAACACGACGTTCAGCGGATGACGACGCGGTTGAAAATCGATCGTGGTGTCTAGGTGCGCCTGCATTCGTATCGACTCTTCGGGGGTCAACTCGCTCATGCCTGACCGGGAAAAAAGATCTTGCACATGAACATCGGGCTCTTTGGCAGTAGGCCAAATCTTCGCCCACAGTCGCTGCGCCGCCGGTCGGCCACGAGCGACAAGGTTCCGGAAAAAATGTTCTTCTTCGAACAATTCCCTAAACCGATCAATCGTCGTCCGCACCAGACGCCACAATCGACGCGGACTGCTGAAGGGCGACGCGATATTAATCCCAGGCGGAACCGCGTCCAGCATCAACAACAAGTCAGTCGTTTCCCCCTGTTCGTGAAGCGCCTCAGCGATTGCAAGGCAAACGGTGCCACCGGCCGAGTATCCCGCCAGACTATAGGGGCCCTTGGGCTGAATCTCTCTCATACGTTGGATGTAAAATTCAGCAGCATCACGTAAATCGTCATGGATCTCCTCGCCATCTCGCAGGCCCCGCATTTGCAACCCGTACATCGGTGCGGCGCCATTGAGTAATTCCGAAAGGTGGAAGTAGTCAGCGACCTGCCCGCTGACGGTCGGCGCAAAGAACAAGGGTCGTACGTCTGCCGGTTCTTCGGCAAGGGCAAGCAGCGGAGCTTTGAAGTCAGTCATGTCGTCGCTTCTGATAAGTTTCGCGAGAGTTTCGACCGTGGGGTCGTTGAAAAATTTGTGGGGGTTACATTGAACTTGGAGTTCGCGTTCGATTTCGACAAACAAGCGAACGGCCAACAGCGAATCGCCTCCGACCTGAAAGAAATCAGCGCGCGGGTCTGAAATCGGCGACTCAAGTATTTCCGACCAGATGCGAAGAATCGTCTCGTGCAGCGGGTCATCGATCGCTGCTGCGACGGTTTGCGACTCAGGTTTTTGATTTGACAATTCAGTACTTCGAGCCACCAATGCCTGCCGATCGACTTTACCGGCGGGAGTTTGAGGAAGCGCCGAAAGAACTTCAATTCGTCGCGGCACCATGAACAGGGGCAGCGCATCGCCCACAAACTCTCGTAAGCGACTGCCATCGATCTTCTGTTGGTCGGACGCCTGAACAAACGCCGCAAGCTGTGTCGATCCACCCAAACGCACCGGCACCACAACGGCCTCTTCCACCGCCGAGTGGCTTCGCAGGCAATTCTCGATTTCACCCAATTCCACGCGAAAACCTTGGACTTTTACCTGATGGTCGATGCGATCGACGTACACCAGGTTTCCTTTTGCTGTGTGCCGCACCACGTCACCGGTGGCGTACAACCGCGCGTTGGGCCGGAACGGGTGAGCGATAAATCGCTCGGCGGTCAACGACTCTCGGTACAAATATCCTTGTGCCAACCCCGCGCCGCCAACGTACAACTGACCATCCACTCCGGGAGGCACTGGCACTAGGTTTTCGTCTAAAACAAAACATGACGCACCGCCCATCGGGCGACCGATCGGCAACACGGTCGAATCGTGATCCCCTTCATCATCGACGTAACAAGTACACGCGATGGTGGCTTCGGTGGGGCCATAGCTGTTGATAAAACGGACTTGGTCACCGACTGTTTCACGGAAGCTGGCATGCAACCCTGGATCGACTCGTTCACCACCGACCAAGACCACCCGCAACGATGCTGGCCATGCCGACTGCGAATGGACCAGTTGATGCCAGAATGCCGTGGTCAGCGTGACAACAGTAAGCTCCGTTTTTCGCACACCTTCAAAAAAGGCTCTCGCACTGGAGACCATATCGTCGGGCCGCAGCCACAAACTGGCTCCCATAGCCAGCGACACGAAGATTTCTTCCATCGAGGAATCAAACGAGAGTGACGAAAATTGAAGCCAGCGATCTTTCGGCGTGAGTTCAAATAATTCTGCGGTCTGTACAATGTGATTGGCCAGCGAACCGTGTTGAATACAAACCCCCTTGGGCTTGCCGGTCGAACCGGACGTGTAAATAACATAAGCCAACCCACCGGCGGGCGTCGGATCAGACGGAAGCGATCCAAGCGGGCTTTTGAAACGATCGTCAAGCGGTTGGTCAATTCGTAACTTTTGCACGTCGGTGTCGAGATCGGCAGAACCGCTGACCAAAACAAGTCGCACCCGTGCGTCTTGCAACATATACGTTCGTCGATCGACCGGACTGTTTACATCCAGCGGCAGAAACGCAGCTCCTGCGGCGTGCGAGGCCAACATGCCGACGATTGCTTCGACACTGCGCTCGACATGAATTGCAACAATGTCTCCTTGGCGAACACCCTGACCGTGCAGCGTCTGAGCAAGTTGCCTGATTCGCTGCCCCAGGTCACCAAAGGTCACACTGCAATCGTGAAAATCGCTAATCGCCAGTTCGTCGGAACGCAAATCACACTGCTCCATGATCCGTATCAACGCACTCGGTTGCGGCGGCACCGTTTCACGTACACATTGCCGGTCGATCAGGTGCTCTCGCATACGCGGCGACAATACCTCCAGCTCACCAAGCGGCTGGTTCAAATTTCTTGACAGTTCAACCAAAATGTGACAGTAATCGTCCAATAATTGAGCGCTCGCATGCGAATCGCACAACCCGTTGTCGTAACTCAACGAGACTGAAAACGAATCGCCATTATCCCAAACCAGCAAACTCAGTGGACAGCCCCAAGGCGAAACAGAACTAAATCGCCGCCGCTGCCACCCACCCTGTTTAGTCGGTTGGTCAACAAATTGGTCGCGTTGATAAGTCACATCTGTCTGGACCGAGTCGGTTAGGGAACGCTGAATTTCGTGGATCGCAGACTCGCAAACCTGAGCCATCACCGATTGTCGAACGTGCAACGCTTGTAATGAATCACCAACCGTTTGACTTTGATCGACTTGCAACACAACAGGCGTATTGATTCTGCACGGCCCGACGATGTCAATTGAATCGCAAGGTTCTTTGCCTTTGGTGGGATTGCGGACGGACGAACTTCCACCGAACAAAACGTCTCGACCGCCCCCGTAGCGACCAAGTATCACAGCCCACGCCAACTGAACAAACGCATCTTCGCTGACTTTCGCATCCAACACGCCCTTTCGAACTTGCTGATAACTTACGTCGGAGATTTTTTGCTGGGCCACGGAAAATTTGTGCGATCGATTCTGCCCCTTAAAATTCGATGGCAGCAGCGTAGGTGAATCGACTTCACCAAACCATTGCTGAATCGAAGCAACCGCTTTGTCACGATCAAGGTCTTGCTGGTCGCGGCGTTGCTCTTCGAGTCGTATCAACGTCTCAAGGTAGGTGGGCTGCAATTCAGTCGGTCGGCCGCCGGTTGCGATTTCTTGGTAAGCCGTGAACACCTGTTGCAACAAAATTTGCATACTGGTCCTGTCGGCAACCATGCGATGCACTGTCCAGATCATGCCCCAATTTCGATTGTCGCGACGTAGCAAAACGATACGCACCAGTGGCGATTGGCTGGGATCGAAACCTTGCTCGCGTTCTTCGACCAAGACCTCTTCCAAAGCCGTTTCGTCAACGGCCTGAACCGTGCGAATCGACGGCATCCATTGACGATTTGTGTGTTGTGTGGGTCGAGCGGACTGGCTCAGATCAAACCTGACAGAAAGCCCCTCATGGGATCGCATCACATGCTGCACGCTTGCGTTAAAGGCAACCTCGTTAATCGCGTCATCAAATTCCACCACTGCTTGTTCGACGTTATGCCCAAGCGCATCATTCTGAATCCCTCCCCACAAAAACACCGTTTGAGTGCCAAGCAGCGAATAGGTATCGCTTCTGCGCGGACGTGGAACTGGCCGCTTAGGCCGTTTTTTGTTGGACGAAATATTGCTTGGCACTGTTGACCTCCAATGGGATGGATTTGGAAGGGCAGCCACTTGGTGGAGGATGTGTGGCTTGGAGAGACCTTGGCAAGCATTGGCGGCGGTCTAAACAATATCTACTTGTTCTTCTCGTAAAACTGAATTTCGGGTAGGTAATTTGTTCTGAAGTAGCTGAAAATAATAAGCCATGTGAACAATGGGGCCGTAGTCGGCGAACCGTATCATGAAATGTTTTCGGGGTGAATTGTTGTCATCGCTCATCGCTACGGTGGACGGATCATCGCTGGCAGCGGCAATCACTGCCTGACTAACATGCTCGCGTGCCAAGACGGCCAGCTTCGCTTCGATGACTTCGAGCGAATCCGTTTTGAGGACTTGGGGATAGATGAAAGAGATTGGAGAACCGGTATCGACGCCTTTGTCGATTTTCAAAAAAGTCCCACCAAGACTTTCGTGGTCGCGGCGATTGTAAGCCCACAGCAACGAATGTTGCCCTTTGTATTTCGGCGAGTAGCCATAATGGAAATTCACAGCTCCATATCTGGGTATCGTAAAAATCCGGCGTCTCAAAATTGGGGCACCGCAGACGAACAAGACATCCGGATGGTGTGCTGCGATCAACTCCGCCGTCGATTTCGAGTTGATTTCATGCGTTGGAATTTTTTTGAATTCAGTGCCTGTGTTGGCAAGATCCAATTCACCCGCCCCGCGCCTTTGAATTTCTTCCCGCACCTTGCTGCGAACAGCTTTCCGAGGAAACAGGCTGAAAAAGAACGTGTTGATTACTTTGGCAACGGGCTTTGTCTTGGCTGATTTCTTCCAAACTTCGACCGGGCGAGGCGCCGAATAGTCAGGAATTATCAGTAACGGTATCTCGTGGTCTCGAATGAGCCCAGAAGTAACACAGTTTGCAGAGGGCTCGTCCTCGCATACGCAGACTATTCGCATCAAAAAGGGGGCTGTATTTGAGGGAAAAATGGTGGTTTTTTAGGATCAGTCCTATTTGAGCCGCTAGGTTAGCTCGAACTTTTTGGATTTCAAGCAAAAAGAAACCGACGAAAGATGGACCGATCCGAAAAACGCTGACTTTGCTGGTGTCATCGAGTCAACGGTCTTTCGCGTTGGTCGCCGCTTTTTTGAAGAAGTCCTTGATTCGGAAGCATTCACGACGACACGCGTTGATTGCCGTTAATCAGCCCGGATTATTCACGACGACGGGCGTTGATTCTACGTCTGGCCAACGGGAGCAAGGGAAAAACTGAAATTCAACAAGAAATGTAAATCATCCGGTAGATGAAAACCGCAGCGATCGTTTCATCGTATCTGAGTCGCGGATC
>CALFWR010000033.1 GCA_937928555.1 uncultured Pirellulaceae bacterium
CCAACGGGAGCAAGGGGAAAAGCTGAATTTCAACAAGAATCGCGAATCATCCGATAGATGAAAACGACAGCGATCGTTTCATCGCATCAGAGACGCGGATCACTGTCTCAACTGATTCTGACGCCCACGCCTCGTGAATAATCCGGGTTGATCAGCGAGGTGAACAGAAAACCCGGAGGCGATCCTGCTTTGGGATACGCCTGGTGTGACTTAAACGGCAATCAACGCCCATCGTCGTGAATAATCCGGGCTGCTTATACGAGCGGACCAAAAACTGATTCCCACACAGATGGCTTTGACCGGGTTGCGCACCGGTGCCCAGCCAAGTGCCCAATTTTTCATTCAGGCTATTGGCGAACTTCAGTAATTTGCGTTGCTGGCTGGCGTTTCCAAACGCGCCGTCGTCGCGATGGGTGCCGACGAAGCGCCTGCGTTTCGAAAAATCAACGTGTTGCATTGTCACCGCAGCGCATCGGCGAAGCGTAGCCTTTTGGAACTTTGCAGGATTGTTACCACGCGGGCGAATTTTCTGACCTACGTTTCAGATGGGTTTGAAAAACAGCCCGTGCAGCGCTGCATCTCCCGCCCGCCGACCTTCTCAGCAGAAACAATCTATGCCATCACCCAAAGCCCGCCGAGCCCACCGGCTGAACTTTGACCGTCTCGAACCGCGCCAACTTATGACCGCGGACATCTATCAACCCGGATTCGACCCACAGGTCGGAGCAACGATCAATGCTTTTATCTGGCAAGACGCCAGGAACAGCCAGGATTCGTATGACATCGAAACCGGTTGGCTCGCGGCCGTCAATGAGCTTTCGGCTCACGGTGCCGACCAGGTAAACTTCTCGGTCTACCGTCGGGTTCTCGAAGACGGATCGGTTACCGGCGGGACACACCTAGACACCGTTCGCAGTGCGATTCAACGCGCCGATGAACTTGGTTTGACCGTTTCGGTGCTTCCACTGTTTGAAACCGATCAGGGATGGCGCGGCGACTACAACCCGACCGGGGCCGCCCGTACGAATTTCCAGAACCAGTATCGTGATTTCGTCCTCTCACTGGCAGAAATCGATGGCATCGATCGGCTTACCGTCGCCAGTGAGTTGAACGAAATGGTTAGCGATCCCAACAACAACGCGTACTTTGATTCGCTGATCGAGGATGTCGCGGCGAACTTCGAGGGACAAGTCGGCTTTACGGCCAACTTTGACATTTACCAGTCGGACGCGTTTCGGCGAATCTGGGCCAACCCGAACCTGGATTTTCTTGGCGTGAGCGCCTACGGCAGCCTGATTGCTCCGGAAGATTTCCGGGATGTTGCCGACACCGGCCCGGTCTCGGACGAAATTTTCAACAGGTTGGTCGACGCATGGAACCGGGAGCTTGACAATCTCGAATCGGTCGCGGACCAATTCGACTTGCCGGTTTTCATTCAGGAATTCGGTGCGGTTAGGCGAAATTTCACCAGCATTTTCCCTTTCGCGGTGACGCCTGGCGATTTTGTCGATGAAAGTGCCGTCGATCGATATGCCGATGATCCAGACGAACAGGCAGCAGTCTACCGAAGCCTGCTGCATGCTCTCGACGGTCGCGGCGACAAAATCATTGGCGTTGATTTTTGGTCGTGGGAACACCAGGCCGATCGAGGGCTGCGAACGACCAATCAGATCGGCGGAGTCGTGAACCAGTTTTCAGTGTGGCCAACCGATGGGGCCGGCGGTGAGGCGCTTGTAGAGTTCCTTGCGACCGCCAGCGAGATGTTGGCCAATGATGAATTCAATGCAGCGGATGATTACTTTTCGGACAGCGATTCGGTGCTGGATGTGCTTGCCAATGACTCGGCCGGCGCCCACATCGTCGCCATCGAAAACGTAAGCGGTGGCAACATCGAAAGAGCGGCCGACGGGACGCTTCGGTTTCAGAACAGCTTGCGGGCAGACTTACTTTCGTCGGACTCGTCGCAAATCGACGACCAGACCGGATTTTCAGTGGCCATCGACGGCAACAGGGCGGTCGTTGGGTCGCCTTTCCATGACAGCAACTCCAGGCTGAACAATGGTGCGGTTTTCGTCTACGAACTCACCAACGGTGCCTGGCAACAGGTCGCCGAAGTCGTTTCTCCGACCAACCGGAGCGGAGATCTTTTCGGCTGGTCGGTGGACATCGAAGGCGACACCATCGTGGTCGGTTCGGTACACGACGACCAATACGCTTTCAACAGTGGCGCGGCCTATGTGCTTCAGCGTAGCGACGCGGGCGATTGGCAGATTCTGGAAAGCCTGAACAGCGAGCGGGTTCGCAGGGGTGACCGGTTCGGCGTGTCGGTCGCTATCGACGGCGACCTGATCGCGGTTGGAAACCGGTTTGGTGATGGCGAGTTCCTCAACGCGGGCTCCGTTTCGATTTTCCGTCACAACGGATACGAGTCGTATTACGAAGCCGACGTGATCGAAAGTGGACTTTCGGGTCGCTACCAGTTTGGCTGGGACATCGATCTGAGAAACCAGAGGCTGGTCGTGGGCGCACCTCGGAGTGAGACCGGATCTGCGTGGCTGTTCACGCTTAATGAGTACGGACAAGCCTGGCGGCAGCAGGCATTGACAGCCCAGTCGGTCCGCAGCGGCGACCAATTTGGGTCATCCGTGGCGATCACCGATGAAGGCGTCTTTGTCGGAGCCTTCTTGCATGACCACGCGGGCGTCATCAACACCGGCGGCGTTTTCCGTTTTAATCTCGACGCACAGTTTCAGCAAAAGCATGTGCACTCCGAATTCAAACGCGGTGACCAACTGGGGTGGGCGATCGACGCGAACAACAGCTCCTTTGTCGCATCTGCTGTGGGGTTGGACACGGATCGCACCAACAGCGGCGGGGTTTTTGAGTTCTCCAATCAATCCGGCGCTTGGGTTCAGGAAAGGCTCCTGACCCATACCGATTCCTTGCGTCTGGGACAATCGGTGGCCGCCAGCGACAGTGTTGTGCTTGCCGGCATGCCAGCGGGCGACTCGTTTGTGGCATTCGCTCAAACGCCTGACAGCCAGGCGGTTACCTTTGACTACACCGTTTTCCAGGCGGCGCAACTGATCAACGGCAACGCTACCGATAATTTTGGAGCTTCCATCGCTGTCGATGGCGACTGGGCCGTTGTTGGAGCCCCCACCGCGCTGACTCGTTCTGGCGTCCGGGGTGGGGCCGTGTTTGTCTTTCAAAATCAGGACGGCCAATGGAACTTCCACAGCAGGCTTACCCCTTCGACCGTCCTCGGGGGCGACGAGTTTGGATCATCGGTCAGCATTCACGACAACACGCTCGTTGTGGGCTCAAGGTTGGCTGACTCGGGACAGACCGACGCCGGAGCCGCTTACGTCTTTGAATTGAATGGCGATCGATGGAACTGGGAAACACGATTGCTCGCTGCGGGCATTGATGCCGGTGACCAATTTGGATTCAGTGTCGATGTCAACGAGGATCGGATCGTCGTCGGTGCCGTCCACGACGAAGCCAACGGGCCGGTGAACTCCGGAACAGCCACCGTTTTCTCCCGAACTAATTCAGGCTGGCAGCGCGTCGCCACGCTGGTGAGTGAATCGCCGGAGTCAGGCGACCGATTTGGCCATGCGGTGGCCCTGGACGACAACTCGTTGGCCGTGACCGCCCCCAATGCAAACCAGTCCGGCGAAGCATCGCTGTTCTTCATCAGCAACAACCGGTGGGCTCATCAAAGTACATTTGCCGCCAATGATTCTGTTGCCGGTGATGAATTTGGAAACTCAATCGCGATCCGGGGAACCACGGTTGCGATCGGAGCCAGCGGGCACCAAAGCAGCGGTGCCGCCTATCTGTTTCAATGGAACGAGGGCGAATGGAACCAGAGCCGCAAATTTGTCGGTGACGGGCAAGCCCAAAGCGGACGATTTGGCACCAGCGTTGATCTGAACGATTCAACTTTGGCCATCGCCCAAAGCGGAGGCGATTCGAGCGAAGTTTACCTGTTTGATTCGTCCAGCAACTGGAGCCAGAAAGCCAGCTTTTCCAGCGACGCCGGTGACCGTGGGTTGTTGGCTTTGTCGGGCGACAGCGTGCTGACTTCCGGTGCCGACGGCACGGTGTCGGTTCAGGATACGACCGAATATCGGGCAACGGCCACAATTGAGCGGTAAGTGACTGGCCGATAATCGGGGCTCATCGAGCCCAAAGCGGCGAAAATGGGCAAAATCGGTCCTAATTCCTGAACGGCGACGCTCAGAGGGGCCGATTATGGTTTGACTAAATCGGGTCATTAGTTACACTTCGCGACTTCCGATTCAACAAGAAAAGCCCCTTTATTTCGCATAGCCGAGACGAAAATGAAACCCGACATTCACCCCGACTACCGCCCCGTCGTGTTCAAAGATCAAAAAGCCGACTTTGCGATTCTGACTCAGTCGACGATCAAGACCAAGGACACGATCCAGTGGGAAGACGGCAACGAGTACCCCGTCTACTACGTCGACATCTCTTCGGCTTCTCATCCGTTTTTCACCGGCAAGCAACAGTTCGTCGACACGATGGGCCGCGTGGAAAAGTTCAAGCAAAAGTTCGCTGGCAAGTACGGCAACAAAGACAAAAAGAAGAAGTAGGCTTGGATCGCCAAGCTTCATACGATCAGAGCTCACGTTTGTCGTGGGCTTTTTTCGTGCGCTTTTTGTTGTGCGCTTTTTTCGCGAGCTTTCCCGGAATCGATGAGGCCCCGCCCCTGCGATCCTGGCTTAACCCCGGATTATTCACGAGGCGTGGGCGTCAGAATCAGTTGAGACAGTGATCCGCGACTCTGATGCGATCAAACGATCGCTGTGGTTTTCATCTACCGGACGACTCAATTTTCTTGTTAAAGTTCAGCTATTCCCTTGCTCCTGTTGGCCAGACGTAGAATCAACGCCCGTCGTCGTGAATAATCCGGCTTAACCTGCTCCGCCCGCCACATACTTCTTTCCCTGCCAGGTATCTCTCCGCTCCATCTCTGCTTTCACCGTCCGCAGAACTGCGGGTTTGTCCAGGCACCATTGTGGGCCCAGAAAGTAACTGCCGGGGGCTTCTCCGCTGATTCGTTCCACAACCATCGAGGGCGGCAGCAATTCCAAAAAGTCAATCAACGTTGTAACGTACTGGTCCAACTCCATCAGCTTGACTTCGCCACTGCGAACCTGGCTGGCCAACGGGGTATCTTCGACCGCATAAAGATTGTGGATCTTGACCGCGTCCAGCCCTGAATCTGCGACCTCTCGCGCGGTGGCCATCATGTCCTGATGGCTTTCACCGGGAAGCCCCAACATGATGTGACCGCAGATTTCAAATCCACGTCCAACACTTCGCTGCATCGCATCAAGGAACGATTCGTGCGAGTCGCCACGATTCATCCAGTCAAGCGATTTTTGGTGGATCGTCTGCAACCCGTACTCGACCGTTAGCGGGATCTCACCGCCGATCTCTTCTAGCAGATCAAGGACTTCGTCGGGAACACAGTCCTGTCGCGTGCCGATCGCCAAAGCAATCACATCGGGATGGGAAATCGCATTGAAGTACAACGGCCTGAGCACATCGACCGGCGCGTACGTGTTGGTGGCCGGCTGAAAGTAAGCCATAAAGTGCTTACAGTTGTAGCGCCGTTTGATCCGTGATATTCCATCATCGATCTGGTCCAAAATGTCTTGCTTGGGAAGCCGTCGGCTGGGACTGAAGCTACGGTTGTCACAAAAAGTACAACCGCCGATCGCGACTGTCCCGTCAACGTTGGGACATGTGAAACCGGCATCAACGCTTACCCGCTGAACCCGGAACCCAAAAACCTGCCGCAGATAAAAACTGTATCCAAAGTAACGAAGGCCCGCCGCCTTCCAGTTGAAATCTGAACGGTCGTGTGGCCACTGCGTAGGTACAGAATCTCCGATATTTGACGACTTTTGATTCACAACCTAAACTTGAAAAAGATAATTGGGCGGCTCGGCGGCCGTTTTACACCACTTATCCTAACCTTACAACTTTCCCCCACCCAATTCACCATGTTTGGCGAACTTGTTCCAACCGGCGGCGGCGACCCCATTCCACTGATGAAAAAGAGGCTTCGAGTCGGACGACGCGACGGCTGCGACATCATCCTTAATTACGGCAACGTATCGGGGCATCACTGCCTTCTTGAAGTTGAGGAAGGATACTGGTTTGTCCGCGATCTCCGCAGCAGAAATGGGGTTAAGGTCGACGGCAAGCGAGTCGCGCAAGGCTCACGCAAAAGGCTCGACCCGGGCAGCAACGTCACCATCGCGAAACACGTATTCGAAATCTCCTACGATCCGATGGAATTGGGAGCCTACGGAACGCCGCCACAAGATGAAATTGTGGATGACTTTTTCCGCGAATCACTGCTGGACCGGGCCGGCTTGAAGCGACACGACGGCGATCAGCGAAAGAAATAGCCGACGCCAGCGGCCGCGACACATCGCCCGGTTTGCCGCCAGCTGCGTTGGCAAACAAAAAGCCTCTGCAAGCAGAGGCCATTGGTTGCGATGCGATGTTTGCCGCCGCGATGCGAGCATCAGAAGGGCATGGTCATTTCCATGTCGTAGGGATCGCGAAGACCATCGCCAAGCCGCTTGAGGGCTTCGGTTTCGATCTGGCGGACACGCTCACGGGTCAGGCCAAGCTTTTCGCCGATCTCCTTGAGCGTATGGGGCTCGATGCCGTCCAGGCCAAACCGCATACGAAGCACTGCTGCTGCCCGTTCGTCCAACTCGTGCATCATCGTCCGAATGTGATTCAGCACATCGCTTTCGAGCAACTCCTGGGCAGGCGACCGCATCCGCTCATCCTGAACCATCTCGCCAAGCGACCAGCCGGAGTCCGATTGGTCGGTCTGAGGCGTTGCGTTGTAGATCTGGATGGCTTTCTTGATGATGGGAAGCTTTCGTTTTGGCAGGCCCAGCAAGCGTGCGACTTCTTCGGGAGTCGGGTTGCGGCGAAGTTCTTCGGTCAAACGGATCGTCGCTCGACGCCACTTCGAAAGTAGCTCCACCATGTAAGCCGGGATGCGAATCGTTTTCGCACTGTTGATCAAAGCCCGCTTGATCGATTGCTTGATCCAGTAACTGGCGTAGGTGCTAAAACGCGTTCCCACATCCGGGTCAAATCCCTCCACCGCTCGAAGCAGGCCAAGGTTGCCTTCTTCGATCAGGTCCTGTAGCCCAAGGCCTTTTCCGGTGTAACCGCGTGCAATGTTGACCACTAGGCGAAGGTTGGCTCGGACCATCCTGTCGCGTGCCTGAACGTCGCCCTTGGCAATCGCCCGGGCAAGCTCCTTTTCTTCGTCGGCGGTGAGCAAGCGGGTCTCGTTGATCTCGCGAAGATAGGTCTCTAGGGGCGACTGCAGTGCCGAGGACTCGGTTTTTTTCTTACGAGCTCGTTTGAGATCTGCAAGTTCTGACTCCGTTGTAGTTTCTTTTTCGTCGCTCATAAAGTGTCTCTGGAAGCTGCTGACGTAAGTGCTGGGGATGCTATCATTTTCGACATGGCAAGGGAGACTCTGCACTCCTCGTAAACTTTGACGATGTGCAATGGATTGAGCGCATCGTCCGATTACTCCGATTGTGGGTACCACTGGAGGCGGACTTGCCACCGAGGTTTCCCACTGGCCGCGATTCACCGCGCGTGAGTTGGCAATCAACAAAATTGCCGATTTACGCATCGTCTGTTCGAAAGCGGCTTTACTTGGATTGTCGTTAAGCGGAAAGTGGTCTGCGATTTACCGTTACCTTTTTTGCAACCGTCATCTTTTTTTGGAAGCGTTGGTTTGAAAATGCAACAAGCCCGACATTTGCTGCTGGCCGCCGTGTGGCTGTGCTGCGTGTGGCAATCTGCAGACGCGATGCAGCAAACGGTCGAAGTCACCGGTCGCACGATGGGACCGATCAAGTTCAAGGTGCTGGTCAATACGGACAAAACCGGGCTGGAAGACAGAAAAAAGATCCAGGCTGCGGTGACAGATTCTTTGAAGACAGTCAACGAACTGATGTCGACGTATCTTGAATCGTCTGATATCTCGCGATTCAATCGCAGGAAGTTGACTGACTGGTTCGAAGTCAACGCCGAGACCGCAGCGGTTGTGGCGAAAGCCCTCGCGGTCAGCGAAAAGTCAGCCGGGGCCTTTGACCCGACGGTGGGGCCGTTGGTGAAACTGTGGAATTTCGGTCCGGACAAAAAACAGATTCCGGAGCTTCCTCAAAAAGAGCAGATCGAAGAAATTCGAAAGTACGTCGGTTGGCAAAAGCTGGCTGTCAGGCTCGATCCGCCTGCACTGAAAAAGTCTCATGTGAATCTCGAAGTTGACCTTTCTGCGATCGCGAAAGGCTACGCCGTGGACCGGGTCAAGCGATCGCTATCCGAGATCGGGTTGGAGAATTCGATGGTGTCCGTTGGCGGCGAAGTGATGACGGCAGGCTTGCGTGCCAACGGGCTTCCCTGGAACGTGGGCGTTGAAAAACCCGTCAGGTTCAGGTTTGCGGCCGAAGGCGAACAGTTGCTGCGCGTCATCCCGCTATCGGGAAAGGCGGTGGCGACGTCGGGAGACTACCGGAACTACATCGAAATTGATGGCAAGCGATATTCTCACACGATCGATCCGGCGACAGGATACCCGGTGGAACATTCGATGGCTTTGGCGTCGGTGATTGCTGACGACTGCATGACCGCTGACGCCTGGGCGACGGCGGTGATGGTGATGGGGAGCGAAAAAGGCCACGAAGTTTGCGGTTCGCTCGGGTTGCCGCTGGTGACTCTGGCTCGCGACGGCGAAAAGATGGTCGAAAGGGCTTCCGGCGACTATCCGGATGGCATCGACGTCAATGGAAAGGCCAAGTCGACTGTCGCAATGGAGAAAGACGAAGACAAGGGCAAAGACAAAAACAGCGAGAAAGAAAAGAAAGAAAAGAAAGAAAAAACCAACACGCAGTCATCGATCCTGCCCACGTTTTTGTTGACGTTTGCCATTTTTGCATTGGCGATTCTGGGCATGGCCGCGGGAGCGATTCTGAACAACAAACCGGTAACCGGTTCTTGCGGCGGGTTGGCGGCGATGACCAACGAGGATGGCGAGACGGTTTGCGGTATCTGCTCGAAGCCAACGACGGATTGTGTGGAGCAGGACAAGGTCCAGGAACAGGCGGCAAACTGACAGACACCGGAGGCCTCACCGCCAGCGGCTTACTTGGTGAAACGCTGCGTTGGTGAAACGCTGCGTTGGTCAAACGCTGCGTTGGTCAAACGCTGCGTCTTGTTACCCCGGATTATTCACGAGGCGTGGGCGTCAGAATCAGTTGAGACAGTGATCCGCGACTCTGATGCGATGAAACGATCGCTGTGGTTTTCATCTACTGGATGATTTACGTTTCTTGTTGAAATTCAGCCTTTCCCCTTGCTGCTGTTGGCCAGACGTAGAATCAACGCCCGTCGTCGTGAATAATCCGGGGTTACTTGTCCTCTTTCTCTTGGACGGCTTTTTCGCTGTTGTCGTGCGACTTGCCAATGATTTCAACTTCGTTGCCCGAAAAGTTGATGGCTTTGAGTTCAAGGTAGTTTCCGTTGCCCAGGTTGACCAGTTGGTCGGGCATGGCAATCAGTGCGATGGGGAATTCACCACCCATTTCCCATTCGAGGTCGAAGTCGGCGTCTTTTGCTGCCGCAGAAATTTGCGTGGCGACCGATGCAACGGGAATGGGCAAAGATCCTGAATGGATCGAATGCACGTGGATGCCGACTTTGTTGAGGACTTCGGTGAGAAAGATCTGGCCGCGAAGAACCACGACGCCCTTGAATGCCTTCATGTCGCAGCGGAACGCGATCGTCACGTCCTGGTCCTTGATCACGATACGGGGGTCGCTGATTGCCGGTGGGAACAGGTCGGGGAAATTCTGTTTGGCGGTGGTCGCCAGCCAGCCGTTGATTTGTTCGTCGGAGACTTTCAGTGACCAGTCGTCCTGAAGTTGCATGCTGTTTCGCATGTCGAGAATCTGCCGCTCAAATTCGGCTCCCCTAGCCATCTGTTGCTGCGGATCTTTTTTGAGGATTTCGCTATAGAATTCCGGTTGGGCGGTGGCGAGAGACAAAATCCAGACCAGTCCGCCGATGATGGTCGCCACGCAGATCAGACCAAAAAACAACAGCCTGATCGCCCAGACCTTGAATCTTGATTTTTGACGATGCGGGTCGGTGTCGTGTTCAGTTGGGCCATCGATTGGGCCTTCGATTGGGCCTTCAACCGCCTGTGTGATCGGGTCAAGTTCTGAAAGGTCGTCTGGTTGCATGTTGTCCAGCATATGTTTCCCGGCGACATCGAAACAGGTCATTTAGGCTTTGGAAGCTCGCAGAGCGAAAGTAAACTGGTATCGGTCAGTTGTTTGAATCAGAAAGAACCCATGAAGTCCATCCCTGTCATCATTTTGTTGATTGCCGTACTAAGCTTTGCCGGCGGTTGCGATTTTGGGACTTATAACAAGCGATTCAAGGAACGTCCGCGAGAGTCACGTTTGGATAACGACTCCCGTTCGGGTGCGGAACTGGGTGCCGAACTGGGTGCTGTTGGGGCAAGGCGGGTTGTGGGCGATGTTCGCCAATACCGATTCGCTGTCCGCCGAGACGCGTAAGGATCCCGCTACCCAAGGCCTTTGCGGGCCGGATGTGCCGGGTTACGAAAAGAAGCCGATGCACTGGTCAATCATGTCGTGTTCGACAAGGAGCACGACGATGTCACCGGGCTTGACCTGGTTGGAGGCTCCGGGGACGAAGACCTGGTCCTGTCGCATGATCGCAGCGACAAGGCAACGTTCGGGCATGGAGATTTCTGCAAGGCTGCCCGCGGTACATCCCGCCGCTTCGCCGACTTCGACTTCGAGGACGCTGATCAGTCCGCCGGGAAGCTTGGCTCGCATCAGCACGTTGCCTTCGTTCAGGAAAGCGCTGATTTGCTTGGACATTGATTCTTGCTGGGAGACCGCGACGTCGATGCCGATCTTTTCGGTGATGCGGGTGTAGTCCGGTCGTCCAATTACGGCCAGGACTTTCTTGGCACCGAGGTCTTTGGCCGCGACGCTCATCATCATGTTGACTTCGTCTTCTCCGGTACAGGCGACGAAAAAATCTGCCGATTCGATCCGCTCTTCTTCGAGGACTTCGCGGCGTTTGGCATTGTCGTGGACGACCGACGCGTTTTCCAACAAGCCGGCAAGGATTTGGCAACGCTGTTCGTCGCTTTCGATGATCATCACGCGGAAGGATTCGCGTTCAAGCATGCGGGCAAGGTGCAGGCCTGTTTCGCCCCCGCCGGCGATGACGACGCGTTTGGGAGGAGTTTTTTCCATGCCGAAGAGTTTGCGAACCGTTTCGGTATGCTCCGGAGCACAGAAAACGGTGACCCGGTCGCCGACTTCGAGTTGGTCATCAGCGTTGGCGATCCACATCTTTTTGGCTCGCTGAACCGTGCCGACGCGAACGTTGGGAGGGAATTCGATTTCGCGGATGGGGACCTGTGTGACGGGGCCGGGTTGGCCAATGATCAGTTCGTTGACTTCGAAGCCGCCACGGGCGAGTTGTTCGACGACAACCGAACCGGGAGCGCGGATGTTGCGGGCGAGTTCCAGGGCAGTGAGTTGCTCTAGGGAGATGATGCGGTCGATGTTGAAGTGTTGCTGGTAGTCGAAGGTGCTCAGGTCGCGGAAGACGGGACCGTAGACGCGGGCGATGGAGCGGCGAGCGCCGAGCTTTTTTGCGATGCTGGCGGCGACGAGGTTGACTTCGTCGTCACCTGTGACGGCAAGGCAGATGTCGGCGGCGACCATGCCGGATTGAAAGAGGGTGCTGGAGTGGGAGGCGGATCCGGTGAGGGCGCGGACGTCGAATTTGTCGTTGATCGACTGAATGCGAGTGGCGTCCGTGTCGACAACGGTGACGCTGTGACTGGAGCTACAGAGTTGTTCGGCGATGGATGAGCCGACGGTGCCGGCGCCAAGGATGACGATGTTCACGAGGCTGGTTTTGAAGGGTAGGTGACATGGACAGGGTAGCGGGAGGGGTGGAAATTCGGAATGGGGAGTGTCGAGAACTGAGTACCGAGTACCGAGTACCGAGTACCGAGTACTGAGTACTGAGTACTGAGTACTGGGTACTGGGTACTCGGTACTGGGTACTGGGTACTGGGTACTCGGTACTCGGTACTCGATATTGATTCTACGGGGAAGTAGAGATCCAGTCGTAGATGGCCGTGGTGCGGCGCCAGGCGTAGTCGGCCCAGGCGTTGGAGACATCGCTGACACCGGAAAGATGATGGACGCAGTGCTCGCAGCATTCTTCGACGGGAATCGTGATCTGCTGAGGAACCATCGTGCAGACCTGACGCGGAATGCGGACTTCGACCTGATACGGAACCTTGACCGGAACGCGTCGCAGGACCGGGCGTTTGACTTTACGCTTGACGGTTTTGAAAACGGTTTTCTTGAGAACCCTGGGGACATTGACCCAGTAGATTTCAGCGCGGTTGACCGGAACGTCACGTACTTTTTTCTTGTACACGGTGCGGGTGAAGACTTCTTCTTCGTCGGCGAAATAGGTTTCGGTTTTCAATTCCGCCACAGTGCGGGTTTCGGTTTTGTAGACCGTGCGAGTACGCTTTTGCGGCACCATCTCGGTGACTTTTTTCGTCACGATGTAGGGGATTTCCTTTTCCACATCGACGTATTCAATCCGTGTGCGAATCTCCGGAATTTTCTCGATCGTGGTTTCGATGCGGGGCTTGGGGATTTTTACCGTTATCGTGTTAACGACATCGCGATACTCGGTCAGTTCAACTTCGACTTCCTCGGGCACGTCGATGGTGTCCGGGACACGCACAACGTAAGTCTCTGTTTTAATTCTCGTCGCAGGCACTGGGAACAGGGCCTCAAATTCTCCGGTTCTCGTTTCCTTCGGTCCTAACTCGTCGAACCGCTCCTCGACATTTTTGACGGTAAACTGTGGCACGTTGAAGCCGATCTTGATCTCTTTTTGGCCTTCGGTCGTTTCGTATTTCGTAATGGCTATCTCTCGCGTCAGGCGTTTTTGGCGAATTCGTTGAACCGAGATCTCACGCTGCTTTGGCACCTGTTTGTACTTTGTGACTTCGACGGTTGTGGTCTGTTTATCCGGCTTGAAGTCGAAGACTTCGAGGGTGGCTTGGCGTTTTTCTTCGCGGTAGCGCGTGACGGGTTCCATACGGGTGCGTGTTCCCGTTTTGTACTCGACGACCGGATACTCGTAGGGGACTTTTTGCTTGACGGTTTCGTAAGTCGTGTAGGGAATTCGCTGGGTAACAATGTTGGGCTGCCAGCGAGTCTTGCGAACGGTTTTCGTTTGCGGACAGCAGGTGGAACAGCCACAGCGGTCGGAGGTGACTTCGATGGTCGGCAAGGTGGAAACTTCGGTGACCCAGTGGCCTTTGTCCTGTTTGACGATTTGGTATTTGGTTTGCGGAATCTGTTTGGGGACCGTACGAATGCCTTTTTTCATCACCGTGTGAGGGACTTTGATCTCGTACTGCCTCGGGATGTTTTCGATGTACGGGATGCGAACGGTATAAGGTCGTGTGACTTGGCGTGGGACTTGCTTGCGGGATTGCCATGAGACAACGACGTTTTCCTTGTACGGGACGCTTTCGGTGTACGTTTCCCAGACCTTTTCAATGTAGGGTTCAGCGACGGTGTAGTTTTCTTCAATCGTGTCAGTGACGGCGCTTCGCTCGTAGACGGTCTGCGTTTCTCTGTGTTCGTCAGGAACGTACACGACGCCGCTTTCCTGGGCATTACGGGTTTTGTGAAGGATGGACGGCTCTTGCCATGAATACGGAAGCGGACGAGCTACGTAGTCGGTGTAGTGTTCAACCACGTCCCGGGTTCGGGTTTCGTTTCGGTAGACCAGCTTTTTCTTGATGAGCGTCTCTTTCTTGGTGTACGTGTAGGGGACACGTTTTCTTAGTTCCAGTTCTTGCTCTACATAGTCGAGGACAATTCGTTTCTTCGCGCGTTCGACTTCGACGGTGAATTTGACTTCTTTGGCCTCTTTTTCGGTTACTTTTTTGTATTTGGTTTCGGCGACTTCTTTCTCCTGTGGCACCATCACGGTGTACTCTTCTTCGACAGGGACGCGGAAGGTCTCTTCGCGGTCGACGGGGATTTTGCGCTGCTTGGGTTTGCGAACCATCACCGAATAGGGTTCTTCGACGGCTTCCTGGTACTCTTCCTGGCGATACTCCTGGTAAGTGCGGATGCGGGGTTCGGGCACCATCACTGTGTACTGCTGAATCTCGGGAACCTGATGTTCGACCTCCTGTTCGACGGTGTGGGCTTGTTCCTGAATTTCAGTGCGGTGGCGCGTTTCGAAAATGGAATTCCAAACGGTTCGCCACTGCGGAACCCAAATGGTTTTCGTGATGCACTTGGGCTGGCAACAGATGGTGCAGGTTTTGGAATGGCAGTGAGGGCAGGGCGCACCAGGGATCGCGGGTTGTCCAATGGTGGTTGGAGGGTTGATGCCTGGTACGGAGTTTACGGTGGGCAGCGGCGGTGGGATCGCTTGTGGTGGCAGCAGAGAGCGAGGGTCGTTTGAGAACGGGATTTCGCCGGGCGGAAGTTCACCTCGAGGAATGCTCTGACCGGGCAGGATCATGGCGGGCGAGGGTTGGGCCGGAGTTGCGAGGGTCGGCGATTCGGGAATCGGGTTGGCTTGTGCCGGCGTGGCGGTTTCCTGGATGGCGCGGTTTTGGCTGCCGCGGGCAGGAAGCTGGCCTTCGGATCGCGGTTCGGCAATTTGCGGGATGGTGGATCCAGGCGGTTCCGATAAATAGTCCAACTGACCCGATTTGACCGTGGAGTCACCTACGGTTTCCTGGCCGTGCATCTGCCCTAACCAGGATGCCAGCGCAGTAACGACGAACACGGCCGTCGTTAGTGTGATGATTCCGAAAGGTGTGGACTTCATGGAAAGGCGAATTCGCTGACACGCAAATGCCAAAAATGGGCAAATATATACCCGTTTCAAGATAGTCACTGGGAGGCGATTGAGTAGTTCGAGGTGGGAATTTGGGGCTAAAAAGCGGGTTTGCCGGGCAGGTTGGGAGGACAGAAACCTGAAAATTGAACCAATATCGGGGAAAACTCGGGGCTGGGTTCGGTGCGTTGGGCGGATCGGATGAATGTGGATCGGCGGCCAGGGAGCGGATACCCAAGGCCTTGCGGCCAGCGGCTCACGAGTCTTGCGGCCAGCTGGTCAGAATTAGGGAAAGGAGTTGCTGACCTGTGGGGGAATGAGCGGTGGAAACGAATTGACGAGACTCGTGGCTGGTGGGAGTGATTTCGATGCTCAGATCGATGTCGGGAAGCTGCTGCCGGACTCGGTCGGCCCACTCGACGATCAAAACGGTGCCGTCGTTGACCAGGTCGAAAAGGTCCAGCTCGTCGACTTCTTCGGGATGTTTGATCCGGTAAGCATCCATGTGCAGAAGCGCCACGCGCCCTGAGTAGGGAACGCAGAGCGTGTACGTTGGGCTAACGACCGGCTGGGTAATCTCCAGGCCAGCCGCGATGGCTTGCGTCAATCGTGTCTTGCCGCTGCCGAGTGTCCCGATCAGGGCAACCACGGTGCCGGGTTGGATCGCGCGGCCGATCCGGATCCCAAACTCGCGGGTGGACTGTTCAGAGTCGGACGTAAAAAGGTGCTCAGTCATGTCGGTGAAAGGCCGTGATGGGTGTGATCACGAGGGTGAATTGTTGCTGTGATTGGTGGGTGGTTGTATGCTGCGACGACTGGAAGCCCTCACTATGAAACGTTCACCACGAAGTGCTCGCCATGGAACACGCCAGTACACCGAGACTGCTATAGCTCGACTCGGCGGGTCAAGTTTTCGCGCCTTGGAGAGAGTGTGATTTTATTCATCGCAACGCCAATGCTCTCCCTTTGGCAATGTCAGCCCGGATTATTCACGAGGCGTGGGCGTCAGAATCAGTTGAGACAGTGATCCGCGACTCAGATACGATGAAACGATCGCTGTGGTTTTCATCTACCGGATGATTTAGATTTCTTGTTGAATTTCAGTTTTTTCCTTGCTCCTGTTGGCCAGACGTAGAATTAACGCCCGTCGTCGTGAATAATCCGGGGTCAGACGCCGCAACCCTCCCCGGCGGTGAACCGCCGACCCTCCCAGATGGGAGGGTGATCAAAAAGGTCACAGCCTCGGAGAGGCGAGCTACTTACAGGACGAAACAGCACTATACGTTGTCAGCGAAGGTTTGCATGTCGGCGGCGAAGCCGTCAAGGCGAGAGCTTAGTTCTGCCTGGCAGGCGGCGGGATCACTGCTGGATTCCGGTGGCAAGTAGGTGAACATGTAGAATTTGATTTTGGGTTCGGTGCCCGATGGACGGGCGGCGACGTAGTTGCCGTCGACATCGGTTTCGAAAATGATCAAATTGCTGCTGGGGCCTGCGACGGGTTCCTGGCTGCCGTCGTGGAACTTTCGCTGGTTGTCCTGGTAGTCGATGATGGACGTGACGTTCAGGCCGCCAAGTGTTTCGGGGGGCGAAGTGCGGAACCGGTTCATCAAATCCTGCATCTTTTTCATGCCGTCTGATCCTTCCATGCGAATGTTGACCAAGCGTTCGGCGTGGAAGCCGTGTTTTTTGTAGATCGCGGCAAGGTGGTCGTGCAGCGAGATGCCTGCGGCTTTGACTTCGGCAGCCAATTGCGTCATCAGCAGGCAAGCGATGGCTCCGTCTTTGTCGCGGCAGTATTGACCGACGAGAAAGCCATGGGATTCTTCGGTGCCGTAAAGAAATTTCTCTGGCCCTTCGATGTCCATCACGCTGCAGATCCACTTGAAGCCAACAAGGTTATTGTCCAGGCAGCGGACGCCGTATTCCGCAGAGATGCGGCGCAGCAGACGTGTGGTGACCAGAGTGGTGACGATGTAACTGTCGGGAGTGAGCGTGCCGGCGGATTTGTGTTTTGACAAAATAAAGTCCGCCAGCAGGGCACAAAGTTGGTTGCCGTTGAAGGTCTTCCAAGGGCCAGTTGGGTCGAGCGTCAACGGGGCCGCAGCGCCCATCCGGTCACAGTCCGGATCCGATGCGAGGATCAGTTCGGCACCGGTTGTTTTGGCGTGGTCGATGATGGCGTCGAAGACGGCCGCGTTTTCGGGATTCGAAACGTGGCCCGGGACGTTGGGAAAGTCACCCGATGGCTCGCGGTGCGGGCCGTAAATTTCAAGGTCACCAAAGCCCACCGTTTCGAGCAGAGTTTTGACGTTGAATTCGCCGACCCCGTGCAGGGGCGAGTAGATAACTTTGAGGTCACGTGGTCCATCGAAGCTAACGTTGAGGTGCTCTTTGAGAAGTGCCGCGTCGGTTTCCTCACGCACCATGTGGACTTTGTTGTCGGCAACCGCCTGCTCAAAGTCGACTTTCGCGATCTCATCGACCTTGCCGACTTTTTCGATGACGGCTTTGTCGTGAGGCGGAATCAACTGAGCCCCGCTGGACCAGTAGACTTTCACCGCGTTGTCGCTGGGCGGGTTGTGACTGGCGGTGACCATGATTCCGCAGTCGCATTGTTTGTAGCGGATCAGGAACGATAGTTCGGGCGTGCTGCGATAGTCGTCAATGAAGTAAACTTCGAATCCGTTGGCGACCATCACACTGGCGCAAAGTTCAGCGAACTCGCGGGAGCGGTGCCGCGTGTCGTAGGCGATGGCAAGCTTCCACGGGCCGTCGGGTTTGATTTCTTTGACGTAGTCGGCAAGGCCCTGGGCGCTTTCGCCGATGGTTCTTTCGTTGATCGCGTTGCTACCGAAAGGGTACATCATGCCGCGACGACCACCGGTGCCAAATGGGATCACGGTCCAGAACACGTCGTCAAGCTCTTTCCATTTGCCGTCTTCGACGTGCTGGGCAATCTGATCGACGTATTGGGAGTACCGGGACTGTGTCATCCAGCACTCAAGATTTTCCAGTGCGGATGGGGTGAGATCGCCGGCATCGACGGCGGTGCGGGCTTTATCAATAACGGATTGGGTTTCGGCTGCCATTTTGGATTCGCAAATCGGTAAACAACGAATGATGGGTCGTGATTCTAGCCAACAGTTGGATTGGCGGGTACAACGTGGCGAACGATAGTCCGCGAAAATTAATGACTTCTTCAAATGAGCGAACCCATAATCAGTGTCTCCGGTCTGCGAGGCATCATTGGCGAAAGCCTGGACCCGGTTCTGGCGATCAAATTTACCACCGCGTTTGCCCAGGGTTTGGACACAGAAGGGCCGATTGTGGTGACTCGGGACGGCCGAACCACCGGAACGATGCTGGCTCAGGCGATCTGCAGTGGCCTGTCGGCGATTGGACGCGATGTCATTTACGGCAACGTGGCGGCAACACCTACGACTGGAATTTTGGTGCGAAAGCACAAGGCGGCCGGTGGAATTCAGATTTCAGCCAGCCACAACCCGGCCCCCTACAACGGGATCAAGCTCTTCAGTGGCAGTGGCCGCGTGATTGATGCGGCGGCAGGGCAGAAGGTCATCGACGCGTATCGGGCGCACCAGTTCAAGCTTGTTCCGCATGACCGAATCGGGAAAATTGCGCCGTTGGAAGATACGACTTCCGAGCACCTGGATGCGGTGACGGCAACTGTCGACGTTGAAAAGATTCGTGACAAAAAGTTCAAAGTCGTGCTCGACAGCCATCATGGCGCAGGCTCGGTGCTGGGGCAAAAACTGCTGGAGCATCTGGGCTGCGAGTTGAAGTGCCTTGGTGCGACGCCGGATGGACTTTTCGAACACCCCCCCGAGCCAACCGAAGCCAACTTGCAGGACACGACAAGGCAGGCGACCGCGTTTGGAGCCGATGTGGTCTTCTGCCAGGATCCCGACGCGGACCGCTTGGCTTTGATTGATGCCAGCGGCAAGTACGTTGGCGAAGAGTACACCCTAGCGATCACACTGAACCATGCTTTGACGACACGAAAAGGAAACGTTGTGATCAATTGCTCGTCCAGTCGCATGTCGGCGGACATCTGCAAAAACCATGGCTGTGAGTTACACATGAGTGCCGTCGGCGAAGCAAACGTGACAGGCAAAATGATCGAACTCGATGCCGTCTACGGTGGGGAAGGTAACGGCGGTCCGATCGACCCCAAAGTTGGCTACGTCAGAGACAGCTTTGTGGCAATGGCCCAGGTGCTTGACGCGATGGCCGCAGCGGACAAATCCATTGCCCAGTTAGCCGCAGAGATCCCCTCGTACGACATTCACAAAACAAAGATTGCGATCGACCGCGACAAAGTTCCAAAGCTGTACGCAGCCCTCGCGGCCGAGTTCAATGATGCTCAGTCGAGCGACATGGATGGGTTGCGATTGGACTGGTCGGACAAGTGGATCCTGGTCCGGCCCAGCAACACCGAGCCGATTGTGCGTGCGATTGCGGAGGCAAGTTCGATGGCAGCGGCTCAGGCGTTGTGCGTCAGGGCCGCCGAGATTGCGGCCACCATTTAGGAAACGTTTTTCGTTGTTGGCGGCTGACGGCCAGGACGACGGCTGCCGTCTGTTGACGCAATCGCCATGGCGAACACCAGCAGGTTGACTTTTTGCAATGATTTTTTCGCGACTCACCGACAAACTGGTTCTCAATGCGAACCGGCATCCCATCGACCCTGAGCATCGCGTGGTCAACAAGGTCGCTGCGGGCAAAGAAACTCTGGAAGTCTTTGAATGCTTCCGCAAAAACATGGGGGCTGACAATGGCTGCGAAAATGGCATCGTCGCGTTAAAGTTTCCGGGCACCGGAGGTAGAGCCGAGCGTGCGGGGCCGCATCCGGCGGAGCTTTTGACGCACCGTTCAAGCGTCGTTTACTCGGTCAATCCCTGTGGCTATGGGAGAAGCACCGGCCGCGCGACCTTGCACACCACGGGGCTTCAGTGCGAATCGGTGTTCGAGTTTGTGCGAGAAAGGCATCCGGGTTGGGGCGTGCTGCTGGTCGGCAACAGTTTGGGCTGCGTGTCGGCGTTGTATCTCGGGGCGCGTCGGGAAGTGGCGGGGCTTTATCTGCGGAACCCCCCGCCGGTGGCTCAGATGATTCGCCAGTGGAAGCGCTACAACTGGTGGAACTTTGGCATGGCAAAGTACATCGCGGACTTGATACCCGATGAACTGGATTGCGTCGCCAATGCCCGAAAGTGTACTGCGCCGTTATTTGTGACTCAGTCCGATTCCGACACCGTGGTACCGGTCGCGTTTCAGAATCAGATTATCGAAGCCTATGCGGGCGAAAAAGAGACGTTTGCGATTCCCAATGCGGACCACGAAACGCTGGTGCCGGAAAGCTTGCAGGCAGAATTTATCGACCAAGCTACAGGTTTTTTGGCGAGGCTGGCTTAGCTTGGCTTGGCTTAGCTTGGCTTAGCTTAGCTTAGCTTGGCTTGGATTGGCCGATTGTCGAAGCCGACAGCAAGTTTCAAATCGTGGCGAACCTGCTACGTCGCTCGACTCTCCAAGCCGAGCTTTTACGGTTCGCAGAGGCGTGCTACTTAATTAAGCCCGGATGATTCACGACGACGGGCGTTGATTCTACGTCTGGCCAACGGGACAAGGGAAAAGCTGAATTTCAACAAGAAAAGTAAATCATCCGGTACATGAAAACCACAGCGATCATTTCATCGCATCCGAGTCGCGGATCACTGTCGGAACCTGTCGGAACCTGTCGGAACTGACTCTGACGCCCACGCCTCGTGAATCATCCGGGGTCAGTCTTCAGTTCGCCGACTCACAGAACAAAGAAGTAAAGATATATCGCCAGACGCGGCTTTTGCTACACTCAAATTTTGGATTTAGGACCCGGCTGATGAACAAAGGCAAACAATACTACGGCTCTTTCTTTTGGGTCGCGACCATTTCCTTCATCGTGCCACTATTCGTTGCATGGAAAGCCTTCGACGCTCGCCCGACGACAAAACCGACGCCGACTCTCGACGTCAGTGGTGTCGATCATGGCGTCTGGGACTACTTGCTCAAGTCCTACGTTGCCGGCGGGCTGGTCGACTATGAGGGCATGAAAAAGGACTACCTGTTCCACGAGTACGTGCGCCAGCTGGGCAGCTGTAATCCCGATGCACTTTCTACCAATGACGAAAAACTGGCTCTGGCCTGTAACGCCTACAATGCTTTCGTAATCAACGGCGTTATTTCACACAAAATCTCTGATTCGGTTATCAACTTCGAGCAGGGCGAAACAGGATTCTTCGATTTGCCCGAACATATTCTCGCCGGCAAAACCATCAGCTTGAACCAGTTTGAACACAAAGTAATCCGCCCATCGTTCCGCGATCCACGAATCCACGTGGCCCTTGTCTGCGCTGCCAAAAGCTGCCCCGCAATCCGCGCCGAAGCCTACACCGGTTCGTCGGTCAACGAACAACTCTACGACCAAAGCCGACAATTCGCCAATAACTTAACGTACGTTGCATTTGACGCGCAAACAGGAAAGCTGATGCTCAGCCCGATCCTTGACTGGTACGGCGAAGACTGGAACGAAAAGTATCCCGGCGGTTACCTAGAGTGGATTCAGGGCCTTGTCCAGGACCAAAATCTCGCGACCAAAGTCGCAGCCGCCGCCGCAGGCAGACTCGAGACTGGCTTTTTTGAGTACGACTGGAGCCTCAACTCCCAGTCCCGTAAAAGCTCCGGCGGTGTCAAAAGCGGATTCGGCTCGGGAACAATCGCCGAGTAAAGCCAACGGGCAAAGTCAGTGTTACGATACCCTGACCGCGCGGTGTTGTTCCGCCGGTAAGTGTGTCGCCCGGCAATAAACACGGCACCAGGCGTGGGGCAAAAACTGTCGAACTTGACCCCGGATTATTCACGAGGCGTGGGCGTTAGAATCAGTTGAGACAGTGATCCGCGACTCTGATGCGATGAAACGATCGCTGTGGTTTTCATCTACCGGATAATTCACCTTTCTTGATGAAATCCAGCTTTACCATTGCTCCCGTTGGACAGACGTAGAATCAACGCCCGTCGTCGTGAATAATCCGGGTTGACGGCACACGGAGTGTGCCTACTACTATTTTGCAAACTCACGTTTGGGAAATCGCGCCGGGGCGTCATAATCGCAACCCCCAAGCACCGCCACGCAACCGGTCAAGCTGGTGAACCGGGCATTTCAAGGATGAAAGAACGAACTCGTTATGCGCATTTTCTTCTCAGTCGGTGAACCCAGCGGCGACCTTCACGGATCGAACCTGATCCGCCACCTCAAGTCCGCCGATCCGACCATCGAATTGGTGGGCTTTGGCGGACCCAAAATGAAAGCCGCGGGCTGCGAGCTGATCTATGACCTCACCCAAATGGCGGTGATGTTCCTGAGTAAAGTCATCGCCAACCTCCGGTTCTTCTTTGGCTTGCTCGATCAGGCCGACGAATACTTTGCCAACAATGAGATCGACGCCGTGGTGCTGATCGACTACCCGGGCTTCAACATGCGACTGGCGCAAAAAGCCAAAGAACGCGGCATCCCGGTCTACTACTATGGCGTACCGCAAATGTGGGCATGGGCTCCCTGGCGGGTGCGCAAAATCCGCAAGCACGTCGACCACGTACTCTGCAAGTTGCCTTTTGAGAAACAATGGTTTGAAAAGCGAAACTGCAAGGCAACCTACGTCGGCCATCCGTACTTCGACGAAATGGAAACCCGCACACTGGACGAAGAGTTCCTTCAAACCGCTACCGACGAACTGGAGCTTGACAACAAAAAGTTGATCCTGCTGCTTCCCGGCTCGCGTGATCAGGAAGTTGAAAACAATTTGCCGATTCTGATCAAAGCCGCCGATCGCATCGCGGCAGCCAAGCCAGAATCCGCTTTTGCCATCGCCTGCTACAAAGACAAGCACTTGCCGATGGCGACCGCGATGCGCGCCCGAAGCAAAACCGACATTCCAATCTACTCGCAGCGCACCCAGGAGCTAATGTCCCTGTCCACCGCTTGCATGGCTTGCAGCGGATCGGTATCGCTGGAACTGCTGCACCAGCGCAAACCGACATCGATCGTCTACAAAGTCAAATGGCCCTACATGCTGATCCAGTCAGTGGTCCTGCGAACGCAATACATCACCCTGACCAACCTGATGGCCGCCGACGACATCCGCAAAACAACATGGCGTCCCTGTGATCCTGCCGTCGATGACGTCGTGATGCCCGAGTACATGACCACCGGATCTCCCGACCAAAAAATGGCCGCCGACGTCATCAACTGGCTATCGAATCCGACCCAGTACGCCGCCAACGTCGCCAAACTCGACGCCCTGGCCACCGAGTACGCCAAACCCGGTGCCACCCGCCGCGCTGCGGACTACCTGCTGTCGAACATGAAAGTCACATCAGCCGCCAAAGCAGCTTGAGTCGACAGCGGTAATCTTTGCAGACGCGACAACGGACAACGACATATCGGTGCTGAATTCACTGAAGCCGCCAATGGCTACTTTTTGGCGTCTTCTATTTCCCACGAATCGGTCCGAAACGGAGCCATCGGCAAGCCAGCCGAATTGACCACGTTACCGCTAGGGTTTTCCGCCCAGTTGTAACGCACCGCAACCGGATCCTCGACGTGCTCACTGGAAACGAAGAGCTTGCGTTTCTTTTTGTTGAAGAACGCTTTGCCAGGGTGGAACACCCGGTCCTCACCGGCCACCGCGAACCCCGACATTTCCTTGCTTCCATCGCTCGTCTTGAGCCCTTCACCTGAATGCCTGACGAACATCGAACACCGCCCGCCTCTTTTCTCGGTCGCCAGAGAGTACTGAAAAAAGGAAACCAGTGGTCCGGAATAAACAATGTCTTTCTTGTACGTTGTTCCCAACGCCCACAACGCCAACCGCTGCCCAACAGCCTGCTTGTTCTTTGGATGAATATCGTCTGCCATCCCAATGTCGGTTGTGACCACGATTCCGGTATTCTTCAGCGACAGCGACTTGAGTTGGGACTCGCGCACCATAACCCAGCCAGTGTCTTGAACCAACTGGTCGGTGGGCTTGCGAAAATTCGGTAACTGAACCGTGATAAAGGGAAAATCACCAACGCCCCAGCGACCTCTCCAATCCTTGATCATCGTCGCAAGCTGCAACGCATAGAGCTTTCCCGCCCGGATGGTTTTGGAATTCCGCTCGCCCTGATACCAGATCGCGCCGCGGATGCCATAGGGAATCACAGGATGAATCATGCCGTTGAACAGATTCGATGGCCGGTTCTGATCAACCATCGGATCCTTGCGTAGTCGCGGCTTGCGTCCGGGTTTTTTACCGCTAGCTTTCTTTTCTTTCCATTGTTCAAGCGCCGTTTCAAACGCGGCTTTCGCTTTTTCCGCATCGTAGCTCTGAGCCCGTTTGTCAAAGTCCGCCATCATCGGGGCAAGCGCTTTATCGCCCCGCTGCACATCGGCGCTGGTCCATGCTGCAATGTCGGTTCCTCCCCAGGAGCTGTTGATCAAACCGACCGGCACACCCAATTCCGCTTGAAGTTTACGACCAAAGAACCACGCCGTAGCCGAGAATTTGCCAACTGTTTCCGGCGATGCCACGACCCATTGGCCTTCACAGTCCCGCTGCACATCGGCAGAAGATCGCTTCTTCACCGTCATCATTCGGATCGACGGGATATCTGCCAGCGTTTTTTCTTTTTCGAAATCCTGGGCACGCTCAACCGTCATCGCCATGTTCGACTGCCCCGAACAAAGCCAAACTTCACCGACCCACACATCGGAAAAGGAAACTTTCCCTTGACCTTCGACCACAAGCTCATACGGTCCCCCGGCGTCAAGTGAATCCAGCATGCAGTTCCACTGTCCGTCTTCACCGGCCTGACCCCGGACCGTTTTGCCTGCCAGAGACACTGAAACTTCCTGCCCCGCAGCAGCCCAGCCCCAAACCGGTATCGGCTGGTCACGCTGCAAAACCATGTTGTCACCAAACACGCCTGCGACCTTCAGTTCCGCGTCCTGCCCGTGAGCCAAGGCTCCAAACAGAACCCAAACCGCGACAACTTCAAAAGTGAACAGTCGAAAAAACCTGGACATCAACATCTCCGTAACAACAAACAAAGTCAAACCGCAAAACATTTGTATTGTACTATCGCGCCGGACCGAGTTGTTTGGCCATCTGCACAAACAACTTTTCCAACGCCATCCGCCCGCGATCCCCCGCAGAGTGGCTCCGCTTGAGCGAAAAGTCCGTTTCCACAATCCAGTCCAGAATTTTCGCGGCCCGCTCACGACCAAGTTGTTTCAGCCGGTCATGCGCCAAATCGGCTTCGCCACCCCATGGCTTGAAACCCGCCGCACTGATCGCCGAACCCACGTCCGGACGATTGCCATCACGAACCTGACGCAGCACAAGCTCCGTTGCTGTCGCGTAACGCCGTAGCGACCACGACAACTGGCCAAACAAAGCCAACGGATGCTCGCCGCTTTTGAGCAACTGATCGAGCAACTCCAAAGCCCGCCCCGCTTCTCCGTCGACCGCCGAGCCAATCGCGTCCCACATCGTTTGTGTTCGCCAACCTCCGACAACTTTGCCCACGGTCTCGACGGTGACTTTACCTTTGTCGGCATAGAGAGCCAGCTTTTGTAACTCCATGTCCATCTGTCCGAACTGGCAGTCGGTCAAATCTACCAACATCTGGGCTCCGGCGGCAGGAAGTTTGAACGCGTGAACCGTCTGCGCCCGTTCCGAGATCCATTTGGCAACACGCTTTAAATCCGGCGTCTTTGACCTCGCAGAAGTCGTCGGCGGAGCGCAGCGAATCTGAATGCCCTTGGTGTTGGCTCGCTTGTACAATCTCGTGTTCGCTGGCCACGTTTCAACCAGCATCACCAGCAGACCATCACTGCCCCCGTCCAGAAGATCTTCCAGGGCTTCCCGATTGGCCTTCACGAACGCATCGGCATGGTCGATGACCACCGTCTTTGTGCTGCCGCCAAACAAAGACTGCGTACAAAGCTCGTCCAACACGTCGGCGATTTCGGCCTGATCCCCATCAAGCCGCGACACCGAAAAATCATCCACGTCTGCGAGCAAGTGCGCCGTCGCCTCTCGCTGCAGAAACCGCTCGCCACCAAAAAGCACACAAACACCTTGCGGCAGTTCGGTAAGCTGCTTCTCAAGGAAATCGAAAACGTGATGGGTACCTTTTTTCATCGCAATCTTTCGGGGCAAGACACGTTTACGATAAGGCCCGTTGCGGGTATTACAAGAGGCATACCAGACCCGGATCGTTCACGAAACGCGATCGTTACATTCGGCCCAGTCAGCGATCACCACATCTCTGAGACGGAATCCTCGTTTTGTGTCTGGCCGCGGGGCGAATCGAAGAGGATCAGGTTTTGGCGTTGCCTGCCCGTTTTTTCAACGCCAATCGTCGTGAACAATTCCGGATAAAGCCAGGGGTTCGCAGTGTTTTTGATCATCCGACCGTTGAAACTTGCCGCCGTGCTGACTTTTATCGTCGCCTGGGTCGCTGCCGGAATCGTCCAAGGGCAGCAATACAATTTCAACAAGGACATTCTTTCGGTCCTCCAACAAAAGTGCTTTTCCTGCCACGCAGGCGAAAATCGCGAAGGCGACCTTTGGCTGGATTCGAAAGAATCGATCCTTCAAGGCGGGCACACCGGCAGCGAGTTGCTTGGCGATTCCAGCCAAAGCGAACTGATCGCCCGCATTGAATCAACCGAAGTCGGCTACCGGATGCCGAAAGAATCGCCGCCGCTTTCGGCCGCACAACAAAAAGCGTTCCGCAGCTGGATCGACGATGGAGCGCCATGGCCCCAATCGCAAACCCAAGGCACCCGTCCCGCCAAAACCCTGGCAACTGACAAAAACCCATCACCTGAAAAATCCGGCAACTTCGTCGAACGGGCAGGAGACTTTTGGCTTGACGCCGCCAAAGCCTACCAGCAACCATCCTGGAAGTATGCCAGCTGGATCCTGCTTCCTACCGCCATCGTGGCTTTCTTCGTTTGGCTTAACGGCGTTCTCTATCGCCGTCGCCAACGCCGCAAAGGAGAGCCCGTCGAACGAAACCTGTGGGGCAGAGCCAAAACGTCGATTCTTACTTTGGCGATCGTCGCACTGGCGGCCTGCTGTGCGTTTCTGTGGGGCCGCGTGGAAGAAAATCAGGCCACTATCGCGCAGCTGGAAAAAAGCGGCCCGCCCAAAAAGCAAAAACCGCAACTGGGGGTTTCCTTTAGCGCCCCACCTGAGGTCGCACGCCCGATGCACCCCAAGCGACTTGGCGGAGCCTACTACCGTGGCAACGACGAAAGAAGCGAGCAGCTTTTCAACAATGGCTTCTACCGCACTGCGGACATGAACGTGCAACTCGTCGATGGCCAGGGAAATCCAGTCAACTATGATTCCCAGGTCGATCCCGAATCACTGGGCATTGAATTTCGATTTTCACGAGCCACCAGCGCCACGACCAAGCTGTTTTTAAAACGCCTGCTCGAAACCAGCTTCATCAGTTCAAGTTGGGGCGGCATCGAAAAGTCAACCGACAAAGTGTTCTTCAGCCAGAACGGTTCGCAAGACCAGTGGTCGGTCACCTTTCCACTGAAGCTCAACGGCAATGCGCCCAACCACCGTGGCGAGCTTTTCGTCTACTACGGATCCAAAGACAGAACCCGCATCCACTATAAGATCGCCTACGATCTGAGAATGGGGCCCGATGGATCCCTTGATGCCAACTCGGAAGTCTGGATGGGATCCGCGTATCACCTTGGCGGACGCGTCATTTCCCCCCAAGGGAATCAGATTCTGATCGACCGCTGGTTCGATTTTCGTCCGATTCCAGAAATCGTTGGTGAAAACTCCGACTCTGCCGAACTTCTGGGGCTGCCAGAGCATCTCAAGCAGTAAACCTGCCCATTCTGCCAATCTTTGAAAGCACAACTGGACCAAAAAGCATCATTTCGATGTTTTTTGACGATTTTCAAAGTCATCCGGCCAACTGAAGTGGACTTTTCGACAAAGATCACCCATCTTTGCAGAGAAGCTGGGGCTCGGTCGTCTATCTACTAGGACGGTTTCTGGCTTATTCAGTCACAATTCATTCAGTTTTGGCATCGAAACAGCCAATTTTGTACTTATTCACCATTTTCTCTATTCGGACAACGAAATGAGCCAGCAACTCGACGGAGCACAGGCACTGATCAAGACACTCGATGACCTTGGCATCGAGTATATCTTTGGCTACTCGGGTGGAGCGGCGATCCCGATCTTTGATGCCCTCGAGACGATCAAAACCAGCATCAAGTTTGTGCTTGTTCGTCATGAGCAAGGCGCGACCCACATGGCCGATGGCTACGCCCGGGCCACCGGCAAGCCGGCTGCCGTTTTGGTGACCTCAGGCCCGGGTGCCGGCAATACCGTCACTGGCTTGATGACCGCGATGATGGACTCGGTACCGATGTTGGTCATCTGCGGCCAACAGGTCACGTGGATGTTGGGCAAGGATGCTTTCCAGGAAGCCGACATTTTCGGGATCACAATCCCGGTTGTGAAACACAATTATCTGGTCAAAGACTCCAATGATCTACCTCGCGTCGCCCGCGAAGCCTTCCATATCGCCACCACCGGCCGACCGGGTCCGGTCGTCATCGACGTCCCGAAGAATATTTCTTCTGGCGAATTCACGGGTGACCTTAATCCGCGGATCGAACTGCCGGGCTATAACCCCGAATCCGCATTCGAGATCGATCAGGCGTCGATCAATGAAGCCGCTCGCTTGATCAAGAATGCCCAGCGACCGGTGATCCTCGCAGGGCAGGGCTGCATGATCGCCCGTGCCGATCAGGAGCTAATGGAACTGGCGACAACTCTTGGGGCTCCGGTCACATCGACTCTGCTGGGAAAGGGAGTCTTTCCCGAAACCCACGATCTTTCCCTGGGCATGCTGGGAATGCACGGCACCGCCTACGCCAACAAAGCCATGGTCGAATGCGACATGCTGCTCAACGTTGGCTCCCGATTTGATGACCGTATCATTGGCCAGCCGGATAAATTCTGCCAGGACGCGAAAATCATTCACATCGACATCGATCCGGCTGAAATGAACAAAATGATTCGCCCCGACGTGCAGATCGTTGGCGACGCGAAAGCCTCCCTGCAGTTGCTCAACAAACAAATCAAACAGCTGCCGACCGAACAGTGGCTCAAAAAGCTTGACGGATACAAATCCAGATATCCACTGTCCTACAAAAAGCAGGGCGGCCTGAGGATGCAGCAAGTCATCCACGAGTTGTACGAGCAAACAGAAGGCGACGCCATCGTCGCCACCGACGTCGGGCAGCATCAGATGTGGGCTGCCCAATTCTTCAAGACACACGAGTCCTACAGCTGGCTTTCGTCCGGCGGGGCCGGAACGATGGGCTTTGGCTTTCCCGCCGCGATCGGCGCGCAGTTTGGCAATCCAGACAAAACCGTGATCGCCATCTGCGGCGATGGTGGCTTCCAGATGACGATGTTCGAACTGGCCACGGCACAGATTCACAAATTGCCGATCAAAATTGTGGTTCTTAACAACCACTACTTGGGCATGGTCCGGCAGTGGCAGGAACTTTTCTTTGATAATCGTGAGTCGGGTGTCAACCTGATCGGCAACCCGGACTTTTGCAAAATGGCCGCCGCTTACGACATTCCCAGCGTCAACATCAAACGTCCTGCAGACGTAAAACGAAAAATCGAAGAAGCCCTCGCATTCAACGATGGCCCCATGCTGATCCACGCCGAATGCGTCAAAAATGAAAACGTATTCCCAATGGTCCCGGCAGGTGCACCCCTGGAAGCCATGCTGGTCGAACCGCCAACCCAAAAGCTGGCCAAGCCTGTTGGCTCGACATAGTTCGACAGGTTGCTTTCAGCTTACCGTCGGGTTCTTGTTGGAACGCCGGCGGAGCCCCAAAGCCCGAGACTGCGTCCCATACGATCAAAAACCAACTCAAAACTGAATCTGAATCTCATGATCAAGAACATCGTCACTAGCGACACCCAAGTTGCCGATTCCAAAAAGCGCAACCGCCATACACTTTCGATCCGCACCAAAAACGAACCGGGAGTCCTGATGCGGGTCGCTCAGATCTTTGCCCGCCGCGCCTACAACATCGACTCACTGGTGGTCGCGGAAAGCCGCGACTCGCAGTTCGCAAGGATGACGATTGGCCTTACCGGTGCTCCCGAAGGGTTTGAGCAGATCATCAAACAGGTTTCCAAACAGGTCGACGTGATCCACTGCTACGAACACACTCCTGACGATTCAATCGCCAAAGAAATGATGATGGTCAAGTTCCTCGTTCCCAAATCCGAACGAACCGATGCGATCAACATCATCGAGCACTTTGGCGGCAAAACCGTCGACCTGACGCACACCTCAATGACGGCCCTTGTCATTGGCGAACTGACCGTCGTCGATTCGGCTCTGGAGATGCTTTCGCAATTCGAAGTCATCGAAGTCATCCGCACCGGCCAGGTCGTGATGGCCCGCGGCGAAGCCTCCACGTAGCAGTGGGCACACTCCGCGTGCCGCCCCTTGCCCCACTTACTTCACTCGAACAAACCTCAGCTTCGATTTCGTACCCGCCATATTCGGCGGCACCAAACGAATTGTATCAGCGTCCACGAACTCGATTCCCGTTCGCACTTCGCCACTTCCCAAATCACAACTCAGCACCATCTGGCCCGTTTCTTCATCAAAAGAAACAAGCTTCCAGGCCCCGGACTTCTTCCCCTGAATTTCCCCAATCGACGTCTGCGTCACCAGCCCACCGTTGGCCTGAAAGACGATCCGCATCCGACTGTCGCTTTTTTCTTGGTCTTGGTTGATTCGCTTGCCCAAGCGACCCGCTTTTTGAATCTCCCACGTTCCGGCGATCTTTGACGTGATCGGATCGTGACACCCGACAAGCAACATTGCGAAAACAAAGAAGCAGGCAAGAATGATCAGCTGAATTCGCGGTTTGCTCATGAAGATTCCGTTGATTTTGTGCTTGCACGTGCCGTCAAGTTAATCCAACTTTGGCAAAGTTTCCCTAATGCAACGATTTTAGTGATCACAGGCTAGTTTACGGGACGATGAGTCTCCCGGATATCGGTGCTTTCTGCGCTGAAACTGAATCAATCAACTGAATGCTCGCCAACAGACAGGCGACCTTGGGAGACAATTCAATGGGCAAGTTGTGTTTAGCCGCTGCTCTATTTTTCGCTGCAATTTCACTTTCAGGGTGCTGCAGTCCCATCGGACCTGGCTGTGCGACGGGGGGATGCAACGATTGCAGTGGTGCCGTCCCAACCCAGTATATCGCCAACGGTCCACTTGATGCATTGCGAAACGCTCGCCGCCGCTTGGCTTGTGGGGCCGGATGTGGAGAAGTCTACAAAGGCGAATGGATCAGCACTCCGCCGGTATCTGCCGACCCTTGTGCCGGTGGCCAATTTGTCGGCGGTTGCTCAGGCCGCTGCCGACCATTCTGCTGGCAACCAGGAAACCTTCTGCGTGGCCTCTACGGACAACGTTTCTGTGGCGGAAACCAGTCCTCGGCTTCGTGTGGTTGCTCAACAGGAGGTTGCTCAACAGGTGGTTGCTCAACAGGCACCTGCGGCGACGGCGGATGTAGTGCAGGCGCCGTAACCGGCGAGTATACTGACGGAGGAATTCTCGGAACCGGTGTTCCAGTTTCAGGATCCACCTGCACCAGTTGTGCTGCGGGACGACGACATACCCACGGGACGACGCAGGTCGTCGCTGCGGAACCCGCAAGGCAAATTCAACAGGTCCAACAGGCCAGACCTCAAGCCACAAGGAAAGTAATTCGTTGACACTCCAACTCCAAACCCGAGCGACTTCGAAACACTGCAGCGCTTGGGTAGCGGCACTTCTGTTCATCGTTCTGGCATCAGGCAATCAGCTTGATGCCTTTTTTGTTGCCCAGGAAGCAGCCCATGATGTCACAGGCGACTGGTCCGCCCATCTTGAAACCCCCGGCGGCAAGCTAAACTTCGGGATCAGCGTCGAGAAAACCGACAACGATGACTATGTCGGGTTTCTGGTTAACGGAACCGAACGCATCAAAGTCCCGGCGGTCGCCTTTGACGGCGAAACACTTAAACTGGACATCGCCCACTACGATTCGAAACTTGCACTTCAAATCGTCGATAATCGGACTCTCAGAGGAACCTGGACCAAAGTCCGCGGCAAGGACAACGTTCCCACGCTCAAGTGCGGCGCGGTCCGACCACCCGCCCCACCACACTCGGCCCAACACGCTACCCCCGCCGCTGATTCAGCCCAAACCAATTTCAGCGGACGCTGGGAAGTCCGGTTCAGCAGCGGAGGCGATCTCGCAGTGGGAGTCTTCTCCGTTGACGATAATGGAAAAGCAAGCGGAACGTTTCTCACCACCACCGGTGACTATCGATACCTCGCCGGCCACGCCCCCACAGAAGACACCCTTCAGCTCTCATGCTTTGACGGCGCGCACGCTTTTCTTTTCCGGGCCAAACCCGTGGGCACCAATTCACTCTCGGGTGACTTTTGGTCCGGCGACCACTGGCACGAAACGTGGACCGCAAAACGAAACGCGAACGCAGCCCTCGCAGACAGCTTTCGTCAAACCAAAGTCATCGCACCATCGGCCCTCAACGCGCTCACATTCCCTGATCTGGACGGCGTCCCAACGCGACTGGGCGACCCAAAGTTCGCCGCACCAGTTCGCATCTATCACATTTTTGGTAGCTGGTGCCCCAACTGTCACGATGCCGCCGTTTTTCTGGCCGAGCTGGAAAAGAAGTACGCAGACAAAGTTTCTGTCGTCGGCCTCGCATTCGAGCTGACCGGCGATTTCAAACGCGACGCGAAACAGGTGCGAGCTTACCTGAAACGAAACAGCCTGAACCACACCGTGCTTGTTGCAGGAGTGTCTGACAAAAAGATCGCCTCGAGGGCCATCCCGGCGCTCGACAAAGTCCGCTCCTACCCGACGTCACTGTTCGTCGACGCAGACGGTAACGTCGTCGCGGTCCATACCGGGTTCTCCGGTCCCGCCACCGGCAAAGCCCATACGGAAATCAAGCAGAAATATTTTGGCGTTATCGACAGCATGCTCGCCGGACAATCCCAGCCAAACGCCAATCCCGCTGCCGACAAATAACGGCGAACAAACGCTATTCCTTTTCCTCGGCTGCCGGTTTTTTTGCCGGTTTTGATTCAGATTTTTCGTCTGACTTTTGGGCTGGCTTGGCATCGGCTTTGACAGGTTCTTTCTTGTCCTTTTTGGGCTCGGACTTTTTGTCTTTGCCTTTCTGGGCTTTCTTCTTCTTTGCGTCCTTTTTCTTCGCGTCCTTTTTCTTTTCCTCTTTCTTGATCACCGGCAACTTGCACTCACCAACAACCTGCAACCCTTCGACCATCTTCTCCAGTTTCTTCATACCCTCGGGCGTGACTTGCGACTGCCACACGTAGAGCCGTTTGAGTTTTTTCAAACCGTGAAGATGGACCAGCCCCTTATCGGTGACCTTGGTCCCGTAAAGATTCAAATACTCCAGTTCTACCTGATCCTTGAGGTGGGCCAGTCCCTCGTCGCCAATCTGCGTCTTCTCGAGGTGCAGCTTTTTCAACTTCATGCCCGCCAGATGCTTTAGCCCGTCATCGGTGATTTTGGTGTTTGCCAAATTCAACCAGATCACATTTCCGATCGCACTCAGGTTCTCGATGTGCGTATCGTTGACCTTTTCACCAGCAAGATAAAAACTCACCTCCTGCGAATCGTCTGCTGCGGAGATCTTCTGCACGCGGCCACCAACTGATTGCACTTTCGTGACAGCTCCGACTTCACGGCGTGTCGATTGTCCCTGTTCCTGAAAAAATGCTCTTCGTTTCATATCCGCAGACTCATGAATGTACCCAATTTCACGTATTGCAACTATTATTGCAGACTCTTGAGAGACTCAATAGATTGCCGGTAAAAAATTAAGATAATCGGCATCGAAAACGTCCAGGATATCCAATTCGGAACGCAAAAATGACAAAACAAATAGCGGCCAGCGCAATGCTCATTGCAGCCTTTATAACGGGGCTGACATTCGACGTTGTGGGAAACACAAACACATCCACCCTCGACACACCGGAAATCGGAAGTGTCGCCTGGCAACGGGATTGGGGAAAAGCATCAGAAGTTGCTCAACAGACTCACAAGCCACGGCTGGTGCTGTTTCAGGAAGTTCCCGGCTGACAAACCTGTGTTGATTTTGGCCGTGGGCCAATGACGCATCCGCTTCTCGTCGAAGCCATCGAAGACCAATTCGTCCCCGTCCTTGTTTACAACAACAAGGGAGGCAACGACAAGGCACTGCTCCAGAAGTTCAACGAACCGTCCTGGAACAATCCGGTAATCCGCTACCTGGACGAAACCGAAAAAGACCTTGTCCCCCGCAAAGAACTTGTGCTTAGCGTCAGCGAAACGGCACAGCGAATGGTTACCGCGCTTCAAGGTGCCAAACGCGAAGTACCAGGGTATCTCCAGGCTGCCGCGGCACCCGCCAGAGGCTCCGAAATGGAAACGGCGACGTTTGCCATGTACTGCTACTGGGAAGGCGAAGCTCAACTCGGAGCTATCGACGGCGTCTACTCCACCCGATCCGCATGGCGCGATGGCCTGGAAGTTGTCGTCCTTCGTTTCCATCCCAAAGAAGTCGACTACAAGACACTCGTCGAAAAAGCCATCGGTTTCAAATGTGCTTCAAAGATCTTTGCACACAGCCAACAGCAACTCACGGTTGCCAAATCAGTGGCTGGCAACCGAGCGGTTCTCGCCAAAGACGCATCTGCGGTACGAATGGCCAAAGCTTCTGATCAGCGGTACTACTTGACCAATTCACCGTTGAAGTACTTGCCGCTGTGCGAACTGCAAAAAACAAAAGTCAACGCGGCTCTTCGATTGCAAACCGACATCGCCAAACATCTCAGCCCCAGGCAGCAACAACTTGCCGGCAAGATCGTCAAGCAACTCAAGAGCGATCCCCAATCGCTTGCCGCAATCGACTCTGCCCCTGCCAATGAGAATCTGCTCGGCGAGTACCTCGTGAAACTCAACAAAGAGTTAACCGCCAGGTAAAGCGATTCGTTCCTCTGCTGCGGACCTTCAACTACGCGGGCCAGCGGACGAAAAAAGCACAGCCGCCATTGCGAACCAAACTGGCTGATCAACGTGAATTCGTTGATCGGCCAGCGTTCGTGATCCTGATCGCCGCGAGCCTTCTTTTTCTCCCGGCTTCTTCCTCTTTCTTGGTTGTGACACTGAAGCCAACCACTCTGAGGCCAACCAAAACCCGCCCAGATCCTGTTTGAGCCCGGATTATTCACGAGGCGTGGGCGTAGCTTTCAGCCCGAATTATTCACCACGACGGGCGTTGATTCTACATCTGGCCAACAGGAGCAGGGGAAAAGCTGAATTTCAACAAGAAATGTGAATCATCCGGTAGATGAAAACCACAGTGATCGTTTCATCGCGTCAGAGTCTCGGATCACTGTCGGAACTGACTCTGACGCCCACGCCTCGTGAATAATCCGGGTTCAGTTTAGCCAAGGATCATCGCACGGGTTGGAAAAGAGTCTCTGTCCTAGACTTCATCAACGAGGTGAACCAAAATCTGGGCGACAATCCAGCTTTGAACGTCGTATCAGTGAGGTTCAACGCGAATCAACACCCGTCGTTGTGAATAATCCGGGTTGAGAATGTTGGGCTGGCTTCCTCTACCTACTTGGGAAACGCTCTTTGAAACCGGATCCGGAACCGGTCGGCGGACCGCTGGGACGACCATCAAGTCGCTGGACGTTCGCGTTTCCATGAACGCCCATCCAGTTGAGCAATTTGCGAAGGTTAATGGTCTGAACGGTGTTTGACTTTGCCTGATCTCGCAGGGCAACAGCGGCATTGGCGGCGCGGCTGCTTCCATTGATACCCGAAGGGCCCTCCACAAAATATCGAGTTGCAGAATCAATTTCGCCAGTGATGTTTCCATCTTCATCGTGCCAAGCAACCACGGTTCCGCCATTACGCTCGATCATCTGGATCAGCTTCTCTCGATCAGAGAAGCCGTCGCCATCAAGATCAAAAAATCCGCCAAGGGCAATTGGAGTCGAATCCCCAGGATCCCAGGTCGGAGTCAGAACGTAATCCTTGGTAAGAATTGGGTCCTTGGGATCTTCTTCGGTGACACGCGCGCGTGCTGAATGATCTCCAAGGATTTCCGTGATTTCGATTTTTGCCTTGTGCTGGTCTTTCGCAAAGTCCGTCGCGGTCTGGTCGTAGATGACGAAAGTTCGATTGACTTTCAGGCCATCTTTTCTGCCCAGATTCACGAACACTGTGCCCGCAGCGGGCGATACCTGCACGACGTTGCCATCGGGAAGGTCAAAGTCTTCACTCTCGTAGCGGTCGACTTTGGTTTTCAGCGCGACGTTGCTGGCGGTCAGGTCGTTGACGCTTTTCTCCAACACTTCGATGGCGTTTTCCTTGATCGCTAATGAGTCCTGGGCTTCCTTGGCGAGTGTGTTCATGGACTCCTGAATTGCCAGAGCACGGTTGCGAAGCTCTTCTTCTTTGAGAGCGTTTCGTTTTTTCTCTTCTGCCGAAGCCGCCTGGGTCTCTGACAGGGTTGCTGTTCGTTCGTCGAGAGTTGCCTTCATGTTGGACAGACGCTCTTCGGCATCCTGCTGGATACGCCGACTCTCCTGGTTGTTGGCGTACAACCGCGTGTTCAGTCCACCCATCGAAGCAGAGAGTTTGGCAATCGTACCCTTCCACGTCATGTCCGCTTCAGCAGACTCACCCGCCGCAGACGCCGCCGCGTTGAGCTTCATGTCGTCGTCGTAGATAGCCTTGATCGCCTGAGCACTGTCACGTACCCCAATAACTTCGCTGTCCTGATTGGAACGGCTAACCGCACCATCGAACAAACCCAATGTCGAACCAATATCACCCGGAGTTGCACCCTCAACACCAATCATCGCAGATTGCATGTCGGATTTGAACTTGTAAGCATCAGCCCGGGCCTTGTTGACCGTAGCCTCGGTAACCGATGCCTGCCATTTGTCGTGATACTCAACCGCACTCATCGACGTCAGAACGGTGATGAGCAAAAGCGTCACCGCGATAATTGACAGAACAATGATCCCGATGAGGTATCCCTGATTTTCACGAGCAGCCATGGAAACTCCTAAAGGCCCGTCCATCGGGCGTTGTTAATATCTTTTCTGGTTGATCGGAATTGCCACAGAAAACCATGATCTTCCTCAAACCAGACCTCACAAAGCAATCACGTCCGGATGGCGGAAATCGAAAGCGACCTCATCCAACAACACTTACTCTGAATAGTAAATTGGGCAAAATTTACTGTCAAATTCTGATTGCCATTCCGGTACAAATCGAGTCGTAAAATCCGGATTTTGCTGATGAATCCAGTTGAAATGCCATCAGCCCGGATTATTCACGATGCGTGGGCGTCAGAATCAGTTGAGACAGTGGTCCGCGACTCTGATGCGATGAAACGATCGCTGTGGTTTTCATCTACCGGATGATTTACATTTCTTGTTGAATTTCAGCTTTTCCCTTGTTCCTGTTGGCCAGACGTAGAATCAACGCCCGTCGTCGTGAATAATCCGGGATCAGGAGACAGATCCGCCACCAAGATGTCTGCAACCGATGATCAACCTGGAGCAACGGCTTGCATCATCTGGGCACACAGCCACGCTCCATAGGTTCCCAACGCGTAGCCCAAAACCGCCAACAACACCCCCACAGGAGCCAAAGAAGGATGAAACGCCCCGGCAACCACCGGAGCACTCGCCGCTCCGCCAATGTTGGCCTTGCTTCCGACCGCCAGAAAGAAATACGGAGCCCGGATCAGCCAACCCACAAAAAACAGCAGCCCAACGTGAATTAGCATCCAAATCCCACCCACCACAAACAAGCCCGGATGCCGGGTCAGAGCCCGCACATCCATCTGCATCCCGATCGTGGCCACCAAAATAAAGATAAACACCGTCCCAATTTTTGACGCACCGGCACCCTCGTACTCACGAACCCGCGTGAACGACAGACCGATGCCCACCGTCGTCGCAAGCACTATCAGCCAGAAGAACTTACTGTTAAGGCTGAACCTTTTCAGAAACGGATAGTTCGTTTCCACAAACGGCCCAATCAAATCCGCCGCAAAGTGACAGACCGCAGTCACCCCGAACGCGATCCCCATCAAAACCACCAGGTCCGTTGTCGAAGGAATTCTCGCGGTGCTCAGCGAAAAGCCCTCCATCTTCTTCTGCAACCGCTCGACACTCGAAGCATCTGCCTTGAACAGCCGATCAATCTCCTTGTGCTTGCCCACGCCGAGCAACAGAAAGATCATCCAGAATTCGGCGATGATCACATCAACGGCCACGAACACGCCAAACAACTTCTTTGATTCCTTCAACTGCAGCGCGGTCAGTCCCTCTTCCTGCATAAAGATATCGAACATGGCAGCCTGATTCGCCCCGCCACCGATCCAGCTCCCGGCCACTGTCGCCAGCCCACGCCAGGTCGCTTCGTAGCCCTGACCACCGACAGTTTCAGGGCTGAAATAGGCCACCAGCAGCACCGCCACTGGCCCGCCCACGACGACACCCACAGTACCGGTCACGAACATGATCAAGGCCTTCGGGCCAAGCTTGAAAACTTCCTCCAAGTCGATGCTTAGTGTCAGCAGAACCAAGCACGCCGGCAACAGATATCGCGAAGCCATAAAATACAGACTGGATCGTTCTGGATTGACGACCCCCGATAACGTCAGCAACGACGGAAGAAAGTAACATAGCAGCAGCATCGGAATGATTTTGTAGAATTTCTTCAGCCCCGGATGCTCGGAGTTCGACGTCCAAAACACGAACGCCAGAATCATCATCAACAGGCCAAAGATCACCGCGTCGTTGCTGATCATGCCCGCTGGCCCGCGATCCCTGTCTTCGTCGATGGCTTCCCTGGCCTTCTTGAGCACCTCGCCAATTTCCGATTCGTCGAATCCGTGGTTGGGATCCTCGACTTCAGCAGCCCCGGAAACCTCATCGGCGGGCGATTGCGGTCCGGCCAATGCTTCAATAGCAGGGAGCCAACAAAGGCAGGCAAAGACGGTGACAAAAGAAAAAATCCACAAATGTCGCGGCATCACAGTTCCCGGTTCAAAAGACGTTGCACCGTAACGGTCCCAAATTTCGAATCCCCCTGCAAGTAAGCCAGGCGGCCGAATTTCGTTTCAATTTCGATTCATTGAGCCCCAATGCTGCCCAAATACAACACCATTCTGTTGATTTTTCCCCAAGTTCGCGTTGCCCAGTGATCTATCTTTCTACTGAACAGGAGGGAGTCATCCCAACGAAAATCGACAACTTCTCGCCGCCGATTTTCGCGACTGACTGACTTTCTCCTGACCCGCAATCATCACTCATTTTTTGAGGCGGACTAACGGGCGCTTTCCTCGGGAAGCGCCCGTTATTTTATGCGCTCCGGTGGTGGCTTCCAATCGCGGCCAACATGAGCCGTTGGCCGTGAGGCCTCCGGTGCTCGCGCACCAAGCCATCGGGAAAACAAAGCGTAGCGATGTCTTTTCTTGCACAAGGCAGCGCGACTTTTTGAACCGCGAAATACGCTAAATACGCAAAAAAACAGAATCGTTTTTTGCCGCGCAATTTTCGCGTGTTTGGCGTGTTTCGCGGTTAACGACCCCACACTTCCCCGCAGTGGCGCAATGAAACGGGGGCTCCCTCTGTTTCACTTCCTTCAAGACGGAAAAATCACCTGACGGTAGGCTCGGTACAGGCCGAACACCAGCCAGAACGCTGCGGCGCACCAGTAGAAAGAGTAGCCGCTGTGAAAGGGAATCAGCCCTTCCAAAAACACGTCCAATGGTAACGCAAGGTAAAACAGGAATTCGTACCGACTGGCAAACAGACGATAGAACCGAAAGCACAAAAAGCTCATCGCCGCCGCGATCAACAAACCAATGCCAAGGCTGACCGGGAACCCGGTTACCAGGCACAGATGAAAGAACCCAACGTACAACACGAACAGGACCAGATTGAATCCAAGCCATTCGGCCGTCGCCCGGTACGATTCGCCAAGCGATGGGTTCGCATCGTCCTCCACGTCAATCGACCCCCCAACCATCCCGGGCACAGAACCGGTTTCGATGTCTGCAGCATGTTCAGCGCGGAGATTGTTCATGGCTATCGACTGCTCAGGAAAGGTTTCGTCAGGATGCGGAACTACAGATGATTCCGTTCAAGGAATGACAACCCAGTCACAACACGACCCTCACCGCCCATTGTGGCCACCGAATCAGAATTGTCGATCTGGATAACCAGAAAGTCACTGACCCCAATCGCGAATCAGATTACTTTCGCACCGCGTTGGCGGCCCGTCCTGCCAAACCGCCGGCCAAACGACCGATCACTTCGCCGTAAGGCAAAAACGCACCGATCTGACCGCCCCACGATGCGCTATAGTTCGGATAAAGAACGTCTTCGGCGGATTGCAGTTGGTCGGGATACCGCTGAGCATACCAATCGATCGCCAATTTCGTCGCGGTTGTTTCATGCCGTAGCCCCACGCCGGGTATCTCCTTGAGCGCCGCATAGGCTCCAGGGTTAACTCGGGTCTGAACGTCCTGCGCGTACGCGGCACTGGAAACCGCCAACGGAGCCACATCCGAATACAGGTTCAGCGTTTGCGAGTAGGGGTTGTACCAGTCTCCGCCGGTGATTCGACCTGGCAGCAGCGTGTACTTCAGCAGATTGTAATTGCCCATGGTAAGCTTCCACACGGGCCGAATGTTTTTGTTGGCGACCATTCTTCGCCACTCGCCCACCGGATCGTACTGGTTGGCCCGCACCAGGACCGAATCCAACTGCTGGTCTCTGAGGTACTGCGCCACCTGCTGTTCGGTTTCGTAGGAGATCGAGTGGTTATCGACGCGAGGGTCGCCTAGGGCGATTCGGTTGGGGATGCCGAAGACTCGACCCAGCCCATCAACGATGGGTCTTGGCTTACCCCGCACGACGTTAACACCACGCGGCGCATGGCTCCGGTGTCGTAACCCCAAATCAGATCGCTGCTCAAACGCGTTGAAAGTCGAACAGCCGCTCAGTGCGCATGCGAATAAAACAGTCGTGGCGAGCAAAACTTTGCGGTAAACGAATCTCTTCATGATCAAATTCCGACGTGCGTTCCAGTGCAGCGTTTATCGGTTTTCTCCGATCAAACCAAGACAATATCCTGCCTCCAGTCGAATACATCACCAAAGCAGCGAGAAACCGTCCGTTTTTGCCAGCACTTTGCCAAAAAACCTGTCTTCTTTGGACCGATTTCAAGAGCGACTTTCAGCGGCCAGTTCGCCGCAAGGTGCGCCGGCGACCTGAAAGGCATCGGGGTTGGCTGGATCGCGTGAGCCATCGCTCCTTGAATCCCCATCCTTGAATCCCCAAAGCCCCGCATAATTCACCAAGCGTGGGCGTGGCTTTCAGTTCAACCAATGAACTCCGTATTTGCTTCAAAGCTCCCTGTTTTTGAGTTTCATCCCGGATTATTCACGAAGACGGGCGTTGATTCTACGTCTGGCCAACGGGAGCAAGGG
>CALFWR010000034.1 GCA_937928555.1 uncultured Pirellulaceae bacterium
CAGAATCAGTTGAGACAGTGATCCGCGACTCTGATGCGATGAAACGATCACAGTGGTTTTCATCTACCGGATGATTCACATTTCTTGTTGAAATTCAGCTTTTCCCTTCCTCCCGTTGGCCAGACGTAGAATCAACGCCCGCCGTCGTGAATAATCCGGGAAAAATAAAACACGTGCGCGGCTGCCGGAGCGTCGGACGGCCAATGAAGTTGGAGGCCGCTGGAAAGATGAATCGCGAAAGCGATCTGTTTCACGGCAAGCAGTTTCACGCCCTTGATCCGGCCTACTTACTTACCAGGCGGAAATTCGATGAACTCGGGGGGAACATGGTCGGTTAGCCAGACGTTGTTGGCGGTGACAAAGAACTCGTGGCCATGGGCGTGCATCTGCGCAGCAAGGATGCGAAGGATGACCGGTTGGCCGCGGCGCGCGCCAACGTCATTCGCGACGCTCTGATCCTCGTGAAGATGAACGTGGTGGCGCTGCATCTTCTTGAGGCCCGTTTCGCGAATCAAGTCCAGGACTATGACAGGCGTGCCGTGCAGGAGAATTTCCGGAGGCTCAACGGGCTCCAGACCATGATCCACATCGATCGAATGGCCCTGGCGAGCACGGATCCGCTGCTCCCTCGCGTCGAACTCAAATCGTTGTTTGTCGTTGGAAGCCACAACATGCCGGAGTTGCTCAAGCGTGATGTCCGGAGCGCGATCATGACTGACCATTTTCGCCTGGAGTTCAGAGACTTCGGCCCAGCCAGCAGCGTCCAGCCGGATGCCGATCGCGTCTGGCTGGTGGCGCAGGACCAGGCTGAGGAACTTGCTGATTGTTTTGTTACGCTTCTCGTTCATGACCTCTGGAGGAATTGCCTGCCGAAAGGTTCGCCGGTTTTGGCTACTCCATGGCGTTGTCGCCCAAAACGAATACCACCTGAACCGAGGCTTTGATTTCCATCGTGCCGGCGGTCATCGTGGACGCGGGTTGGGCAGTCGAGCTGATCCTGTTGGAGAAGCTGGGGCTTTGGAAGCTAAAGTTGTTTTCGGTTATCTTGTGGACGGTTGCCAGTTTGGCCCCCATCGCGCCCGCGAGTGCCTGAGCTTTCTCCCTGGTCGCAACGATGGCTTTGAGGCGGGCGTCGTCTTTGTGTTTGCGGAGTTCAGAGCTTTCGAACTGAATGCCGCCGATGTCGTTGATGCCGGCTTTGATCAGGCCGCGGTAAATTTTTTCAAATGAATCCAGATCTGCAATCGTGATTGCGAACTGCCTGCGAACTTGGTAGCCGATTGGTTTTAGTTTTTCAAACGGATCTTTGTCGCCCCCGGGTATCATCGGTCGTGCCGGAGTGTTGAACGCCTGTTGAGCTTGGAATTTGGAACGGATATTCTGATTGCGGTCCGGGTAGATCGGCCGAATGTTGATGACTTCGGTTCGGATTGACTTGTCCTCGACGCCGGCGGATTTGAGAAAGGTAATCGCGGCTTTGATTTTGGCTTCGTTTTCTTCAACCGCCGCGTCCAGACTTTTGTTGCGGGTCTGGATCGATGCAGTGAGGAGGGCTTTGTCAGGAACAGCTTTGACCGTGGCGTTTCCTGAAACCGTGATCGTGGGTGGGTCTGCTTTTTCATCGGCTGCCGCAGCGTGGGTAGCGATCAGCAAAAGTGCGATGAGCGAAAGCAGATTTGAATGAAGGATTTGCATGACGGGCTCCAGAGGATTGGGGTTTCGAATCGATATGAGTTTGAAAAGTTGGTCGATTTTATCAAAAGCGTCGTAACGGAGTTGTAACGAAAAAAACCGAACTCATAGAGTCCGGCTTTGGAGGTTGAGACGGCACAGGGAGTGCGTCTGATGTTTTTGATTGAGTTACTTTTTTGATTGAAGGCACACGGAGTGTGCTTGCTACTTTTTTATCGACGGCACACGGAGAGGTTGTGATTTTATTCGCCGCAATGCCAACGCTCTCCCTTTGGCAATGCTCTCCCTCTGGCAATGCCAGTCGCGCGCAGCCCTCCCCGGCGGTGAACCGCCGACCCTCCCAGGTGGGAGGGTGATGGAAAAAATCACAGCCTCGGAGTGTGCTCGCTACTTTAGCCGACCGCGACGCCATCGTGGATGGTGAACTCGTCGGGATACTCGTGGCGAATCAGCTTTTTCGTTGAATCGTCAACGTCTTTGGCAATCATCTTTTCGGCATCCCATTCGACTTTTTTGCCGGCCCAGAGAGCGAGGTTGCCCAGCAGGATGCTTTCGCTTAGCGGTCCTGAGTAATCGGGGAAGTTGGAAACGGGTTGGCCACCCTCGTTGATCGCCTTACCAAGCTCTTCAACGTGGCCCGGGGAGCGTGTGAATTCAATGTCCTTGAATTTGCTGAACGGACTGTCGCCGCCGTCTGTATCGCGGGGACGGGTGATTTTGTTGATGCGAGTGAACTCGCCGTCCATGATGACGCCCGTGTGACGCGCGATTTCTCCGTAGTCGCCTGGCGAGAAGAATTTTCCTTTTTCGCCAACGATCAGTGCCGCACTCGCGTAATGCTTTTCGCTGCCATCATCTTTTCTGGTCTTTGGCAGGTCTTTCATAAGTTCCGATGGTGGAAGACGTTTTCCGTCGTACCAGATCATCTTCACGGCCGGCCGGTCGTCGTTGGCCGGAAACTGGAACACGATCTCCGAAGACTTCGGGAAACAGACTTTGTCGTGTTCGTCGCACTTGGCTTCAACAGAAGTCGGATTCTTCAAACCGAATGCCATGTAAGACATATTGAGTGTGTGACAGGCCATGTCGCCGAGTGCTCCGGTGCCGAATTTCCAGAACCCACGCCACTTGAAGGGATGAATTTCCGGGCTGTAGTCCTCGGGAATTGCCGGGCCAAGCCACTGCTCCCAGTGAACTTTCTTACGGCGAATATTCCATTGTTTTTCTTCGCCGGGCTTGGGAGCGGTTTTGACTTTCAGGCCGTAGCTTTGCGGCCAAACAGGGCGGTTGGTCCAAACGTGAATTTCTTTCACATCGCCCACGACGCCGGCTTTGCAGAGCGCCGCCGATTCGCGAAGGTTTCTGTTGGCGGTGTACTGGTTACCCATCTGCGTTTTCACACCCATCGACCGGGCCAGGTCGCCCAGCATGCGGGCTTCTTCGATCGAGTGAGTAAGTGGCTTTTGGCAGTAAATGTGCTTGCCCATACGCAGCGCCATGCTGGTGATCACGGCATGCGTGTGGTCGGGTGTGCTGACGGAGACCGCATCGAAACTGTCGCCCATTTCTTCGAACATCTTGCGATAGTCGGTATACGTTTTGGCGTCGGGAAATTCCTCCTTCTTTTTGGCAAGATTGTCTTCGTCGATGTCACAGATGGCGACGACTTTGCCGATTCTCGACATGTTGGTCGAATCGCTGTCGCCTTTGCCGCCAACGCCAACACAGGCGAAACGAATTTCCGAGTTGGCCATTTTGGATGGCACGAAAAGTCCCGCTGCGGTGGTTGTGTTGCCCGCCCAAAATCCAACGACGCCCGCAGCGGCTGACATCTTCATGAAGGATCTTCGATCCTGTCCACTGGATTTGGCTGTTGGCTTTCTTTTTCTGGACATGACGGACCCCTGTTAATGAATGGTTTGTATAAAAGAATTATAGTCGATAAACGCGCGGGCTGGAGAGCGGATCGCTGCGCCCGATTTTCGGAGTTGCGTCGGCAGCGGTGATGTCATGCTGAGCGGCGAGATTGCGTGACTCGGATGGATTCGGCGCATGTGGAGGACAGAGAAACGCCTGTAAGGATCAACGGCACACGGAGTGTGCCTACTACTTTGGTTTCTCGTACTTTTTGCGGAGACTTTCGACGACGCTTTGGAGTTCGGTTTTTTCTTTGGTGGATTCGATGATTTCGATGGCGCGGTTTTCGACCAGACGAGCGGTTCGAAGTTTGCCCGATTCACGCATCAGCATCGACTTGTGAAGCAAAGCTTCGGCCCGCAGGTCGGCGGGGACGTCGGTGTCGTCGGCAAAGTTGTCCAAAGTCCGCATGGCTTCGGCGGTGTTGCCGTCAGAAAACAGAGCGTCGGCTTTGCCGCTGATGACTTCGACCAACAGATCAGGCAGGGATTTTGAATTGGCGATAGCGTTGTCAAAAGCCGCCACCGCGCCGGTGTAGTCTTTGGCCGCATCAAGCAATTCGCCCTTGCAGGCCCACAGAAATGCGTTGCCTTCGCCGGCACGTTCGCCCGCAGCGATCGATTCATCCAAAAGCTTGATGGCTGCAGCTTTGCGTTTTGAGCCAACCATCAGGTAAATCTTTTTGACCGTCAACCGTTCGCGAGCGGATGCTTCGACGCCCTCCAGATTGATCATTTCGTCCAGCAAGGCATCGACTGCCTCCGGCTTGCCCAGTTCGCGGACCAGGCCAAGCTTGATCTGCATGATGTCCAACTTTTGGCGAGTCTTGAACTTGATGGTGCCAAGGATCTCATCGACCATCTCGATCGCACGCTGCGGCGATTCGAGGCGGGCGACCATCATGACGTCGGTGATGATGGCCTTGCGGATTTCCTTGTCGCGTTCCTCGTTCCACTTCGTTCGCAGGCCAAGCGAATCGTCCTCGTCGATCTTGATGATCTCCGCGATGATTTCCTCGTAGTAGACTTCGCTGATCTCGCGTGGCATTTGCGAGATGGCTTCGTCGAGCAGTTTTGCGCGGTCCTTTCCGGTGGCCTTTTTGGCTGCGGCCATTTTTTCATCGCGGCGAACACGAACTAGGCGGCTTTCTTCAACAAGCCCCAGGAAATTCTCAACGCCGCCTTCTTCGTAACCGGCAAACGCGTAGGGCTTTTGATCCGCATCAATCAGAACGATCGTCGGAAAGCTGTCGACACCGAACTTTTCGGCCCACTGCTCATTCAGCTTTTGAGCTTCTGGTGTGATCGGGGAGTTGCGGAGGAAGTCAAATTTGACGTAGACGTAGTTTTCTTCTGTTTCGTCAAAGAACGATTCATCAAGGAAAACTTCCTGCTCGAGTTTTTGGCAGGGAGGGCACCAGTCGCTGCCGGTGAACAGCACCAAGATGTCTTTTTTTTCTTTCTTTGCCTGCTCGATGGCTTCGAGTGGCTTGTTTTTCCAAAAGTTCTCCTTGGCGGTTTTTGGACTCGTGAGGTTCTCATTGGCCGAGATATCGCACAGATTCAGCGGACCAATTAGAAGAAAAATGCACAGATAAAGCAGTCGCTGGCGGATTACGAAACGCATGTTGAACTCGAATTATTTGGGATTTCGGTTATCAAACCCGCCAATTCCGAAGAAGTCGTGGCGAAAAACCGGTGCTCGGGAGGAGTCGGCGACTTGCATTGCCCCTGTCAACCCCTACTATCTTTCTCTTGAGGCCCCAGTATACGCGAAGTTGACGGAGAAATTCGAACGGGGAATGCAATGTTGGTACTTAGTCGCAAAGTAGGCGAGAGAATCTGGATTGGCGAGGATATCGCCATCACTGTCGTCCGAATTTCAAACAACGGAGTTCGGCTGGGCATTGATGCTCCACATGAGCTTCCGGTGGTCCGCGAAGAACTGAAAAAGCGGATCGAAGAGCTGAACGCCGAGACCGTGGAAGGCTCTGAGAAGTAAGCCCTGACTTGCAGGTATCTGTGTAGCCTTTCACCGAATGGGCTGCCTTTGACCGAATGGGCCGCCTTTTAGCGTGCTGTTTGAACGATTGAGCGATTGAGTAGCCTTCCTTCCAAAGCCGAATTCGCGGATGCGATCTGCCGAACGATGCTCGCCGATGAGCATTGGCTCAGATCGCAATTCAAGCGACTCGCCAAAAGCCCCGACGACAAAGGCGTCACGAGGTTTCTTGAACGACTGGCAAAATCACGCCAACGCTTCGATCAGCGGGAAAGCTCACTGCCATCGCCGCAGCTTGATACCGAACTTCCTATCGCTGAACGCTGCGAAGAAATCTCCCGGACGCTTCGCGAAAATTCTGTGGTTGTTATCAGTGGCGAAACGGGAAGCGGCAAGTCAACGCAGTTGCCCCTGATTGCACTTCAGGCAGGCATCGGAATCCGGGGGCAGATTGGGCACACGCAGCCACGGCGAATCGCGGCGCGAGGTGTTGCTTCCAGGCTGGCTTCGCAGATCGGCACGCCGCTGGGTAGCGATGTCGGTTTCAAAATCCGCTTCGACGACAAAACTGGCCAGAAGACGTTCGTCAAGCTCATGACCGACGGAATCCTATTGGCCGAAACTCAGTCGGACCGGTTTCTGAACAATTACGAGCTGATCATCATCGATGAAGCCCACGAGCGTTCGCTGAACATTGACTTCCTGTTGGGCGGATTGAAACGAATCCTCTCCACACGACGCGATCTGAAACTGATCATCACATCGGCAACGATCAACACGCAGCGCTTTGCGGATCATTTTACGGTCGATGAAGACAAACCCGTTCCCATCATCAATGTCGAAGGCCGAACGTATCCGGTGGAAATGCGATACGAATCGACGCCAACGGACGAGCAGTCCGGGCGCGAGATGGAATCAACCGACCACGTGGTTAAGGCATGCCGCGAGTTGATTCGTTCCCAAGACGGCGACATCCTGGTCTTTCTTCCCACCGAAGCCGACATCCGACAGACCAACAAAAAGCTTCGCGGGGCGCTGAGCAAGTCCATCGAGGTCCTGCCGCTTTACGCGAGGCTATCGACTGCCCAGCAGAACCAGATCTTTCAACCCGGAAAAGCACGCCGCATCGTGTTGGCAACCAACGTCGCCGAATCTTCGATCACGGTGCCGCGGATCAGTTGCGTGGTTGACACCGGGACGGCGCGAATCAGTCGCTATGCGGCTCGCAGCAAAGTCCAGCGGCTGCCGATCGAACCGGTATCCCAGGCAAGTGCGAATCAGCGGGCCGGTCGCTGCGGCCGGATTGGGCCCGGCGTCTGCGTGAGGCTGTTTGGCGAAGATGACTTTGAAAGTCGCGCCAAATTCACGACCCCCGAGATTCGCCGCACGAATCTGGCGTCAGTGATTCTGCAGACTTTGCATCTGCGATTGGGGCCCATCGACGAGTTTCCCTTCATCGATCCACCGCACAGCGAAGCGATCCGCGATGGCTACAAAACACTGTTCGAAATCGGGGCGGTGGACGATCATCGGCGTTTGACCGCCGAAGGCCGACGGTTGGCAAAGCTCCCCGTTGACCCGAGGATCGGAAAGATGGTCTTTCAAGCGGACCGCGAAAACTGCCTGGATGAAGTGCTCGTCATTGCGTCGGCGCTTGAGATCCAAAATCCGAAACTGCGGCCTGCGGAAAAGCAAAAGGCTGCCGATGCGGCTCACGAAAAGTGGAACCACGAAAAGTCGGACTTTCTGTCGTTGCTCAAGATCTGGGACTGGTACCACGAGCGAAAAGAATCGCTCAGCAACAGCAAACTCAAACGGGCCTGCGAACAGAACTTTCTCTCCTTTATGCAGATGCGTCAGTGGCAGGAGGTCTATCGGCAGCTTCGTTCGATGGTGCAGCGCGAGGGCCTGAAAGTTCGCGGGCGCCGCGACGACTACGGGGCGATTCACCGCAGCCTGATGGCGGGCTTGCTATCGGGCGTGGCGTTGCTGAGCGACAAACACGAGTACACCGGTGCCGGCGGGATCAAGTTCCACATCTGGCCAGGCTCAGGCGTGTTCGGTGCCAAACCGAAATGGATCATCGCGGGAGAAATTGTTGAAACGTCAAAGCGGTACGGCCGCACGGTGGCTTCGATTGCGCCGGAGTGGATCGAGCGACTTGCTGGCCACCTTGTTAAGCAGCGGCACACCGACGCGCGGTGGAGCAGGAAGAAGCAGTCGGTGATGGCGTCGGAACACGTGAGCCTGTTTGGTTTGCCGATCGTTGCCGGGCGGGCGATTCACCTCGGGCCGATCGATCCGGAGCAGGCGCGAGGTGTGTTCATTGAACGTGGCTTGTGTGCCGAAGGCGAATTCCTCGGGACGTCGGACTTTTTCGTACACAATCAGTGGCTGATCGAAGAGCTGGAAAAGGAATCGGCAAAAACACGTGAACGCGAATTGGTGATCGATCCTTTCGCGATGCAGGCGTTCTACGAGCAGAACATTCCCGAAGACGTTTTCGATGCCCGCAGTTTGCTGCAAAAGTTAAAAAGTGATCCGCAGTTGGACCAGAAACTGCGGATGACCAAGTCCGATTTGATTCCCGGCGCGGAGATCGGCGACACTTCGGAGCTGTTTCCCGACCAGGTGCAAGTCGGTTCGATGCAGATTCCAATCGAGTACAAATTTGCTCCGGGCGACAAAGATGATGGTGCCACGATTCGCTTGCCGGTCGAAGGCGTCGGCCAATTGGACGACGTGCAAACCGGTTGGTTGATTCCGGGAATGCTCAAAACGCGAGTGATCGAGTTAATCCGGAGCTTGCCCAAGCCCACACGACGCCTGCTGGTTCCCGCGCCCGAAACCGCGGACAAGGTCATCGATGCGTTGGAGTTTGGAAAAGGGAACTTCATCGATGCGGTGGCGTTTGAACTGGGAAAGATCGCTTCGCAACCCGTTTCGCCGTCCGAGTTCAAGCTTCACAAGCTTTCGCCGCATCTGAACGTGAACGTGGAAGTCGTCGATCAGGAAGGGGAAGTTGTCGCTGCCGGACGAAGCGTCGCCGAACTTCGCGAACAACTTGGCCCGCAACACGTTTCCACAATCGTCGAAGTGGAAGACGAAACGTGGAAACAGGATGGGCTCAAGGCCTGGTCCTGGGGGGACTTGCCGGAGGAGATCATGATCGCGCGGGGCGGCACAAAGCTGGGTGCGTTTCCGACGCTCGTCGATCAGGGAGAAAGCGTCGGGCTGAGGCTGTCGGATTCAAAGACCGCTGCCGAAACCAGAACACGCCACGGGCTGGTGCGACTGCTACGGATTTTGAATCGCAAGTCGGTCAAGTCCCAAGTGAACTGGCTGCCGGAGTTTGATCAGCACGCGATTCGAATGCAACGCTTTGTTCCTGCCAAAACGCTCAAGGACAGCTTGGGCGATCTGATTGTGCGGATTGCTTTTTTGGAGAACACCAAGCTGCCAAGAACCGAAGCGGCGTTCGATGAACTTGCAGCCAATGCCGTGGAGCGGATCGCGGTGGCGACGCAGGACGTGGCCAAGTGGCTTCCCAGACTTTCGGCTTCGATTCACGCGACCGATTTGGCGATCGGGAAGATTCCGGGCTCGCGCGGGACGACCAAGCACGACATCAAGCAGCAGATCGAGGCGCTGACGGTTGAGGGCTTTTTGGGTAGGGCGCCTTGGTATTGGCTAAAAGAGTACCCTCGATATTTTGAGGGGATTCAGCGGCGAATCGAAAAATTGCAGACGGTGACGCCGGAGAAAGATCGGGAGTTTGCAGATGAAGTCAACGTTTTTTGGAATCGATACCAAGAATTGACGGCTCATCACCAAACCATGGGCATCGTCGATCCGGAGCTTGTTCATTTACGTTGGATGATTGAGGAGTTTCGCGTATCGTTGTTCGCTCAGCAGTTGGGCACGGCGATCAAGGTAAGCTCGAAGCGAATCGAAAAGCAGGTTGGGAAAGTCCGCGGGGCGCAGTAACGTGATTGTGGCTTCCAGCCGTAATCGCGACCTCGCGATACTGGCCAAATAAATTTCATGACTTTTCACTGTGCTTGCATGTGGGAAGTAGGTCAACCAAGGGAATGTGGCTAGTGGTCTGTCAGCATTAAAAATTAGGATTGTTCAGATCAGCCGTTTGGGCGTTAGCCCCGGTTTTTCGTTTCGGAACCGTGGCTATCGCCAAAACGGCTAACCCTAACTAGTTCATCTGCCTTAAAACGAATCTGCGCCGATATCCTGTCGAACTGACGAGGTGTTAACCCCTGCGGTACACTCCTTGGGGCAAGGCTTTAACTCACTATTTCACCGGCGCTCCTTCGTGACCTTGAATTTCCACCGAAGTACTTTCACAAAGAATTGAACCGTGTTCACTCGATAAGGAGATTGATTTTGGCAATTCGAAGCGTTGGCGGACAAGCACAAAGTCAATCGGTAGTTTCAAGTCGCAATGCCAACCATCTTTATCGAGATAAAATTCTTTCTCGTACATCGACTCATCGCCAGCATCGAGCAATGCTTCAACTATTGGCTTGAGATGGGTGTGCGGATGACTTGCATCTGTCGGATTTGGTTCGATTGTTATTTTTTCTTCATTCATGGCGTAGGTATTCGATTGCTCAAAGGAATTGAAAAAATTGGGCTTGCGACACGGTCAAAATCAGGAATAAAGATTTGCGGTAGCCCACCTTCTCCGAACTTTGGGTTGGCACGCACTTTGCCAAACGCGGCGGGAGTATCCTCAACCCGGATTATTCACGAGGCGTGGGCGTCAGAATCAGTTGAGACAGTGATCCGCGTCTCTGATGCGATGAAACGATCGCTGTGGTTTTCATCTATCGGATGATTCGCGATTTTTGTTGAAATTCAACTTTTCCCTTGCTCCCGTTGGCCAGACGTAGAATCAACGCCCGTCGTCGTGAATAATCCGGGCTCAATTATTTCAAAACCAGTAAGTATTGGCCTAAACTTGCCTTGGCGAGTTGGAACTTGCAGGCCTCTAAACCCGGATTATTCACGAGGCGTGGGCGCCAGAATCATTTCTGACAGTGATCCGCGACTCTGATGCGATGAAACGATCGCTGTGGTTTTCATCTGCCGGATGATTCACATTTCTTGTTGAAATTCAGCTTTTCCCTTGCTCCGGTTGGCCAGACGTAGAATCAACGCCCGTCTTCGTGAATAATCCGGGATCAATAGCTTGCGAGCAAGTCGATTAGATACCGGTGAGCCAACCGC
>CALFWR010000035.1 GCA_937928555.1 uncultured Pirellulaceae bacterium
GGTCCGGATTATTCACAAGGCGTGGGCGTCAGAATCAGTTCCGGCACTGATCCGCGATCCGGATGCGTTGAAACGATCGCTGTGGTTTTCATCTACCAGATGATTCAAATTTCTTGTTGAAATTCAACTTTTCCCTTGCTCGTGTTGGCCAGACGTAGAATCAACGCCCGTCGTCGTGAATAATCCGGGCTCAAAAGCGAAAGCCGCCGACAGGAAACATCAACTTTCGGTGCTTCACTTGTTGGTTGGCACGGCATGGGTAGCAGTAGCGTTTGCGATTGCCAACGCCTTGGGTCGCCCGGAATTCGGCATCGCGACAGCGGCATGGTTCGTACTACAGGCGATCATTTTGTTGGTTGCAAAACAATTCTTTCGCCCAAAGAACACTGACCACTCGGTTGGTCCGTAGCATGCTTTTTGTTTGGCAGCGTTTGTAGCCCTCTCAGGTAAAGCTCACCGCAGATGGGCGACCGTTTTCTGCTTTTGGATCACACACAGAAGACAACGACAACCAACACTATTTTGAATTGGCCAGCCTTCTCGCGGCAAGTCAGCCGCCGTGTTGCATGGTAATTTCGGCACCGTTTCAGAGCAGATGCGAAGTGGTCACTGATTCCGGTTTTTCCCGCTACGCGGTCAGCACCAAAATGGATGCGCCCGTAGAATGGATAGATTGAGCCCGGATTATTCACGAGGCGTGGGCGTGACTTTCAGTTAACCCAATGATTCCGGTATCAGCTGAAAGGCAAAGCCGGTTTTGGACTTCATCAGCGAGGTGAACCGAAATCCCGGAGGCGATCCTGCTTTGGGATACGCCTGGTGTGACTTAAACGCAATCAACGCCCGTCGTCGTGAATAATTCCGGTTGAGAACTGAGGATAGCCGTTAACGGTTTCGAGAACGTTACTTTGGATGCCCGTAAAGAATTGAATCCACCGGCAGAGCCTGGCGGAAAATTCGTCAAGACGTGGGATGATCCTGCCCGGTTCGAGCAGGAACATACGCATTTGGCTTGCGCGACTGCTGCTTTGGGCGGGATCATTGTCGCCGGAATGATCTATCCTGCCTGTTTGTTCCTGGTCGCGATCATGCCCCAGATGCAAAGCATCCGTATTGGGCCGGCAGAATTCCTGATTCTGTTCGTGATGGCACTGTTCGGTGGTGCGACGGTTGGCTCATTGGTGAGCATGGTAACGGGTTTGTTGTCGATCATTATCGTTCACGCCATCAATCGCTCGCTGGGCTATCCGCTGAACGAACTTTCTGCCTCGATTTCTGCGGGAAGCATGGCAGGGTACATGCCGACGGTGGCAGTTGTTTTTTTGGTTGGCGCATCCGGACGAGTCCCGGACATTTTGATGGCTGGCGTCATTGGACCGTTACTGGCGATGTGCCTTGGTGCGGCGGGTGCAGCTTGGGGGGCAAAAAGATGGGGAGGGTTTGACTTGTCCAATCTTCCTTCACGGCAACACAAGCTTTCTGTATTTCATATGCTCATGGCCACGATGTGGATATCGATAACGTTCGCGGTTGCCAATGCGTTTGGTGGCCCGGAGTTCGGAATTGCCGCTGCCGCGTGGTTCGTGTTGCAGGGCCTGATGCTGGCCGCAAGAAGCATGCTGCTGCGTAAATAGTTGCTGCCGTTGGATAAAGCAGAATTATTTGCGCCGACTGGAAAAGTTGGGCAAAATGCCTTATTTTTGACGCATTCATTCGACCGTGCGTGGAGCAAAAATGATCGTCGTCAACACCGAAACTGTCGCGGGATACCGTGTCGTGGAAGTCAAAGGAATTGTTCAGGGAAACACCGTCAGGTCCAAAAACGTGGGTCGCGATATCGCTGCGGGCTTCAAGAACCTGGTAGGTGGTGAGCTGAAAGGATATACCGAACTGTTGACCGAATCCCGTCGCCAGGCCATTGAACGCATGATGAGTCAGGCTCAACAGCTGGGTGCCAACGCGGTTGTCAACGTTCGATTCACAACCAGCGCGGTAACATCTGGTGCAGCAGAGCTTTACTCCTACGGCACCGCGGTTGTGATCCAACCTTTGACGCAGGGGTAAAAAATGGAACTTCTGTTTACCCTGGGCATCACCGTATTTTTATTGGTGCTTGGTTTGGTCTCCGGTTCGATCGCCGAAAAGCGGCACTTCAAACGACTTCGGCAGCGCGAGGGCCTGAACATTCAAATGCTGCAGACGCAGTCGAAGATTTTTCTTTCGCCAAAGCCCGGCGGGAAGGCGCCGACGCTGGTACACAGTGAAATGGTGGTCGCGAGTGACTACTTCAAGAACTTCCTGAGCAACATTCGCAAGTTCTTTGGCGGCGAGATGAAGAGCTATCATTCGCTGATGGAACGGGCACGGCGTGAGGCTCTTGCGAAGATTATCGAACAGGCTCGTGCTCAAGGGTACAATGCAGTCTGCAATGTGCGATTGGAGCCTGCGGATATTGCAGGTGCGATTTACGGAAAAAAAGCTGCGGTGATGGTGTGTATCATTGGCACTGCGACGGCCTATGAGACGACGATGGTTACCACTGCGCAACCGGTTGCGGCTGAGCCTGTGAAGTAAATTGGAATCCCGTTGTTGCGTGGCGTGGTTGAGGCTTCTAGCGGCAAGCATTGGCAGAGATCATTCATTCATTCATTGGAGACAGCAAGCGAATTGAACCACGGCATCGCTTGCCTTGAACTTTTGTGCTTTCTGCGAACGACAGCTTTATGACAATTCATATACCGGTGCTGATGAACGAAGTCCTCGACGGCCTGGCACTCGAAGGTGACCGGACAATCGTGGATGGGACGCTCGGCGGTGGCGGTCACACTGCGGCGATCCTCCAGCGACTGGGCCCCGGCGGAAGGGTGATCGCGTTTGATCGCGACCTCGATGCCGTCGAAGAGGCCGAAGAAAAGTTCGATGACCCTCGGTTGACGCTGATTCATTCGAACTACGCCGACTTCCCGGAACACCTCGCGGCGATGGATATCGAAAAAGTCGACGGGGTGTTGTTGGACCTTGGCTTTTCCAGCGATCAACTTGCCGACGAAAACCGGGGGTTCAGTTATCAGAGCGAGGGCGACCTTGATTTGCGCTTCAATCGCCTGGAGGGCGAACCGGCGTGGCGATTGATCAACCGCCTGAGTGAAAAACATTTGGCCAACATGATTTATGAATTTGGCGAAGAAAGACTCAGTCGGCGGATCGCTCGCAAGATCTGCGCTGCTCGTCAGGAGAAGCCTGTTAGAACCGCCAATCGGCTTGCCAAAATTGTTCGCTCCTGTGTTCCGCGGTCAAGGAACCATTCGATCGACCCGGCCACGCGGACGTTTCAGGCGGTTCGCATCGCGGTCAACGATGAACTGAAGTGGATCAAAGTCACGATGAAGCGGGTGGCTGACTATTTGAATGTCGACGGACGGTTAGCCGTGATCAGCTTTCATTCATTGGAAGATCGGCTGGCCAAACAGGGGATTGTGGAAAGCGACTTGCTGGAACCGATCAATCGCAAACCGATCATGGCCAGCGAAGAAGAGGTCCACGAAAATCCGCGCTCTCGCAGTGCGAAGTTGCGGGTGGCGAAGCGGGTGTGAGTGTTTTTTGTTTTGGGTTGACCCATTCAAAAAGGCGCTGAAGTGGATTCACACTCTTTGGATTTGCGTGTTCATGCAAACGTGAATCCAAAGCAACATTGGTCCGCAGGCAAAGTCTGGAAAAGCCGAAGACGAAACCCCCTCACGCCCGGCCCTTCTCCCCAAGAATTCGCTCAAAGATTGATTTCGGTAAAGAGCTCCCGGGTCCGAACTTTCGCGGAAAGGGAGCGTGGTTGGTAGGTGAGCACCACTGGGCTTTGGCAACAAAAAAAAGCCCGGCAGAGAACCACCGGGCTTTGTTCGAAACTGGAATCCCTGTTACTTGTTGTCAGGGTTTCCTTCCTGTTGCTTAAAGAGGAGGCTGAAAGGGAAACTTCCGCCGCCGCCTTGAGACTGGTTAATCACGTAGGTCGAATCGATAAACTTCTTGACACGGTTCTTTGAGTCCACAAGGTGGGCTTTGGTGTAACCGTCGAGTTTTCCGGCATCGGCCTTTTCCAGCTTTTCGTGAAGCTCATTAAGCTTCAGGGCAGCAAGATTGGAAATTGGCTTCATCGCCGCGTAGGACGAATCGTGCTCTCTGGCCAGATCAAACAGGCGGTTGATGTACTCCGTCTGCAGGTTTCGACGCAGGCTGCTGATCGCTGGCTTGCGGTCGGTGAACTTGCCTTTGGGAAGATCATCAAGTTCTTTCCACATCGCTTTGTCGATCTTGCCCATCAACTCGGTCAGAGTCAAAGCGTCATCTTTGGCATCGACGCGGTACTCGTTGTCGTACACGCCACGAAGCTTGCGAGGGCTGAGAACTGACGACAGAGCCGAAGCTTGCAGGTCCATGACGCGATCATGAATAGGCCAGGCAGGAGAATCGCCAGCCGAGAAATGATCTTTCGCCATGTAACGCAGCAACTCTGGTGTCAAACCGAATGCCTCATCCTCGAACATGGTGTCGACCACGAAATCAAGTGCCTCACGCTGGGCTTCTGCATCGACAGGAACCAGTGGGGGCCGCCCGTTCGGGTCACCCTTCTTGTCACGATTGACAAACGCACCACCGATCCAGTTGGCCATCATGAAAGCTGATCGCGACTGCATCGTCAACGTGGTCTGATAGCCCTTGCGAGCCTGGGACCATGGTTCGCCTTTTTTGACGAACTTTTCGATGATGTTGCCGCGATGTTTTTTCGCCAGCGAGACCTGTTCTTTGGCAAAGTCCAATGGGTTTTTGCCAAAGTCATAGCGTCGTGCGAGCGGGTCAGGACCGGACGTGTCTTCGTCGGTTCCGTACACAAGCATCGGTTCGGCGACCCTCGAAAGGATCTTGGGCAGCTTTTTCTCGTCCAGGCAGTAGCCGTACTCGATCGCCCACATGTCGTAGGGACCGACGCCGATCATTGCATAGTCACCCTGCATTTCGCCTTCTTTGACAAAGAAGTTCGTCGGGTTGTAATCCATGACGCTTCCGGTGAACGGCTTTTTGCCTTTGAGATCCTCGGAGTTCATTTCGGAAATGTCGTAGATCGAAGACGCCTTGAAGTTGTGTCGAAGGCCCAGCGTGTGGCCGACTTCGTGGCCGACCAGGTCCGCCAGCAGGGAACCAATGAACGACTCCGGCATGCCGTCGAGGATTTGCTCTTTCAGCAAGTCGTCCTCGTCATCGTCATCGGAGTCCTCGTCATCGGAGTCCTCGTCATCGTCGTCTCCATCTTCATCGGAGTCCTCATCGTCGTCTCCGTCCTCGGATTTATTCTTCTTGCGACGTTTCTTGCGACGCTTCTTTTTCTCTTGCTCTTCTTCCTGCTGGATCATTCGCATTGTCATTGCCATTCGCATGAAAGCAACATCCATCGAACGTCCGTCGGCAGCGAAGCAACCGCTGTTGTTGATACTGACTGGCACGTCCGTTTTCTCAAACGACTCACCCTGCATTTTTGCTTGGTAAGCCTGTTTGGCTTGGAGTTGCAGTTTTTGCTGGAACTCATGGGCAATCTGCTGGCGAACGAACTCACGTTTGGCAGGATCTGCGAGGCGAACCCGCGGATCCCATTCGGGATGCGTTGCGTACCATGCGAGGTCTTCTTCAGAAGCACCTTGCATCGCCAGTTTTGGCATGATGTTGTTAAATTGGTACTCAAAAGTCCGAATCCAGCCGTCGGTCAAAATGATGTCTGCATCAAGGATCTCGCCGGTTTTTGGATTGACGCGGCTGGGTCCGATCGCGGTTGACACATTGTTGTTAAGCCAGCGTACGAAGTTGTAGCGAACGTCTTCGGGGTCTTTGTCCATGTGCTCGCCGCTTTCGCGGTCCTGCTGACGGACTTCGATCGCGTTGACGATTCCGACTTTCTCGAAAGCCTTGTTCCAAAACAGGATGCCATCGCGAACGAAGCGACGGTAGCGAACCGGCGTCGTGTGTTCGATGTAGAAAATGATTGGAGCAGACGGCGGGCTCAGGCGAAGCTCGGGGCTACGCTTTTGCAAGTGCCAACGGTTGATGTAGCGGATTTCGGTTTCTTCTTCCTTGTACTTCCCGTAGTCGCTGTACTGGGTAAGAAAGTAACCGACGCGTTGGTCGGCTTTACGTGGCTTGAAACCTTTTGAACCTTCGACCTTGCTGACAGAAAAGTGTAGCGTTTTGAGTGCTCCGTTGAACATCGGGACTTCGTAGGCGATCTCGATATTCTTCGGGAACGATTTGGCTTTGTCGATCGACACCAAGCTGGTGCGCGGTGCCACGAAAGAGCTGAAAAAATCGCCAGCGTTGGAAAGAAACGCTTGGTTCAGATTGATAACCGGGCAACCACCTTCCATGGCGAGGATTGGAACATCGAAAAGGACGCTGTCGGTGAACAATCGCTTCACCGAGGAAGACGATTCGGCGTCAGAGCCTTTGATGTCCAGATTCTCTTCCATCAAAGCAAGACGTTTGCCGAACTTGCGCCAGTAAACGTATCGCTCGCGCGATTGCAGACCAGCGAAAATCTCACCGCCAGAAACGGTCGGTGCAATATAATGCCGAGCCGTTGCGTAGTCCTTGGGTAGTTTGGCCAGAATCTGGCCGGTTTTCTTGTTGGTCCAGAGATCGTAAAACCCCTTGGGTTCTTCGTCTTTCTGTTTGCCCTGGGGTTCAACTTTCGTAAACCCATCAGTGACTTTGCTCAATGATGGAAATTCGGGCTTCTTCTTCTTTGCTTCCGCTTTTGACTCATCGGCAAAAGCGAGTGATGCAGAAATTGACCCCATCATCAGGGTCAGCATCAGCAATTGAAGGCAGCGATATACTCGCATGGTGTAACTCCTTCTCTTTCTGAAAATGGGAAAGGTGAACAGCGGCGTTCACTCCCGATCAAGGTTGATAATCCGTCGTCCAAATATAAATCTCGACTATCGGGACGAATACAGTGTGGCAGGAAATGGTACAAAAACCACTGAAAACCAGCGGCTTCTGGGGGTTTTGTGACCTGTGTCGTGTTCGCTGGCAGACCGCTTGAATGGCATACCCACACAACCGCTCAGGCTTCACAGAGGATCATTGTTCAGTTTGAGTCCGGTCCCGGAAAAATATTCCGAAAATGACGAAAACTCGGAAACAAAATTGAAACTCGGTTGGCACTTCGACGGCCAGCAAATTGGTCCCCAAAGCGGGCAAGCCGCGCCCGTTTTTGCTATACTCATGAAATGCAAAATGTCTTGCGGGGTTTCGATCGAAATTCCCTGCGGACGAAAGTTGACTGGGAACGGACTGGATGGCAGGCATGGGCTTTGAGATTCACTTTGATCGCCCGATGTTTCTTGCGCTGTTCCTACTGCTGCCGGTCATCTGGCTGATCAGCTTCAAAAGCTTGGCGGGGCTAGGTCCGTTTCGGCGTTGGATTGCGATCCTGCTGCGTTCCACTGTGTTCAGCCTGCTGGTGTTGGCACTCTCACAAATGCAGTGGCAGCAAAAGACCGATCGGCTGACGGTTCTTTATCTGTTGGACCAGAGCGAAAGCATCTCCAAGGAGAAGCGGCAGTTGATGCTGGAGTATGCCGCCCGCGAAGTCCGTGAGCATCGACGCAACGAAGCCAACGACATGGCTGGCGTGATTATCTTTGGCCGCAGTGCGAAAATCGAATCAGCGCCCTTTGATGGCGATCTGCCTACCGCGGGTTTCATCGAATCGTCTTTCGACCTAGACGTGTCAGGGACTTCGATTGAAAGCGCTTTGAAACTTGCATCGGCCACCTTCCCCGAAGCCACCGCGCGCCGTGTGGTGATCATCACCGACGGCAACGAGAACGTGGGTGACGCGTTGGCGATCGCTCAAGCGATGGCCGATGACGGGATCGGGATCGATGTGCTGCCCATCGAAAAGATCGGTGGGGCGGATGTCGAAGTCGAAAAGATCGTGATGCCTTCGGAGCTTCGCAAGGGGCAGGAGTTCGAAGCCCGAATCGTCGTCAACAACGTGGCGTCCGGCGGCGAAGAAGCCAGCCCGGTCAAAGGCAAACTGGTCCTGACGCCGACTTCGAACAATTCCAACTTGCCGACGCTCGAAAAGGACGTCTCGCTCAAGCCTGGCAAGAACATTATCGGTTTCCAACACAAAATCGAACAAGCCGACGTTTTCACTTTCGAAGCCACCTTTGTTCCTGAAGAGGGCGAACCGGATCTGATCGCGCAGAACAATTCGGCGACTGCGTTCTCGCATGTGCGAGGCAAGGGCCGCGTTTTGCTGGTTGAGGATGGCTACAACGAGGGCGAGTTTCAGAGCCTGATCCAGACGTTGCAGACCAACGCCATCGAAGTCGATGTGATTTCGACGCGGAATCTGTTTTCGACCGCAGCGGAGCTTCTGCAATACGATTCGATCATTTTGGCGAACGTCCCCAAGGCTTCTGGCACCGAAGATCCCGACCCCGACCAGCCTGCTTCGGTTCAGGCGTTTTCCACTGCCCAGATTCAGATGCTGGTCGACAACTGCGAGCAGTTCGGTTGTGGGCTGTTGATGATCGGCGGCGATCGGGCGCTTGGTGCCGGCGGTTGGTCCAATTCCCTGCTGGAAAAAGCGATGCCAGTGGACTTTCAAATCAAAAACGACAAAGTCTCGGCGGTGGGCGCATTGGCGATGATGATGCATGGCTGCGAGATGGCCAATGCGAATCATTGGCAGGTCATGATCGGCAAGGAAGCCCTCAAAGTGCTCGGCCCGATGGACTACTGCGGTGTGATTGACTGGAGCGACTTTGGCGGCAAACCCCGGTGGATGTGGGATTTCGATGGCGACAAGGACGGCGTTGACCGTGTCTTTGGGAATCGCAGAAAGATGCAGGGGATGATGTCGCGGATGAACACCGGCGACATGCCGGACTTCAACGCGCCCATGCGGCTGATGCTCAACTCGCTGCGCAAGGTCAACGCGTCGATGAAGCACGTGATCATTATCAGCGATGGCGATCCGACCCCGCCAACGGCAAGGCTTCTACAGGGATTCAAAGATCAGAGGATCAAAATCTCTACCTGTGCCGTGGGAACACACGGCGTGGCCGGCAGCACGCCGCTAAAGAATATCGCCAACCAGACCGGTGGCAGCTACTACGTGATCAAGGACCCCCGGGCGCTGCCGCAGATTTATCAACGCGAAGCCCGCCGCGTGTCCAAACCGGTGATTCGGGAAAGCCGTGATGGGATGGCGGCGATCACGACGTCCCAGGGCAGGGGGCACGAAATTCTCTCCGGCGTCGATCTCGATTCGGCACCGCCGTTCATGGGTTACGTCATGACGACGATCAAAAAGAACAGCTTGGTCGAACAGTTGGCCGTTGCCAGCGATCCCGACGACGGTGGAGAAAATTCGACTTTGTTGGCGTCGTGGCGATACGGTAACGGACGCACGACGGTGTTTACTTCTGATGGGGGTCATCGGTGGACCAGCGGTTGGCTCGAAGGTGGTCCCTACGACAAGCTGTTCGTGCAGGCTGTCCGCCATTCGATGCGTCCGATTACCCAGCAGGCGAATTTCTCTGTCGCGACCGAACATCGCGACGGCGTGGCACGGGTTGTGGTCACGGCTCTGGATGAAAAAGACGAATTTCTGAATTTCCTGGACATCGGCGGCACTGCGATCGGGCCGGACGGGACGAACCTGCCGCTGCAATTCGAGCCTCTGGGGCCGGGTCGCTATGTTGCCGAAACGCGGGTCCGTGGATCGGGGAACTTTTTGGCATCGATCTTTCCCGGTGAAGGCTACGAGCGTCTGACCACCGGTGTCAACATTTCGACATCGGCCGAGTACTCCGATCGCGAAACGAACCTTGCATTGATCCAGTCGTTGGCTCAGTTCAAACCACGCGGTGGCGAAGAAGGTACTGTGATTCCGGGCGAGGTCTCCAAGTCCGGATTTGAAGACTTGCTCAAGCACAACAATTTTCGACCGACGCTGACGGCGGCTTCTGGCATCGAGGATATCTGGCCGCTGCTGGTGCTGCTGACGGGTTTGACTTTTGTGGCGGACGTTTTTGTCCGCCGCGTGGCGGTTACCTTTGAGTGGTTGGGGCCGGTGTTTGAGCGAGTTCGAAACGCGGTCGGGATTGGCAAGGGCGAACAAAAAGAGGCTCCCGCGATTTCGAGGCTGAAAAGTCGCAAAGCCGAAATCGAAAAAGAGATTGAAAGCAAACGGGCGTCGACGCGATTCGAACCCGACCCTGAAATGCAGATTAGCGGCAAAGAGAAACTCGACGAAGTCCTTGCCAGTGAGATTGCGAAAACGCCAGCGGCCCCGCCAAAACTTGAACGCAAGGAACAGGACAACCCGCAGGAAAAATACACTTCGCGGTTGCTCGCTGCGAAAAAGAGGGCGCAGGAGAAACAGAACCGCGGCAAGAGCGACCAATAGCGGCGTCCACCGCGACGCTTCACAGCGATGGTGCATGCTTCACAGCAAGCCAGTTGTTACCAACACAAACCGGAATAACTTTAACGATCCGAAACACAACTATGAACGACGAACTTCACTTTGAACAGCAAGCCAACAAGTTCCGCGATCGCTACATGGCGGTTAAGGACGAAGTCGGCAAAGTCATCGTTGGCCACGACGAGATCGTGCACGGCGTTTTGACTTGCATGATGATTGGCGGCCATTGCCTGCTCGAAGGGGCTCCCGGTTTGGGAAAAACTTTGCTGGTATCGACGCTCTCCAAAGTCCTCGATTTGGACTTCAACCGAATCCAGTTCACGCCCGACCTGATGCCGGCGGATATTCTCGGCACCAACATGGTGGTGGAAAACCCTGACGGCGGTCGCGAGTTCCAGTTTCAAAAAGGGCCGATCTTCACGCAAATTTGCCTTGCTGACGAAATCAACCGGGCGACGCCAAAGACCCAGTCGGCGATGCTCGAAACCATGCAGGAAGGCACCGTGACGGCATCGGGAACCCGCTACACGTTGAAGAAGCCGTTCTTTGTGTTGGCCACGCAAAACCCGATCGAGCAGGAAGGAACCTATCCGCTGCCCGAAGCCCAGCTTGACCGTTTTCTGTTCAAGCTCAATGTGGGGTATTCGAATCGCGAAGAACTTTCCACGATTATTGAACGCACAACGAAAGGCGAATTCCACGACCCTGACAAAATTATGGGCGGTGAAGAAATTCTGGAACTGCAACAGTTGATCCGCAAAGTCATCCTTGCCGACCACATCCGGGACTATATCGTTCGCGTTGTTCTTGCAACTCACGCAGAAGGCCCGCATGCGGTCGATGTCACCAATCAGTACATCCGCTGGGGCTCAAGTCCACGGGGTGCCCAGACGATTGTGCTCGCGGCGAAAGTGCGGGCGTTGCTCGAAGGACGATTCAATGTGAGTTTCGAAGACGTCCGCCGGGTTTATCTTCCAGCGCTGCGGCATCGTGTGCTTCCGAACTTTGAGGCCCAGGCCGAAGGGGTAACCTCGGACCAGGTGTTGCTTGAGATTTTGGACGCTGTTCCGGAAAAGGATTAGGGGACCGTCCGGCTAAATCCGGCACTCCAAACTTCGAATTTCGCACTCCGCATCCCGCACTCGAAACTTCCATGATTGAAACTGCAACTCTCGCTGACGAACCATTGCTTTCTCCTGCATTACTTGCGCAGTTGGAACGCATGGAACTGGTCAGTCGCAAGATCTTTCGCGGTCGGATGAAGGGCGAGCGACGAAGCAAACGCAAAGGCCAATCGGTCGAGTTCGCGGACTTTCGCAATTACGTACCCGGCGATGATTTGCGTTTCATCGATTGGAATCTTTATGCTCGCCTGGACAAACTGCTACTGAAGCTTTTCCTCGAAGAAGAGGACCTGCACTTTTATTCCCTGATCGACGTCAGCGAATCGATGCGGTTTGGAACGCCGACCAAACTTCACTACGCGAAACAACTGGCGGCTTCGCTGGGCTACATCGGGCTTTGCCGAAGCGACCGAGTGAAAATCGAGGCGCTTGACGGTGCCGCGGCCAGCGGGGCGCCGGTGTTTCGGGGAAAGCGTTCTCTGGGGCGAATGGTGGACTACGTGCAATCGATTGACACGTCGGCGAATGTTCCATTGGCCGACGCAGTGAAGGCCTTTTGTTTGCGAAATCGCGGCAAAGGCATTCTGGTTCTCATTAGCGACCTGATGGACAAAACCGGATACGACGCGGCACTGAAATTCCTCGTTGCACAGAACATGGACGTGTATGTGATCCATGTGCTTTCTCAGGAAGAGATCGACCCCGAGATCCTTGGCGACCTCAAGCTGGTTGACTGCGAAGATCATGACACGGCTGAAATTTCCGTTAGCCAAAGACTGATCGATCGCTACCGGGCGACCCTAGCGGCATACATTGAACAAACACGCGACTTTTGCCAGCGACGCGGGATCGTGTACACCATGACCAGCACCGAACGAAGCGTCGATCGGCTGGTCTCGAGATACCTTCGACACCAGGGACTTGTGCGATGAACTGGTTTGACAGTGCACTTGCCGGACCACAGTGGTTGCTGCTGGGGTTGGTTCCAGTTGCGATTTTTCTGTTGTACTTTCTCAAATTGCGGCGGACACCGGTCGAAGTCCCCAGCACTTTTTTGTGGACCAAGGCCCTGGAAGACCTGCACGTCAACAGCCTGTGGCAACGACTGCGGAGAAACCTGTTGATGTTCCTGCAGCTTTTACTGGCTTTGCTGCTGCTGATCAGTTGCCTGCGACCAGGGTGCCAGGGAACGCAATTGCAGGGAACCCGATTCGTATTTCTGGTGGACCAGTCGGCCAGCATGTCGGCAACCGATACGACCAGCGGACAATCCCGCCTAGATTTTGCAAAAGACGAAGCCATCAAAACGATCGACCGGATGAAAAAAGGCGATTCAGCGATGGTGATTGCGTTTTCGGATGTGTCGCGAACTATTCAGTCGTACACCACCAACGGTTCGTTACTGAAAAATAAAATTCGCTCGATCCGCCAGACGCAGCGCAGCAGCGATATCATCGAGGCCCTCAATGCGGCATCCGGGTTGGCCAATCCGGGACGAACCAGCGATCGGGCCTCAGGGCGTGATGTTCAGGTGGCCGAAAGCAAACCCGCGACGATGTTCATTTTCAGCGACGGTGCGGTCAAGGAAGTCCCAGAATTCTTTTTGGGAAACCTGACGCCGGAGTATCGTCCAATTGGTTCCTTCGAACCGCCCAACAACGTCGGCATCATTGCTCTTTCGGTAAGCGATCCGATTGAAAATGACAGCCAACTGCAGTGCTATGCGAGGTTGTTCAATTCCGACGACCAAGACCACTCTGTGAAAGTAACACTGAACGTCGAAGGTGACATCTTTGATGCTCAATCTGTTGACGTTCCCCGCAATGGTGCCGTTGGGCTGGTGTTTGATTTGAATTCGCTGCTTTCGGGCCTGGATCAACCCCGGCGAATCCACCTGGTGATTGAAGATGACGACGTTTACATGCAGGACAACGAAGCCTGGTCAGTCATCAACCCGCCGCGCGAATCCAACGTGTTGATCATCTCTGCGGGCAACGAGTATTTGGACCTTGTTACCGAAACGTCGCGAATCACCGAAGTCGCCAACGTATTTCGCGAAGACGTGGGATTCGTGGGCTCCGAAAAGTACGAAGAACAAACGACGCTTGGGTTCTACGACCTGGTGATATTTGACGGATGTGCTCCGGACAAGATGCCGCTGTGCAACACAGTGTTTTGGGGAAGCGCGCCGCCGGGCGAAGACTGGAAAGTCGCCAAGGTGACCGAACCGACATCGATCATCGATACCAACGCGTCACATCCGTTAATGCTGGCAAGCCAGATGACGAACGTCAACGTTCTCAAAAGCAGTGTTATCGAAGGCCCCAAAGGCAGCGTTTCGCTTGTGGATGCCTCAGACGGTTCGATCATGCGATTGGGCACCCGCGGCGGGTTTCAGGATCTGGTAATTGGCTTTGCGATGCAGACGATCACGGAAGACGACGAAGTTGCGATCAACACGGACTGGATGACCAAACTCAGCTTTCCGATTTTCATCCAGAACACCATGATGATCCTGGGCAACGGGAAAAATTATCAGGCCTCCGTTGGCGGCCAGCCCGGAGAGTTGCTGAAATTTCGAACGTCGTTGCCTTTTGACACGGTCAACGTCATCGGACCCGAAGGACGCAAAACAAAATTGCTTCCGCGGCCAGACAAAACGTTTGTGCTCAATGATACATCCCGAAGTGGGCTGTACGCGATACAGGCTCCGGTTCAGGATTCTGTTGACATCGTTCTGCCAGTGAACCTGTTTGACCGCAACGAAAGCAACGTCGTTGTGCGGGACAAGATGACGCTGGGCTACAAAGAACTTGCCGGCGAAATCGCGAGCGAGCCAACGCGGCAGCAATACTGGATGTGGTTTCTACTGCTGGCCCTGGTGATCTTGGTCCTTGAGTGGTACATCTTCAACAAGCGGATTTTGCTGTAGTTGCGTCGTTGCCAGAGTCGTTTCTCGTACTTGCCAGAGTCGTTTTTGAAACGCGGCGATGCCAAACCGGGTGTTGCGCTACCGAACGAAAGTCGTGCGGTCTGAACTGACGCTTGGCCCCTGGGTCGTTCTTGAGCCACCACGAATAAAGGGGCGGGTGCCGTTGTCGAACTGGCGATAGATCCCGAAATCGAAAGCAGGTACGATAGCGCCAATGTCGGCGAAGTCAGCCTGGATACGAAGGACGCGTTCGAAATAGATGAATGGAAATTTAGTTCCTGGTCGTTTCTTGTAAACCCACTGAAAACTGGTTTGCACCATGCTCGACGGCAATTTGCCGGCACGAACCAATGCCACGATTTGCGACAGGTATTCTCTTTCTTCGTCACGGCGTGTTTTCAGAATCGCGTTTAGTTGTTGTTCGTACTGATCGAATCTGGCCTGGGTGAATCTTTCAGGTGAGAACGATTCGAAGGCTTGAGGAGTGGTCCGGTTAAGGCCGGTAGATTCCCGGGACAGGTTTTGGGATTGAAATTCCTGCCCATCACAAAGCTGGCAGAACGTCAGTGCGCCACAAAGCACCAGAAAAGCGGTCCATTGCGGGCGAAATACGATTGTTTGGTTTAGCATGGCTGTGTTCTGTACCAGTTGAATACGGAGACGAAACTGTGTTAACAGGACCTGCCTATGCGAAAAAGTGAAATATTTACAAAACTTTAGGCTTCCTGGTCGGCGTGAAATTCAAGGTTGTGGAATATACTTTTGGGACTGACCATTCATTCAATCAATCAATCAATCACCCAGCGGAGAATTGACCGTGGCAACGGAAAACAGTAAACCCAGTGAAGAACAGAATATGAACTCAAATCGTCGATCCTTTCTCAAGCAGGGTGCTGCCGCGACGGCAGCGGCATCGGTCGTGGCCGGTGCTCCTTCACTTTCGTTGGCTCGCAGTGCCAACGTGCGCGGTAGCAACACCGTCAAAGTTGGTTTGATCGGTTGCGGTGGTCGCGGAACCGGTGCGTCGGATCAGGCGATGAACAACGCCAGCGGAGTCAACGTTGAGCTTCACAGTGTTGCCGACGTTTTCGAGAGTCGTGCCACACAAGCGATTGAACAGTGCACCGAAGAGCACGGCGAAAAAGTTAAAGTCAATGGTGACTCGATGCACATCGGGCTCGACGGCTGGAAGAAAGTTCTCGACTCCGATGTCGAACTGGTCATCCTCGCGACGCCCCCGGGCTTCCGCCCACTGCACTTCGAAAAAGCCATCGATGCGGGCAAGCACGTTTTCATGGAAAAGCCTGTCGGGGTGGATGCTCCGGGCATTCGTCGTGTTCTGGCCGCCGGGGAAAAAGCGAAAGAGAAAAAGCTTTGGGTTCAGGTCGGGCTTCAGCGACGCCACGAGCCTGTCTACCAGCAGGTGATCGATCAGCTTCAGGCCGGAATCATTGGCGACCTGATCTGTAGCCGCGTTTACTGGAACAACAATGGCGTCTGGAACCGTCCACGTGACGCCAATGACACTGAATTGATGTATCAGTTGAGAAACTGGTACTACTTTAACTGGATCTGTGGCGACCACATTGTGGAACAGCACATTCACAACCTGGACGTGATCAACTGGCTGATGGGTGACTTCCCCGAGAAAGCTCAGGGCATGGGCGGACGGCTTGTTCGCACCGGCAAAAAGAATGGCGAGATTTTTGATCACCACGCTGTCGAGTACACCTACCCCAATGGCCACAAGATGTTCAGCTTCTGTCGCCACATGCCCAAGTGCTGGAGTGCGGTCACCGAGTTCGTTCACGGAGCCAACGGTTGGGCTCACCTTTCTGAAGGAAAGATCTACAACGGCGACAACGAAGTGATCTTCCAGACCGAAGAGAAAGGCCACAAAGGCCACCAGTGGGAGCACGACGATCTGTTCCGTGACATCGCGGCTGGAAACTATGTCAACGAAGCCGAGTACGGTGCCAAAAGTACTTTCACCGCGATTCTTGGTCGCCTTGCGACTTACAGCGGCAAAGAGTTGAACTGGGACACTGTTCTGGCGGAAGCACCATCGCTTGCCAACGTCGACGAGATCACAAAGTTCGATGATCCGGCACCTGTTCAGCCTCTGGACGATGGCAGCTACGCGATTCCTGTTCCCGGCAAACAGGCGAAAAAGTACCTCAAGAGCTAAACCGGAATGATTCGCGACGACGGGCGTTCCTCAAAAGCAGGATCGTGAATAATCAGCTAGAGTCGGAGTGAAAAATTTGACACCCCTGGAAGGGCGAAGTTTCTGTTGAACCGTGGTGGTTCGACGGGAGCTTCGCCCTTCCTTTTTTCATCGGTTTGCATCGAATCACTCCGCCCCATCGGTACACCCTTGGGATGCCCGGATCTGACGTTCACTAGATCTGACGTTCACCGCGAATCAGCTCTTCGACGTAGTTGGCTGCCAGATACAAGGCACCGCCAACGACGGCACAAATAATGGCAATGACCCTCACTTCGTCACTGTCTCGGTCGTTCTCGAATTGATTGATTACCAACAGGATCGGGCAGCCAAAGATACAAACGACTGCAAACATCCTCGCGATCGTCCCAATAATGGTCGCGTTGTGAAAGTCTGCCAGTTCTTCGGCGGTTGCTTCCGGCGGACGCACGCCCAGCAGAATTCGTACGTTCCCAAGCTGACTCCAGAACAGGCCGGCGGCAATCGCTGTCAGGACGCCAACCATCCTTATTTCATCTGTTTCATGGACAAAATCCATACTCGAGAGCAAAAACAAAATTGGAATGGCAATCGTGACCAGCATGCAAAACGCCTGATAGGCCAGCACCAAACCGCGCCGCCAAAAGGCAGCCTGTTTGGTTTTGCTTTTGAGGGGAGGTTGGGCGCTGGGAGCAGGGGCACGCGTGGTGCGGATTTCGCAACCGCCCATCATGCCGAACGAACGAATCCGGACTCGCATCGGCGCGTCAACCTGCACCGTTGAATTCACTTTATTGTCCGTTGCACCCATGATGAACAGGCCATCGACGTCCACGATCGCGCCGTGCGGCACCACGATTTCGCAGCCACCCATCAGGACAAAGGAAACGATGCTGACCTGTTTGGCTTTGACTTCCGACAGATCAAGGCAAGTCCCGCCCATGCAAGTCAAGGCAAGGCTGGGGCTGCCCGGAGTCCACTGGCCTTTCTTGTCACATCCACTCATGAACGCTACGTGCAAACGCATCCCGGTTTCGGCCTGGTAGTAGTTCGGGTTGGTTTCGGCGTAGGCACCCGCGTGCATCGCGGCTTGCTTGACCGGTGCAACCGGTGTGCGGTGAGGCATCGCAGCGACACCAGGGCTGGCGGCGACCGATGCAAATCCCGTCTTGAAATCGCTGGCCTGCTGAAATCGTTTGGCAGGATCTTTTTCCAACGCCCGCAAAAGGATCTCATCAATGCGGGCATCGACCTGGGCTTTTTCTGAGGGAATCGGGAAGCGTCCCAACGGAAGTTCGCCGGTGAGCATCTCGTAGATCACCACGCCCAAGGAGTAGATGTCCGCCCGGTGGTCGACTTCGGTGGGACGCTCTTTTTGCTCGGGAGCCATGTAGTTCCACGTTCCCATCACCTGCCGGGTGTGCGTCAATCCATCGCCCATGCCGGGATTAGTTAGCTTTGCCAGTCCAAAGTCCGCGATGCGAATGTTGCCACGAGCATCCAACAGAATGTTTTCTGGCTTGATGTCGCGGTGAACGACGCCTTCTTCGTGAGCATACTGCAGGGCGTCGCAAAGCTGCGGGACCAACTGCATCGCCAAGGCGGGATCAAGCCGCTGATCGGAGGTGATCTGACGCAGGTTCAGTCCGTCGACAAACTCCATCAACAGAAAATGCATGTCGTCCCGCTGACCAAACTGGTGAACGGTGACAATGTTCGCGTGGTTCAACTGCCCAAGGGCGCGGGCTTCGCGGCGAAAGCGTTCCGCGAACTCGGGATCGTCGGAGCGGTAGAGGAATATCTTTAAGGCGACGATCCGGTCGAGGTCTTTTTGGCGAGCCTTGTAGACGGCTCCCATTCCGCCCTGGCCTACCAGTTCGATGATTTCAAGTTCAGGAAAGGCGTTGGCCAGACGGGAAAAAGAAGGAGCCTGTAACGGACCCAAATTTCCACCGCGAGCAGCATTGTTGGCAGCTTTCGCCGCCATCATCAGGCAATTGGGGCACAAGCCACCGGGCAGTTTTTCGTTGTCGGTGTAACCACATTTTTGGCAGACGTCAGGCATCGGAGTCCATTTTTGCTTGGGCTTGAGTTGCTTTCTACCCGTGAAATACGCAAACCGGGACGCCGGTTACAAAGAATCTGGAAATTCTTTTTTAAGGTCCGATCTGCCGGCTAGCCGGCGAGCGCCTGCAGCAACGCCTCCAACTCATTGTCGACATCAGCGGCTTGACCGGGATCCGCCATCGTCTCAGAAACGATATCGACCAGTGCCCTGCGATACTTTTCCTTGAGCCGGTGAGCGGCGACTTTGACTGCGACCGGGGTCATGTTTAATCCGGCGCCGATTGTTTCGCACTGTTGACTGGTTAGGGGTTCGCCCGTTAGCGTGGGCTGCAATGCATCGTAGAGGTCCGCTTTGCCGGCATCGACATGCCGCTGGCGAAGAACGGCCAGAGCTTTGGCGAGGACTTCCAGTGCCCAACGCCGGTCAAACAGTTTCTCGGCCGTCCATCCGTCGACCGGTTCGCGCTGGTATCGCTGTTCGGCCAGATCAATGTCCAGTGAGAAAGTTTGCTTGCCGCCGCCACGTTTCTGCGCGAACTGCCTGGCGGTTTGCTTGTTGACGTAGCGCTGGACTGCGGACATCAGGAACCAGCGAAAGCGGCCTTTCTCGGGAGCGACTGCGGCCAGAAAGTCCTTGTCGATCAGTTCGACGAAAAAACCTTGAACGTAGTCCGAGGCATCAGAAGCAGAGTGGCCTTTGCGGCGCAGGTAAACGAACAGCGGATACCAGTAGGACTGGTACAGTTCGCCCAGGGAATGGTTGCGAATATCGGTGTCTTCGTTTCGGGACGAAGACACGATGCTCCAGTGGGTCGTTTCAAATTCGGAACCGGGGCGAGACTTGTTCAATGAATTCGCTCAGAAGGAATTGGATTCGGTCCAGCATATCATTGATGCGGTCGTTCGTCAGTGGATGGCCGGGATCCGGGTTCAGACTTTCCACAAGTTGCAGACGTCGGAATCAAACCGGGTTTAGATGTCGATTCGGATTCAAGCTTTTCACGAATTGCAGACGTCGGAATCAAACCGGGTTTAGATGTCGATTCGGGTTCAAGCTTTCCACAAGTTGCAGACGTCGGAATCGAACCGGGTTTAGATGTCGATTCGGGTTCAAGCTTTCCACAAGTTGCAGACGTCGGAATCGAACCGGGTTTAGATGTCGATTCGGATTCAAGCTTTTCACGAATTGCAGACGTCGGAATCGAACCGGGTTTAGATGTCGATTCGGGTTCAAGCTTTCCACAAGTTGCAGACGTCGGAATCGAACCGACATTTCCGGGCTTATGAGGCCCAGCTGGATAGCCAATCCGTCTGCACAAAACTTCTTTGCTAGTGGGTCGCGAAGGAATCGAACCTCTCGCCGCCACCTCAATCATCAAAGGCACCTGGTTTACAGCCAGGCATGAGGGACACGACCCAATCTGTTTAGTGGTTGGAGAGGGATTCGAACCCTCATCGCCATTGCGGCACGGCTTTCTAAGAGCCGCGTGTCAACCCGTTGCACCATCCAACCTTATCTTTTTCAGCGTGAAGCCCTGTGGCTTCAAACCTTCATCAGTAGCTCGTGTGGGATTCGAACCCAACCTCTTCAGCTTGAAAAACTGACAGCGTCACCAGACGCCCAACGAGCCAAAAAGTCATCCCGGGTGGACTCGAACCACCGATCATCTGCTTGTAAGGCAGCCGCCTTCGCCGCTAGGCCACGGGACGATTGAACACACGGCAATGCCATTGCATCCATTGTCGATGCCAACTCCTTCAACTTTCATGCGAGTACCTCACCAAGGAATCGAACCTTGTCCAACTGTTTCGAAGACAGCCATGCATCCAGCACACCCGCGAGGCAAATTGTGATTCAGGGAGAGAGAGTCGAACTCTCGAGACTTGCTTCAAAGGCAAATCGCCATGCCACTGGATCCCTGAGTGACCCATCGGAACAAACATTCCAGCAACTGCCGGAATTCGCAAACCAAACTGCGTCTGATTTCAGTCAGTCAGTCAAAGCGACCCATACCGGATTTGAACCGGTGTCTTTGCCGTGACAGGGCAATATCAATTGCTGGCTGGACCAATGGGTCGTAATCAGAGTGCCCTGCGAGAATCGAACTCGCCTGTCCAGGTTGGAAGCCTGGCACCTTACCGATCGGCCAAGAGCACAAAAAGAAACTGACACGGAATTCTTCACACGTCCTGTGAAAAATCCAGTTTTCAACAGAGCACCCAGTGGGAGTCGAACCCACACTTCCGCCATGGCAAGGCAGTAGGCTACCGCTACATCATGGGCGCTAAATTTGTTCGTATTCAACCCGGACTATTCACGACGACAGGCGTTGATTCTACGTCTGGCCGACCGGAGCAAGGGAAAAGCTGAATTTCAACGAGAACTGCGAATCGTCCGGTAGATGAAAACCACAGCGATCGTTTCATCGCATCAGAGCCGCAACTCACTGTCGGAGCTGATTCCTAACGCCCACGCCTCGTCAATAATCCGTATTCAATTGTCAAAGAACCGTTTGCACTTGCAGAAGTGCAGCTTGCCGTGGGCAAGCAGAGCATCGGGAGGGACTCGAACCCTCGTCGCCGGGTTACAAAGCCGGAATCCTGGCCGCTGGACGACCGATGCAATTCAAATTGTCAGTTCGAAAACTTTCTACTTGTCTGTAGTGGGCTCGGAGGGATTCGAACCCTCTCCGATCTGGTTAAGAGCCAGACATGCTGCCAATAACACCTCAAGCCCAGATTCAGTTTTCAGTTTTCAGTTTTCAGTTTTGGGCCGGGCTCAACTGCCCCTCCCCGGCGGTGAACCGCCGACCCTCCCAAGGGAGAGGGTGTTCTTTAAGTCGCGTGCGTGGGGATCGAACCCACAGCCTCAGGCTCCCAAAGCCCACGTGCTCCCAATTGCACCTCCACGCGAGATGTTGTTTCAGTTGTTCCGCATAATGTTGGTTCGAGTGAGTGATCCGGGAGGTGCTTGAACCCTCGTCTTCCCGGCTTCAACGGGACGCTCTACCGTCTGAGCTACCGAATCGTTTTGTCTGTTTGGCTATTTTTAATTGTGTTTGGCGTTGGAAAAGTCCACAAAAAAAGCCCGGCTCGCACTGCTACCGGGCTTTGACTTCAAAATCATTCACCGGCAATCAAAAGCGCATCCCTTCCGCAAACGTGGCTTTCACGCGTTCGATCGGGAGGCCCACGATCAGTGCGATGGCATATTGAGAACTGGTGATGAAAGCGAACATTGAAGTCAAAGCTCCTGTTTTGTTTTGGCCACTGTGGCCCGCCAACGTTTAACGAATGCCGTTGGCTTGTGCAGTAATTGACGCCGATCGCCATGGATGGTTCACGGCAACAGGAAAAAAAATTAGAATTCCGTTTCCACTGAAGCTTCTCCCGTGCAGATACGGAAAATGGACGAACAATCAACCGCTACCATCGACGAAACACCGAAACGGTCACGGCTTGTGGTTCCGTGGATCATCCTGGTCATCGGACTGTTGGCTGTCGTATTACTTCGCGTATTCGATGACTACCTTGGTGACGCAATTGAGCTCGACCCCGGCGTGACGAACCTCGCGACCCTCGCCCTTCCCTGCTTGGCCGTCGTCTGTGCGAGTCTCTGGTATTTGGTGCGGCGGTTTGGCGTTTCGAAACTTGGGACCGCATTCGCAATACTGTGCATCGCGGCCCCGGTTGGCTTTTTTGCACTTTACCAACCGGCATTCGGGGGCAACGCGGATGTCGTTGGGTTCAAAGCCAGATACTGGGGCGCGGCAAAGAAAGTCGTTCAGCGGCAGGCCGAACAGAAGCAGTCGCGGCTTTCGCAAACAACGCCCTTTGATTTTCCGCAATTTCTGGGCAAAGATCGTGATGGCAAAGTCACCGGCGTGGAATTGCTTCCCTGGAAAGAGGGTCAGCCCGAATTGCTGTGGAAGCAAGCGGTCGGCGATGCTTGGTCAGGGTTTGCCATCGTCAATGGATTCGTCATCACCCAAGAACAACGCGATGAACTTGAATGCGTCGTTTGCTACGAAGCCCAAACCGGGAACACCGTTTGGAGCCACGCTGCCAGCCGAAGGCATGAGGATTTCATGTCGTTTGGGCGTGTCGGACCGCGTGCGACACCGACAATCCATGAAGGCCGAGTTTACGCGATGGGCGGTACTGGCATTCTCGAATGTCTGGACGGAGAAACGGGCGATCCAGTTTGGGAGTTCGATGTTCCCGCTGCGGTCGGGATTGATCAGACGCAAAAGACCAACAGCCGCGGACAGGTTTTCCAGCAGGAGACTTCGACGCTTACCTGGGGACGCTCCAATTCACCGCTGATTGTTGGCTCATGGGTTGTTGTCGCTGCTGGTGGAATATTCGACCCGGCTGGCAAACCGGTTGATCCAAACGCGGCGACGCTGATCGCGATCGATAAAGGCACAGGGAAAGAGGTCTGGCGCGGCGGGCAGCGGATGGTTTCCTACGGTTCGCCCAGTCTGGCGACGGTCGCCGGGCGAGAACAGATTTTGCTTGTCGGTGAAGACCACGCCGTCGGTCACGACGCCGCAACCGGCCAGGAGCTTTGGTCGTTTGAGTTCGAAGGCAACAGCGACTCCAACGCCAGTTGTTCGCAAGTCACGGTCGTCAACGACCATCTGGTTTTGTTGTCCAAGGGCTACAACATTGGAGCGAAGCTGCTGCGTTTGGAGGACAAGGACGGAGAGCTGACTGTCGAATCGGTCAAAACGGACCCGCGTGTGTTGAAAACAAAGTTCTCCAATCCGGTGGTCCATGATGGACATGCCTACGCGATCACCGATCGCTTTTTGGAGTGCATCGAGATCGATGGCCTCAACCGCAAGTGGCGACAAAGAGGGTTTGGGACCGGGCAACTATTGATGGTCGGCGACCATTTGCTTGTCCACGCCGAAGACGGAAAACTTGTTCTTGTTGCGGCAGATCCGGCAAGCTACCAAGAGCGAGGCCGTGTGGAGACCGTCAGCGGAACCTGCTGGAACACGATTGGGTTTTACAAAGACCTCGCGTTTGTTCGCTCCGACAAGGAGATGGCGTGCTTTCGGCTGCCGATTGGCATCGACGAAGGAGCTGACGCGGCCCGGCAATAACCCCGGATTATTCACGAGGCGTGGGCGTCAGAATCAGTTGAGACAGTGATCCGCGACTCTGATGCGATCAAACGATTGCTGTGGTTTTCATCTTCCGAATGACTCAATTTTCTTGTTAAAGTTCAGCTTTTCCCTTGCTCCTGTTGGCCAGACGTAGAGTCAACGCCCGTCGTCGTGAATAATCCGCGATAACATTCGAGTTCATCTCTTTCAAAGGTGGCTCGAACCGGAAACAAGTCGCCTGACGATCTGATTTCGTATGGACATCGCTACATGCAGGCGGAAGATTCGCAAGCGATGGTTCTGAAACATTCGGTGGTTTGCATCATTCCCAAAAAAGAAAAACACCTCGCGACATGGGGCGCGAGGTGTTCAAGTCTGTCAATGCACTGATAAATGCGGACTAGATTTAGCTTCGTCGTCTTCTCACGAACATGCCGATGACAGCAAGTCCAACCATGGCTGCCGATGATGGCTCGGGAACTGCAGCAACGGTTCGGAAAAATCTTGGATTCGAAGATGATTTTGGAAAGAAGGGCCGGTTTGAACTGGCTGTTGGAAACACAATGTCGGTCTCGTTGAATCCTTGAACCACCAAACCGAGATCCGCAAAGCTACCCCAAGTCGCTTCTGAAACGAAAACGGGGCGATTGGTTGCATTTCCAATCAGGATTTCTGAGCGATTGCCATTACGAGGATTGAAAAACCAGTTGTCATTCTCCCAGTGTGCCAAAGCTGTTCCCGGGCCACCCGCGTTTTCAGTCGGAACGAAGTTCGCACGAAAGTGCCCTGACTGTCGGCGAAAACCTAACAGGCCGTACTTGCCCACGTACTGCAGGGTGCCATTTCGAGCACTTAGCAGGCCCTCGCGAATTTGAGCCGGGTTTCCGTCCACGACGCCATTGCCTTGCCATGCCCCGCCAAACCCGATGGCGTGCCCCAGTTCGTGCAACACTGTGTCATTGAACTGAGTACCGGGCGTTGAAAATGCGGGATTGAAAACGAGGGAAGCTGCAGTCGGAATCGTCCACTGCTGGGTAGCAGTTGGAAAACGTCGGTCTCCAATATTTTCGGAGTGAAAGGCGCTGGCCGTAATTGTGGCGCCACCAAGAACACCCGGCCCCAAACCCTGCGGCAGGCTCGCATTAACAACCAGTCCGGGGTTATTGACCGGAAGCTGAGCCAGCAATTCGGCTGGAAGCGATCGGGAGTAGCCAATCAAACGCGACTCCCAGAACCTTTCAGCTCTTCGGAATGCGCCCCTCAATGCAGGAGGCACACTCGCATCGAAATTGATTTGAATGTCATATTGAGCCGCCGCCTGATCAGGAGTGACCGTAGGGAGCAACAAGGCGGTAAAAGCAATGGTGAAAGCAAGTAGTAGTCTTGGCATTAAAATACCCGTGTTTCCAGATTTGCGACAGTTGACAGCGTCGAATTTTAGTCGCATCGGCTCAAAAAGGCAGTCCTGTCGAACGAGAATTTTTCATGGGTAACAATCCTCAATTTCGTCAACCCCACTTCCCAGACCGCCAAAGCCACCCATTCTAAGCCCCGATTAAAGGAAAAATCGACAGCTCCGGTAAAATCTTGTTTTCTTGCTCAACCCGTACAACCCAACACCCGATAAGTCAACTGAACGAAAAACTCGGGAGTGATCCGGAGTTGGACCGCTGCTATCGCAGGAAGAAAGCAAATGGCCTTAAAACACCTATTTACAGTCGGCTCAGTATTCACCGCTCTGCTGATCACAAGCTTCAGCACGACCGAAGCCCAGATTCACTTACCGGGACCACGGTTCGAACATCGTGACCTTGAGGGGCCTGATGAAACAGGCCCGTTAGTGACCCCGGGAGTGTTTGATTACGACGCCCAGTTGTTCGCACCGGTCGAGTTCACCAACTCGGACCAGTTGGAGTCGCGAAGTGGCTTCTACGCGTCGTACGACCGGACTTACCTGAGTGTGTCGAAATCGCCTCGAATCGACACCAACACAAACTTTATCGATACCGGCAGCCACTTTATCTGGGGTAGCCGCTACGAAGTCGGATGGTTCACCGAAGACGAATCGGGCTGGGCGATCAACTACCAGCAGAGCGAAGGCAACGCGTTTGCAAACGGCCAGAACGAGCTTGTCCCCAACCCAACGCTCATTACCAACGCATTTTCTTCAGTCGAACTCAATCGTGTTTTCCGCCAGACGATCAGCAACGGTGGCACACTCGAACCGTACATTGGCTTGCGATACATTGGCGTCACAGACGACACCATCGAGGACACCAGTCAGGACTTCGTGGTCGGAATTCTTCCTGCTGACAACCGCTTCATTCAAAAGGCATCCAACAGTGCCATTGGACTTCACGCCGGTGGAAGATTCGTGCGTCGCACCGGGCGATGGCGTTACAACACTGACGTTGCAATGGCGGCACTTTACAACCAGCAAAAGTACTTTGCCAGCGACATCCTTCAAGAAATCAACGGCACCAACATCGTCACCAGCGTGTCTGAATCATCTGTCGAAGACCAGTCATTCGTTCCGGCAATCGATCTACAGTTTGACATCACCTTCAACGTGACTCGTGACATCTCACTCAAAACGGGTGTACAGACGATTTACTTGTGGAACGGAATTAACCGGGCCAACACGTTGACCACAGGGTTGAACCCGAACTCGATCATCACTGGCTTTGGAGCGGACTCGACCAACGACAACCGCTACCTCGCAGCGGGCTTTATCTTCGGGTTCGAGTGGCGACGTTAAGTCGATAGCCTGACGTAGAACTCCAAAAGGCAGCCCATCGGGTTGCCTTTTTTTGTTGGCGAGTCCGGGTTGGCGGTTCTTTCCCAGAATTTTATGGGCATCCGGAAAACCGTAGTGGGATTCCCCAGAATTCGGATGGGATACAAAGGAAATTTCGGCAAACCCTATAAACCCGGATTGTTCATGACGACGGGCGTTGATTCTACCTCTGGCCAACAGAAGCAAGGGGAAAGCTGAAATTCAACAAGAAATTTGAGCCATCCGGTAGATGAAAACCACAGCGATCGTTTCATCGCATCAGAGTCGCGGACCACTGTCTCAACTGATTCTGCCGCCCACGCCTCGTGAATAATCCGGGATAAAACCCGGATTGTTCATGACGACGGGCGTTGATTCTACCTCTGGCCAACAGAAGCAAGGGAAAAGCTGAAATTCAACAAGAAATGTAAATCATCCGGTAGATGAAAACCGCAGCGATCGTTTCATCGCATCAGAGTCGCGGACCACTGTCTCAACTGATTCTAACGCCCACGCCTCGTGAATAATCCGGGATAAATTCATTGCCGGTGGCAATGGTTTACGCGATGTTCGCCCATCACTAACCCGGATGGACCTTTCATGCTCCGGATTACCGCTGCTGCTTTTTGTGTACTACCCGTCGAGTCGTTCAGGACCTTGTTGTTGGCCCTTTTGTTTCAGGCGTTTGGCTTTGTTCTTCTTTGACCCGACGGGCAGGTACCAGAGGTAAAGGCCGGACACAAGCAGCACGACAAGCCCCGCGCCATTGGCAGAAAACACGAATAGCTTGACATAGTCCGAGAAGAATGACCCGTCGTGAAGCGATTCGATCAGGTCACTGCGTCGATAGGCCGAGGAAAGCACCTGCCCAGTGGCCGCATCAATTTGAATTTCCCATCTGTCCTTGCTGCGAACTTTGATGACCCCTTTGGAAGGGCGTACGTCGAGTCTATCGATGTCTTCCCAATTGTCGATCGTAGAATTCGGATCAGTTTTGGCGATTTCGAGCAATTGATGCCAGGAAAGCTCCGGGGTTGAACTGGATCCTCTCAAGGTCGGCGGCTGGATCCATGCGGCTTGCTTTTTGAATTGCAGTAAAAGCCCGGTCGAAAGCACGATTACTGAAGGAATAGCGACGAAAACCCCAATCCAGCGATGGATTCGTCTGGTGGCTCGCTTCAACGGATTCTCCTGCTCTGCGGTTTTGGGATCAGCAAAATTCAAGGTCGAAAATTGGCCGAAACGCGGCTTTAATCAAACTTGAATTCTCTGTTTGGGGAGGACACAAGAACTTGCCCGCACTATTTCAGCCGTTTTGAAGAAATTCGGGTCAAACAAGTGGCAATGGGGCATGGTCGGGTTAATTTATAGCCGTTTTAGATGACTTTTGCGCCTGCGGAAGAGTTGTTGATTACAGGATACCCGTAATTCAGGTAGGCACTGGCAGATTGACAGTGTTTGCCGGCTAGATAGAATCTCGGGTCAATCGCCCTCTTTGCCGTGAAAGCGGTGAAGACTGGACATCCCTGCGGGTGTCCAACGCCTTTGTTTTTAGATCTGTGATGTCACACCGTGTTGATATCGATTGAACCTGTTCCGAGTCTCGTTCGAGGAGGACCTTTAATGTCGAAGCGTTTTTTCGGCATGTTGGTTGCTTGTTGCTTCGCTTTTGCGTCGACAGCTGCCAACGCTGACACACCCTGTGGTTGTGGCCAAGTTGCTGCACCCTGTGGTGATTGCTACGGAAGCTCCGTAGTTAGCCCATTTTCCATGGGCGGAGTTGTATACGACGGAGCGTCTTCGGGCGTTTCGTACGGCGGCGGAGTTGTCGTTGATGGTGGAGCTGGCATGGCCGGCGGCGCTGTTAGCGGTGGAGCTATCGTCGGCGGTGGAGAAGTCATCGGCGCAGCTGGTGGAGCAATTGTTGACGGCGGTGCAATCGCTGGCGGCGTTGTCTCTGGCGGCGGATGCTGTGGTCAGTCAGTTCGCTACGAAACGCGAACTATCTACCAGAGCCAAATGACAACTCAAATGCGAACTGTTACACGCACTCGTATGCGTACAGAAACTCGCACTCAAAACTATACTGTGAACGTACAAGTTCCAGTTCAGCAGACTCAGAACTACACCGTGATGGTGCCTGAGACTCGCTCACGAACTGAGAGCTACACTGTTAACGTTCCTTACACTGAGAACGTCACTCAGAACTACACAGTGACAGTTCCTGTTCAGCAGACTCGCGAAGAGTCGTTCTCTGTAAGCGTTCCTTACAGCGAGCCAATGACGCAGAACTACACTGTTAACGTCCCTTACACTGAGAACGTGACTCAGAACTACACAGTTCAGGTTCCCTACACTGAGAACAGCACTCAGCAATACGAGGTAACCGTTCCCGTCACAACCATGAAGACTGAGTCTTACGCTGTTCAGGTGCCTTACACCGAGCAGGTTCCTCAGAACTATCAGGTCAGTGTTCCTTACACTGAGATGACGACTCAGAACTACTCTGTGAACGTTCCTTACACTGAGAACATGACTCAGCAGTATCAGGTCAGTGTTCCTTACACTGAAATGACAACTCAGAACTATACTGTTCAGGTTCCTTACACTGACAGCATGACTCAGCAGTACCAAGTCAGCGTTCCTTACCAGGAAATGACGACTCAAAACTACTCTGTCAACGTTCCTTATACTGAGAACATGACTCAGCAGTACCAGGTTTCTGTTCCTTACACTGAGAACATCACTCAGTCGTTCCAGGTTCAGGTTCCTTACACTGAGCAAGTTGCACAGCCTTACACAGTTCAGGTTCCTGTTACCACACAGGTTCCACAGACTTACACGGTAATGGTTCCAACGACTCAGCAGCGAACTGCAACCCGCATGGTTTGCCAGCCTTACACAGTTACCCGTTACCGCTCACAGTGCGTTGACGCTGGATCATTCCAGACTGTAACTCGTGTTGTTCCTGTCTACAGCAGTGCTCCAGCAGTTTCTGGTGGCGCTGTCGGTGGCGGAGCCGGATTCGGTGGCGGAGCCGGATTCGGTGGCGGCGGCATTCTCGGCGGCGGCATCCTTGGCGGCGGCGGCGGTTGTGGCCTTCTTGGCGGCGGCGGTTGTGCTTCACGTTCAAGCTGTGGTTGCTCAAGCTGTGGTTGCACTAGCAGCTGCGGTGGATGTGGCTCTGCTTGTGGCGGTGGCTGCGGCGGCGGCGGAATCCTCGGCGGCGGCGGAATCCTCGGTGGCGGTGGCCTTCTTGGCGGCGGCATCGGTGGTAGAGTTGCCAGCGGCGGCGTTGCTGGTGGTGGAGTTGGCGGCGGCTGTGGCTGCGGTCCTTCTTACCAGACTGTCACTTCACGCGTTTACGTTCCACGTCGTGTCATGCAGCAGGTTCCTTACCAGGTGACTTTGAACCGTCAGGTTCCTCAGTCTTACACGTACAACGTGACTGTTAACGTTCCTCAGACTCAGACTCGTATGGTTGCTTCGACTTCGTACCGCACTGAAACACGTAACCGCATGGTCACTGTTCAGAAGGTTCGTTGCGAAACACGTACCCGTCAGGTTCCTGTGACTCGTACTCGTCTCGAAACCAAGACTCGCACAGTTCCAGTTCAGCGCATGCGTACTGAAACTCGTACTCGTCAGGTTCCTGTGACTCGTACTCGTCTTGAAACCCGTACTCGTACTGTTCCAGTTCAGAAAGTCCGAACTGAGACTCGCACTCGTCAGGTTCCTGTCACCAAGACAAAGATCGAATCTCGTACTCGTACTGTCGCTGTTCAAAAGTCGCGTACTGAAACTCGTACTCGTCAAGTTCCTGTAACTCGTACCCGTCTTGAGACTCGCACTCGCAACGTCTCTGTTACAAAGATGCGTACAGAGCAGCGAACTCGTCAGGTCCCTGTTCAGAGCACCAAGATCGAGACTCGTACTCGCACTGTTCCAGTAACAAAGATGCGTACAGAGACTCGTCAGCGAACTGTTGCTGTTCAGAAGTCACGCCAGGAAACACGTACTCGTACTTTCAATGTCACCAAGACCCGTCTTGAGACACGTACTCGTACCGTTCCTTTCACGACTTACAAGACCGAGACCAAGCAGCGAACTGTTGCTGTTCAAAAGTCGCGTACAGAAACTCGCACTCGCGAAGTTCCTTACACGGTTCAAGTTCCTCAGACTCGTTCTCGAACTGTAACTGTGATGACTTGTCAGCCTCAGACTCGTACCCGAACTTTCACAGTTCAGGTTCCTGAGACTTACACTGAGCAAGTTCCTTACCAGGTTTGCACACGCGTTCCAAAGACGATCACTGTTCCTGTAGTCGTCAACGACGGTTGCGGCTGTGCTCCAATGGGTGGCGGAGTTATCAACGGCGGTGCTTCTTTCGGTGGCCCTGTCATTGATGGCGGAGTCCCAGCGGGCAACGCAGTAATCGATGGTGGTGCAATCATCAACGGCGGTGCTGCGGGTGCAGTTATTGACGGCGGTGCTGGCGCTTCAGTCATCAGCAGCGGTGCTGCTGCTGGTTTCGCAACAGCTGCTCCAGTCGTAGTCGGCGGTTCTGCTGGTAGCTACGTTGGTGTTGGCGGCGGAGTTGCAGCCGGTTCTGGCTGTGGCCTTGGCTCACGCCTCGGTGGCGGCGGATGCCGTCTGTTCCGCGGATGCCGTCTTGGTAGCCGTCGTTCACGTTGCGGTTGCAACTAGTGAATTGACGACTGCTTGACAGTTGAAAACAAGAAGGCGTGTCCTCCGGGGCACGCCTTTTTTTGTTAGTACATTTGCAGATGTGTGCCAAGCTCCTTGGCCAGGATTGCCTGTGTGGACTTACTACTTTGCACCCCATCCGCAAAGCAACTCGATGACGTTGTCGTAGGGCTGGCCGTTCCACATTTTCTTGCCGGCAAAATCAAGCGATGATGCACCATTGGAATTTCGTGCATCAACGTCGGCACCGAGTTCGAGCAGGCAGCGTGCGGCGTCGAGGAATCCCTCACCGCAAGCGACCATCAATGGGGTGCATTCATGGCCGGAAACTGGTCCGGCATTTTCCTCGGAGTAGGGGAAGCAGTCGCACAACATGCTTTGGCTGTTGACGTCGATTCCCTGTTGCACGTACCAGCGAAGCAGCTCGGTTCGATTTGACATCGCAGCCAGGTGAATGGGCCGATAGCCGTCCAGCGGACTTACTGCGTCGAGATCCGCTCCGTGTCCGGCAAGACAATCAACAACGGCCATGCGTGACCGGTCGAAACTCCATAGGGACGCTTGGTGGATTGGTTTCCACGGCGTGTAATGTTGATCGACGACGTCATCCTCCCAGCCGAAATAGGCCACCTTTTTGAGGCTTCGATTGGGATCGTCGCGGTGTCGCATAAGGCAGTCGATCGAATCGACCCGCCCGGCAGTAATTGCGAATTGGAGAGGGAAGTACGTATCAACCCGGCGTTCAATAGCGGCGGGATCGTGGTTCAGGATCGAGTCGATCTGATCGGTCATCCCCAGCCCGCAAGCAGAATGGATATCGACTGTCGCTCCGTAAGCAATCAGTTGCGACGCGGTTGCCCCTTCTTTCCTTTCCCGAATTGCCGCCAACTGGAGCAGCGTCGCACCCTTTCCGATCGAATGGTTGGTGGGGCTGTCCAAGCTGATTTTCATCGCCAACAGCTCATTCACGTCCGTCGATGATTCGAGAATCTTTGACAGGCCGGCTTCGTCACCACTGACGATCACGTTGACCAGTTCTCGCTGCAAATTTTCGTCAACAGCCATGAACCAATCCGTCCAGTAAGCAAGCTTCGTCGGAACAATGAAGGCTCCGGCCGCGAATTACAAAATTCAAATCCAAACCTTGAGTCGACCGTCCAGCATTCCGGGCAGTTCTTTTTGTACGTACTTGATGGCTTGGGATCTGGAATAGCGCGTGCTCAAATGGCCCGCGATGATGAGTTCGTTTTTGAATTCCGATTTGCGCTGCACGAAGTCGTCCAGGTGCATGTGGCCGTTCTTGTGAATCAGGTGGCGACGGTGATCAGGCGCAACGAAGGTCATTTCAGTGATCAGGATTTTGGCGTTGTAAAATTCCGGGTTGTCATCAAGGCCACGGGGTGATGTGTCACCCGTGTAGGCCACCATGGGGACGCGGACTTCTTCGGTGACGTCGGTGCCGGACTCGCGAAGGTCGCGGATTTGTTCACCGCTGAGCTCAAGGTATTCCTTTTTCAGTTTCTTGCGTCGATCGTAAATCACATAGCCCAGGCTCGTTACCGTGTGCGTTGTGCGGAACGTTCGCAGGACGAGTTCCCGCGACAATTCGAATTCTTCACCGGCGGTCAGACCGATTAGCTCGCAGGGCATGCGACCGCGATCAAGAGACTCAAAAGAAGACAGCATGTTGCGAATCGGTTTGATCATGTAGGCCGGCATAACGAGTCGCGGCGGAGCCATCTTCATCAGTCGTCGGCGGGAAACATGCAGCGGAATGCCAGCAATATGGTCCAGATGAGCATGAGAGATCAACCAGGTGGGCGTGCCCATAAAGTCCCACGGGTGAGCGCCCAGATCGAATCCAAGCTTGAACTCCGGGATCCGCCAGTAACTCTGGACAGCGGCGCGCGAGTAGCCTTCGACGGTCAAGTCGCCGTGGCGGTGGGAGAGGACGGGGGCGTTTTCTGTCATTTGAAAGCAGTTCGGAAACAGGTGCGAGCAGATAGCGGTTCTGGACCGCCTTAAACTCAGCGTGTTCGCTGCAAAAAGCAGCGGGACCACGTAAAAAACACAACAATATGGCAGAAATGAGGGAACACTGGTATGTTTGTCGCGTTTAAAGCGTCCAAAAATTATCTTACCGAATCCCAACAGTTGGTCGCCCATGGCTGGTCTAAAAAAACATTTTGATTATCTCGCCAGATTCGCTTTAGTTTTGGCATTGATGCTGACGAGCACCGCGTTGGTCAGCGGGCAGTTGACCAAGTTCGGCAAGGAGTTCTCACCCTTCGGCAAAAAGTCGGGTGGTGAAGAATTCAAGATGGAAGCTTCCTTCAAGTCCAAACCCGGCACCAATGAAGGAACGTTGACGCTTAACCTCAAACTGGGTTCGCACTGGCACATCTATTCTTTGACCCAGGAAGCCGGCGGTCCGATCCGCACCAAGATCCTCCTGGATGATTCTTCCCAGTTTGAGCTTGCCGGTGATTTTGAGCCCGATAGCGATCCGGTCACCAAGCAGGAGAGCTTTTCGGTTCCCAGTGAGTATCACGAGGGATCGTTCAACTGGACGGCGCCGGTTGTTTTTGCCGACGGCGTTGACCCGGCGACCGTCGAGATCAAGGGAAAATTGAAAGGCCAGCGTTGCCTCGATGGCGGCAGTTGTGTTTTGGTAAATGAACGCTTCGTCGCCAAGTACGGCGGCGAAGAAGCTGTCTTCAATGCGTCGAGCAAGTTTCACCCGGAAAGAACACACTTGTTGCTCAGCGGCAAAGTCATCTTGCCCGAGAGCGCCAAGGGGCTCTTGAATCCAGGCGGAACGGGCATCATCGAAATCACTGCCGAGCCAACCGATGGCTATCACCTCTACGAGCGGCAAGCCACTGCTCCGGACGAGGCCGGCAACAAGCCCGTTCTGTTGGCGGTCACCAAGTCCAACGATTGGGAATTTGGGATGATCGAGAACGTGGCTCCTTCGGCCGACAAAGTCAAAGTCAAGGCCGGCGAACTGACCAAATACAAAGGGACGGTCTCTTGGCGTGTGCCATTCACCGTGCCCAAGGATGCCCAAACCAAGGATTATCTGTTTGCGGGCGTGCTTGGATTTCAAACCTGCACCGACGCAATGTGTGATCCGCCGGGAGGCACAAAGTGGGAACTGTCGATTCCCGTCGGCAAAGCGATGGCGTCCGGCGGAGCTGCCGTGGCCTGGAAAGAGAGCTTGAGCTATTCGGATGTCGCGAAAAGCAACGAAGCCGCTCTGGCGAGTGCTAACGTAAAGGCGAAACCCAATGCGGGTGAATATGCAGACAAGGGCGCTGCGTTTGTGTTGCCGATCGCTTTTCTTGCCGGATTCATTTTGAACTTCATGCCCTGCGTGTTGCCAGTAATCGGGCTGAAGCTCATGTCGTTTGTGCATCAGGCCGGTGAAGAGCCAGGAAAGGTCTTCAAGCTGAACCTTGTTTTTGCTCTGGGAATTCTGGCTGTATTCATGGTGCTGGCGGCCCTGGCAGTGTTCGCAAGTTTTGGCTGGGGCGAGGCTTTCGAAAGCACGCTTTTCAAAATTATCATGATCGGTGTCGTGTTCGCATTTGGGATCAGCTTTTTCGGCATCTGGGAAATTCCGATCCCAGGCCTTGCGAACTCCAGCACTGCCAATGAACTCGCTCAGAAGGACGGCTACTCGGGTCAGTTCTTCAAAGGAGTCCTGACGACAATTTTGGCCACGCCTTGCGCAGGACCAATGTTGATCCCGGCTGTCATTTGGGCGGTGGCTCAGCCAGCGTGGATGACGTTCACGGTTTTCTTGGCTTTGGGACTTGGGATGGCGGTGCCCTATCTAATCATTGGCGCATTTCCAAAACTGATCAGCTACTTGCCCAAACCAGGCCCTTGGATGGAAACGTTTAAGCATGTTATGGGATTTGTCATGCTGGCGACGGTTATCTTTCTGCTTAACGCGGTTAGCTCAAAATTGACGACGGCTGTTTTGGTGTTCCTGCTGTTCATCGCGTTTGCATGCTGGATGCTTGGTCGTGAACAGCTTGAAGGCGGATTGGCCAAGGTGTTCAAGCGTTGGGCAGTGGCGACGGCTACCATCGCGTTCGGCGTTTGGTTTTCGTTTTTCGCACTGCTATCTTCCCACGAGCTGAACTATGAGGAGTATTCCCGGGTCGCGTTGGATTCTCACCTTGCCGAAGGCAGAACGGTGCTTGTGGACTTTACTGCAGATTGGTGAACGACTTGCAAAATCACAGAGCGGTTCGCTCTGAATACAAAAGCAACCAAGTCCGCCCTCGCATCCAACGACATCATTGTCCTTAAAGCCGACAAGTCAGATGAAGCTCCCCATGTTGACGAGTTGTTGAATGATCTTGGAAACACGGAGCATTTCATTCCCTACTATGCAGTCTTTCGTCCCGGCAAGGAGCCGTTGCACTTCAATGGAGTGTTCCGTAGCCCCGGGCAGTTCCTTAGTAGGGCAGGACTATCTGGTGATGGCGGTGAGTCATCAGTTACGGCAGTCGGAGGATCTTCATCGGAAGGCAAGGGGCAGGTCGCAGAAAGCTTTGAACCCATTCTGGTACTGCCACAAACTGTAGAGAGATAACTTCACCGCTGGTTGCGGGTTCGATCATGGGCAAGTCCTCGAGTTAGTCGCGGGCTTGCCTTTTTCGGTTCAATAATCTTCGACGCTCCCGGTGAAATTCGTAAACGGACGGCGTGTGCGTTGCCGGTGAGAGGCTATCATTGGGTATGGATTCCACGATTGAACAAGTCCTGATTGATGCTGCGGCGAATGCGAGACTTAAAGCCTACGCTCCGTACTCGAAGTTTCGTGTTGGGGCGGCGTTGCTGCTGCCCGATGGGCAGATCGTCGCCGGTTGCAACGTGGAGAACGCCTCTTATGGGTTGGCGATCTGTGCCGAGCGAAGTGCCATTTGCACCGCGGTGACGATGGGACATCGTGAATTCGAAGCGATCGCTGTCGCTGCCAGTCCACTGGCGTCACCCTGCGGTGCGTGCCGGCAGTTCATTGTCGAATTCGGCAAGGATATCGAAGTGGTTTGCTTTGATTCGGAAGATCGCGGCCAGATTCGGCGGTGGACAAGCGGAGAACTGCTCCCGGAAAGTTTTGAGTTCGGGCAACCGGGTGCGAAGTAGGTGGACGCGCCTACGTGCTTGCCATGACCAAAAGCGAGCAGGATGCCGACGAGTTGTCTCAGGATGCAATCGTTCGCATTCTCAATGGAGATTTTGGCGGGGGGGGACCGCGACAAAGAACGTTTTCGTGGCTTCCTTAAAGTTGCTGCTGGCAGTCAGTGGGCCACGTCCAAACGGCGGAAAATGGACGACCTTGATCCGTGCGAATTCGATACACCAGATGAAAATACCGAAGTGGTTGATCGTGGATCTCTGATTGGCGTAACAACTCACTGGATCTTAACTGGTCGGCACTATCGAAGCACGAAGAAGATCATTCGGGCAGCATCCATTCACAGTTCTCAACCCGGATTATTCACGAGGCGTGGGCGTCAGAATCAGTTCCGACAGTGAACCGCGACTCTGATGCGATGAAACGATCGCTGTGGCTTTCACCTGCCGAATGATTTACATCTCTTGTTGAAATTCAGCTTTTCCCCTGCTCCTGTTGGCCAGACGTAGAATCAACGCCCGTCGTCGTGAATAATCCGGGCTCAAACTCCGGGCTGAATCTCCTGCCGCGACCTCGACCGAGTTGGCCGAAAATCTTTCCCAGCGCATTGGCCGCGAATACCGAGCTGATACAACACGCCAACAACTGCGGCGGGCTCGGTTGCGATTCGCCGAATTTCTGGCCGAAGAAATCGCCAATGGAAGGGAACAGCCGGAACCCGGACGAATCCAGGAAGACCTAATTTGCCTCAGGTTGCACGAGCGTATCCGCGATGTACTGCCGAAAAAAAGGGAAGTCGTCGGTTAGCAGCGGTTTTGGTTCAAGCTGATAAATCGGGACTTCAAAAAGGCCAGGCGATCGACACTTCGCACAGAAGCCTTGCTGTCAGCGGCTCACCTCGGCATCCTCTGTTGTGTGCATACTACGGAGCCTCGTCGGAGCTTTCCATTTTGTCAATGCTCGATTCCGCGAAGTCCTTTGCCTGTCGCACAGAATTCAAAAATGACTTCTCGGTTTGCGAATGCTCGCCCAATTTCCCGGCGCGGTTAAAGGCTTCAATAGTCGCTGAAAAGCTTTTCGACATTGCCACGTAGAGCTTCCGACCACGGATTTCTTCCATGCCCTCTTGATCCGAATCCGTGACCAGTTGAAACAGACTACTCTTCGCCAGTTAGAAATCGACTTCGCCAATCACGATAATGTCCTTGCGTTCGGGTTTCTCACGCTCGATTAGTTTCCGCAGGACGTCAAGCTGCTCCTGGTTGGACCGCTTGAGAGACTCGTGTTGGCTCGACCAAACAAAAAGACACGCCAGTGGCGTGCCCATGTTTATCGATAGTCGCTGAAGCGGACTAAGCCTTCTTGATCCATTCGCCTTTGAGGTTTTCGAGCAGCCCGGGCACTTTGGAAGCCACGAGTTCTGTTCGTCCGATGTCGGGCGTGTCATATTGCCGACGATAGAAGATTAACTTGATTTCGGCAAATCCACACCAGCTAAGCATATCGGCACAGACTTTGGGGCCTGTTGGATACCACTTGAGGCCGTGAACGCCGGACATGACGTTCTCTTTGCTTTCCCAGCCGGCTTTCATGAAACCGTCTTCAATTTCCCACGTTGTTGCGGTGTTAAAGAACATGACTTCGTTGGTCAAATCGGCAGCGATCTTCAGGCCCGAAACAGGATCGGGCAGGTGGTAGAAAATCCCTTTGAACATCGTGATGTCGGATGGTTCAAGGTTCAGTTTTGGCACATCGTAAAGATCCGTAACGCGAAACTGAATTCGATCCGTCGGTGCGATTTCACGATGCATCTTGACGAAGCGTGCTTGCGAAATCCAGTGCTCGCGAACGTCGAATCCATAAGCCAGCTTGGCGTCCCGCTCACGCATCCAGAAGCAATAGCCTCCCGAGTTGCAGGCACAGTCCAGAAATGTTTTGTCGCTAACGCCGTCAGGGTAGATCGAATCGATCTGCTTGAGATACGCGTCTCGCAGTGGAAGCAAACTCACGCCGCCGTTCTGCGGACGGTCGCGAATCTCGCCCTGGTCGCTGAACACCTGACCGGTGTTTAGCTCTTCGGTCAGCTGAATGTTCATGTGCCACGGACCAAGAGCTTTGATGCGGCGAATTTTGCCTTCGCGGTCCAGCTTTTGAGGAACGGATGTTTCTTGTGCGGTATTCTGAGACTCAGGAGAGGGGGCGATGCTCATTTTTTCCTCGGCAACTTGAAGGGATCGTTTCCGCCGGACAGTATCAAACCGGGGCGCAGTTCCCAAGCCCGATACCGCTAGCGATTGCGGGTCGTTTGGGCGAAGCAACCGAGCACGTGGCCGACGCAGGGCACACTGACCGAGTTTCCGATCAGCTTCCAGAACTGCCTTGCTGAAAGTCCGTCGGGCAGCTGGTAACACGACGAGAACCCAAGCAACCGCAACGATTCAGTGGGGCTCAGTCGCCTGAAGCGATTTTGGCCGTTTGAATTTTGGAACTTCAAGTAGGAGCCGCTCTGCACATGGCTCTTGCCGTAAGCCGATGTAAAACAACGAGTCAAAGTCGATTTTTGATCAACCACATTGATGCCGTCTTCGTATTTGCAGACAAATGCAGAATCAACTTCGACTTGACCATGCCAGCGTTTGGCTTGTTCGGATGAATCAAGAAAATTTACCAGTGGTTCTGGAGCAACAAACGGCGGTGGTGAAAGTTCTATTTCCTCGTCCCGCGATGCGACAACAAAGAACCTTGGCCGTGCATTGGGCAACCCGAACATCGTCGAACACAACTGAGCCCGATGGTAACGGTAGCTCGCTCGGACAAAGATTTCGCGGATCGCTGCCCATGCCGGTGAGCTTTCGAATCCTACGACGTTTTCCAAAACGATGGCTTTGGGTTGGAGATTTTCTATCGCGTCAAAGACCCGCAGCATGGGTTGGGCCCGTGGGTCGTCGGCACCCTGTTGCTTGCCCCGACGTGTAAACGGCTGACATGGCGGTGACATCCACCACAGATCCGCACCAAATTCGCCCAGCTCATCATCGCTCAACGAAGCGATCTCTCGGGTCAGGTAGCGATGGTCAAAGTTCGCCCGGTAGACCGTTTTCGCGTTTTCGTTGATGTCGATCGCCGCAGCGATTTCGTACCGCTCCGATACCGCGTGGGCCACAGCACCGATGCCGGCGAATAGTTCAAGGATTTTCATGACAGTGAGCCGCAGGCTGGAATGCCTTGGGTTGAGGTGGTTTCCTTTTTCTGACGCCGCCGGGTTGGGGGTCGTTTCTGAACGTGTTTTCCCTGTGTTTTCTTCGTTATTTTGCCTTATTTGCTACTTTACCGGCATAAGTGTAAGTTTGTACACTTAATGAGCTAGCGGAGCATTTTGACCCGATTTCCTGTGTGGGTGACCAGATGTGTCTCCGAACCGAATTCCAATAAGCCCACTTCAAGAGCAATTCGACAAACCATCGGGCAGGGACGTTTCTATGGCAGATCAGGCACTGATTCACAAGCTCCAGCAACAGATCGAACGGATCGAAACCACCTCGCGCGCTGACGACGGTAACACGTTTTCTTCCGGCAGCGCGACCATGGACCGGATGCTTCCGGCGGGCGGTTACCGACGGGGGGCTTTGGTGGAATGGATCGCGGCTCCCGACAAATCACGCCGCAGATCAAGTTTCAGTGGAGGCTGTGCTGTTGATTTTCTTTCCATGCTCGCTGCGGCGAATGCCTGTGCCGATGGAGGGGCGTTGGTCATCGCGGATCGCGACTGCCAGTTTTACCCGCCGGCCGCCGCCGCGTTGGGGATTGAGCTTGGCAACGTTGTGGTCATTCGTCCCGGTGCGGACTTTCGGCGATCAGCCGGAAACCGCCGCTACGATGAAGAGTTTTTTTGGGCGGTTGATCAGTCATTACGCTGCTCTGCCGTCGCTGCTGTTTGGGTCGCTGCGGCGCACATTGGTGAAAGGTGGTTTCGCCGTTTCCAATTAGCCGCCGAATCCAGCGGCACCGTGGGCTTGTTCGTTCGTCCGCCATCGGCGCTGGGCCAGCCTGGTTGGTCGGAGGTGCAGTGGAAAGTCCAACCTGTGCCGAACACTCGCAGTAACGGTCCGGCATCGCGAGCGATTCGTTTGCAGTTGTTGCGCTGCCACGGCGGCAAGTCCGGCAGTGTCGCTAACCTTCAGATCGATTCAGTCACCGGTGGGTTGAGTACCGAGTACCGAGTACCGAGTACTGAGTACTGAGTATTCCATTCCTCATTCCTCATTCCTCATTCCTCATTCCTCATTCCTCATTCCTCATTCCTCATTCCCCATTCCCCATTCCTCATTCCCCCACTTGGCATCCTGAAAACTTCACACTTCCTCTCCCTCTGGTTTCCCAACTGGCCGATTCAGCGAATCGTCGCCGCGGAGCCCGAGCTGCGCAAAACGCACTTGGTGCTTTTTTACCGCGACCCGCGCCGGGGCAACCGCGTCGCGGCCGCGTCTCCTTTGGCATCGATCGCCGGAGTGCAAGTTGACATGCCGCTGACGGAAGTCAAACAACTGCTGCACCACAGCGGCAAAAAGCAACAAACGTGGACTCATCGCATGCATCCGCGCACCCAACACCAGCAGTTGGCAAAGCACGGAATCGACTCCGTCGCTCAGCAACCGCGTCACTCCCGCAACCCGCCGACAGGACAGCGATCCCAAAAACTGCCTCGGTCTTCCCACGATTTCGAAAACGGGTTCTTCATTCTCGAACACGACCCCGTCGCTGACCGCCAAGCCCTAGAACGGCTTGCCGATTCGCTTCACATTTTCAGCCCCATTGTTGGCGTCGAGCAAACTGATGCGCCCGAATCGTGCTTTCTGGACATCACCGGCCTGGAAAAGCTTTTCTCAAGCCACGCCAGTCTCCGCGCGCGGGCGATTCGCTTCCTTAAAGAAAAAGGCTTCACCGTTTTTTCAGCCATCGCCAACACCCCCGGCATGTCCTGGGGTCTGTCGCGTTACCACCCCAGTTCACGTGGCGACGAAGTCCCACCCGATCAGCTTCGTCGTGACTTTCGCAACCTCCCCGTCGCCGCGCTCAGGCTCCAGCCCGACACGCTCGACACGCTGCATCGCCTGGGCATCCAGACCATCGCCCAGTTGGTTTCCATCCCCCGCTCCCACCTGACATCTCGCTTCGGCGACGAATTGAATACGCGGATCGACCAGGCTTGGGGTAAAACCGAAGAACCCATCGTCGCCCGCCACCGCCCTGCCGAATTTTCCGCCCGGCAGTTTATCGAATTTCCAACACGCGACCGCGAAACCATCAGCGTGATTCTTTCCCGTCTGCTCAGCGACATCTGCAAGCAACTCGTCGCCCGCCAAAAAGGAGCACTGCAATGGACGATTGGCCTGGACTGCGTCGACGCACCGACGATCGAATTCAAAGTCAATCTTTTTCAGCCCACCGCCACCGTCGAACACGTGATGCAACTGGTGGAGCTTCAGTTGGAATCAGTTCTCAAGCCTTACCTTCGCGGCAAGCGAAAGAAAACCGACAGTAAGTCCAACGTGGCTCGAACCGTGACTAACATTTTGGTCCAGGAGATTACGGTGCGGGTGACTTCCTGCGTGTTATTGGTGGACCGACAGAAGCAGCTTTTCGACGAAAGCCCACGGCTGGACAAGCGATCTTTGGCTCACCTGATCAACCATCTGACCAGCCGCCTTGGCCAGGACAGTATTGTTTATCCGACACTGCAATCGGGTGCCCAACCGGAGCATTCTTTTCGCTTCAAGCCACTTGTTGATCCGCTGCGGATGCGGACGCGAAAGCGACAGATCACTCGCGATCGTTCGCACAAACTCGCCCGTCCGTTTCGCTTGCTCGAACCGGTTTTAATCGCCGACCGGCCCGTCGCGCTGCCATTTTCGTTTCGCCATCAGGACGTTTGGCACTCGGTCGTCCAGCACTGGGGGCCCGAGCGTATCGAAACCGGCTGGTGGCACGGTCCGACGACTCGCCGCGACTACTGGCGCGTCGCCTCAGACACCGGTCAGCACTTTTGGGTCTACTTCGATATCTGCCGCAAGAGGTGGTTTTTGCAGGGAGAGTTCTGAGTACCGAGTACCGAGTACCGAGTACTGAGTACTGAGTACTGAGTACTGAGTTCTGAGTTCTGAGTTCTGAATGTTCAGTTTCCATTCCCCAGGCTGCATTCCCAATTCCCAATTCCCAATTCCCAATTCCCAATTCCCAATTCCCAATTCCCAATTCCCAATTCCCAATTCCCAATTCCCAATTCCCAATTCCCAATTCCCAATTCCCAATTCCCAATTCCCATGTTCTCCGAACTCCACTGCAAAACAAACTTCTCCTTCCTCGCTGGCGGATCGCATGCTGACGAACTGGTTGCCACTGCTGTCGAACTGGGCTACTCCGCCCTGGCTGTCACTGACCAGAACACCCTCGCCGGTGTCGTCCGCGCTTACTCCGCTATCCGCGACATCCAAAGAACGCTCGACACCGAAAACCGGGCCGCCCACAATCTGAAACTGATCATCGGCGCCGAAATCGTCCTCAAAGATGGCCTTCCGGTCGTCCTCTGGGCGACCGACCGTGCGGCCTACGCCAACCTTTCCACGCTTCTGACTGTCGGGCGCCGCCGGGCCCCCAAAGGTGAATGCTGGTTGAACTTCCAGGACATCGCTGACCACCACCAGGGCCTGCTCGCCGGTGTCGTTCCCTTCCTTCCCGGTGACACCCCGCGGATGGCTCACGTTGATTCCACCCACCCCAGCTACCGGTGGTTCGGCTGCGACCCCAGGCATCAAACTGACCAGGCCATGAAAGCCTTCGCCAAACGAAACCTCCACTCTCCGGTGCACCAGTACGATGCTTACCGCGAAGTCTTCGGCGACCGCGCCCACCTGCTGGCCAGCCTCTACAAAGGCATCGATGACCGTTGGCGAATCGAACAACTTCGCTCCATCGCCACGCAGCACAACCTCGCACCGGTTGCCGCCGGTGACGTTCTCTATCACAAGCCCGCCCGCATGCCGCTGCACGACGTCCTGACCGCGATTCGTCACCGCACCACCGTTCCGCTGGCCGGCGACCTTCGCATCGCCAACTCACACCGCCACCTCCAGTCCATCACCCGCCGCCAGCAGCAATTTTCACTGTTGCCCGAATCGATCGCCAACGCAAACCACATCGCCAGCCAATGCAGCTTCGACCTTGGGCAACTGCGTTACGAATACCCGCGCGAACTGGCTCCCGATGGCCAACAGCCGATCGACTACCTCCGCGAACTGGTCCGGAAAGGCTCCCGCTGGCGATACCCCAATGGCGTTCCCAAGAAAGTCTGCGACCAGATCCGCCACGAGATGGGCTTGATCCATGAACTGAACTACGAAGCCTACTTCCTGACCGTCTGGGACCTCGTTCGTTTCGCCCGCAGTCGCGACATCCTCTGCCAAGGCCGCGGCTCTGCGGCGAACTCCGCCGTCTGCTACGTCCTTGGCATCACCTCGGTCGATCCCGACACCACCGACCTTCTCTTCGAACGTTTTATCAGCAGAGAACGCGACGAAGCCCCCGACATCGATGTCGATTTTGAACACGAGCGTCGCGAAGAAGTCCTCCAGTACCTTTACGAAAAATACGGCCGCGACCGCGCTGGCCTAGCCGCGACGGTGATAACTTACCGCAGTCGCAGCGCCATCCGCGACGTCGGCAAAGCCCTTGGGTTGTCACTTGACCGCGTTGACGCACTGGCCAAACAGGTCGACGGCTACCGCAACGTCGACGACCTCCAGAGCCGCTGCGAAATTGTTGGCATCGATCCGAACTCGCAACAGGGAAGCCGCCTCTGTCATCTGGTCAACGAAATTCTGGGCTTTCCTCGCCACCTGTCGCAGCACGTCGGCGGGATGGTGATGACCGAAGGCAAGCTTCACGAACTGGTGCCGATCGAAAACGCTGCGATGGAAAACCGCACCGTGATCCAGTGGGATAAAAACGACCTGGAAGAATTGGGCCTGCTCAAAGTCGACTGTCTGTGCCTTGGCATGCTGTCCGCGATCCGCAAATGCTTTGCGATGGTCAAATCTCACTGGGGCGACGAGCTAACCCTGGCCAACATTCCCCAGGAAGACCCCGTGGTCTACGACATGATCTGTGACGCCGACACCGTGGGCGTGTTTCAGATCGAAAGCCGAGGCCAGATGAGCATGCTGCCGCGTCTCAAGCCACGAACGTGGTACGACCTTGTGATCGAAGTCGCGATCGTGCGGCCGGGTCCGATCCAGGGCAACATGGTGCATCCGTTTTTGCGTCGTCGTAACGGAGACGAAGAAGTCACCTATCCCAACGAAGCCATCAAAGCGGTTCTACATCGAACGCTCGGAGTGCCGATCTTCCAGGAACAAGCCATGAAACTGGCTGTCGTCGCTGCGGGTTTCACGCCCGGTGAAGCCGATCAACTCCGCCGCGCGATGGGTGCGTGGCGAAAGACCGGAGTCATCGACAAATTCCAACACAAGCTGATGGACGGGATGGCGAAAAATGGGCTCTCTGGCGAATTCGCCCAGCAGGTGTTCCGGCAAATCCGGGGCTTCGGCGAGTACGGCTTTCCTGAATCTCACGCCGCCAGTTTCGCACTGCTGGTTTACGTTTCCTCGTTTCTCAAGTGTTACTACCCGGCTGCGTTTTGCGCCTCGTTGATCAACAGCCAGCCGATGGGCTTTTACCCACCCGCCCAGTTGATCTCCGACGCCCGCCGCCACGACGTGGAAATCCTCCCCGTCGACGTCAATCACAGCGACCGGGACTGTACTCTTGAACGCGGCGAAAACGGAATCGACTGGGCGGTGCGAATGGGCCTGCGAATGATCTCGGGCATGCGAATGAACGTCGCCGAACTGATCCTGGACGCACGCCAAAACGGAGACTTTGCCAGCATGGTAGACTTCACCCGCCGCACCGGACTGGGACAAGCCACCATCGCGACGCTCAGCAAAGCCGACGCGTTTGGGTCGGTCAATCAGGACCGCCGCCAGGCCCTGTGGCAGGCTTTGGCTCAGGAAAAGAAACCCCAGCATCAACCGCTGTTCTCGGGGCTTGACGACCAGGACGACAACGCGGCTTACCTTCCGGACCTCACGCCGCAGCAGCAAGTCACCGAAGACTACCGCACGGTGGGCCTGTCACTGCGCGCCCACCCGGTGTCGTTTCACCGTGATTCACTGCAGCAGCTTGGCATCGTCACCCATCAGGGGCTGTCCGATTGCAACGACGGAGACCAAGTTCGTGTGGCGGGTTTGGTGATCCTTCGTCAGCGCCCCGCGACCGCCAAGGGCATTACTTTCGTGACGCTCGAAGACGAGACCGGCACCGCCAACCTGGTGGTCAAGCCCCGGATTTGGGAGAAGTTCTACCAGACCGCTCGCCGCAGTGCCGCCTGGATCGTCCACGGCAAACTCGAACGCCGCAGTAACGTCACCCACGTCGTGGCGACGCGAATCGAAGACATGGCCGGCCGCATTGGCCAGCTGAATCTGAAATCCCGGGACTTCCGCTAAGTGTCAGGAAATCGGCAAAAGTCAGCCGCTGGCCGCGATTTTGTCGAGCACCCTCCCATCCGGGCCATCCGGGAGGGTCGGCGGCTCACCGCCGGGGAGGGCTGCGCGGCTGTCATTGCCAGAGGGAGAGCATTGGCAGAGGGAGAGCATTGGCATGGCGGTGAATAAATCACAGCATCTCCGAGTAAAGTTTTACGCCTTGGCGTGCTACTTATTTTCACAGCCTCGGAAAGGCGAGCCAATTAAGAAAGCGACTCTGAATCCGAGGCGGAACAAGGCACGAAGGAAACAAGTCTTTCGACAACCCAACCCGATGCCTCACGGCCAGCGGCTCTGTTGCGCGGAAACCCGAGGCCTTACTTCGACTTTCGCAATCGTTCTTTTTCTTCATAAATTTAGAAGAAATCGAAACCCGAAGCGTGAGCGAGGCACCGTAATTTCCTCGCTCACGCGTCGGGTTACCAAAAAGTGCGAAAGTCGAACTTTCGGCCAGCGGGGCACTGATCGACGCCTGTGCGTTTTAGTCCAGCGCCTTGCGATCGAGCGCAGCATTGTTGGGCGTTGCCAGATCGGAAATCAGACCGATCTTTTGCAAACTCGCCAACGTCAGATACGTGACGTCCACTTCCCACCAGCGGTGTCCATGCCTGGCACTTCTTGGATCGGCGTGGTGATTGTTGTGCCAGCCTTCGCCGTTGGTCAGGATCGCGAACAGCCAATTGTTGCGACTGTCCTCGCGAGTTTCGTAATTGCGATAGCCCCACATGTGCGCGGCGCTGTTGATCGCCCAAGTGACATGCCACGTAAAGACCGTTCGCATGACCACGCCCCAGAAAAAGAACTGAACCGTCGTGCGAACCATCTCGCCGGTGAACAAACCCGCGATCATCCCCAGCGGGATGAACGCCAAGGCATGCAGCACGTAAACTAAAATCCACTTTTGGCCACGCTGTAGCCACATGTAATACTTGTCCCGCATCAGATCTTTGACGTAGCGATCATAAGCCGAAGCGGTGCTGGTGGCTTTGTTGTCCACGAACAACCAACCCATATGCGCCCAAAACCCACTCACCCGTGGCGTGTGCGGATCCGGTTGGTGGTCAGAGTGTTGATGGTGAATCCGATGAACCAGAACCCACCGCGCCGGAGAATCCTGAAAACTGCAAACTCCCAGCGTGGCCAGCGTGTACTCAAACCACTTCGGGCAGTTGAAGCCCTTGTGTGTCAGCAGGCGATGGTACCCCGCTCCGATTCCGATCGAAGTAAAGATGTAATTTCCCACGAACAGGAACGCCACGCCCCACCACGAAAAGAAATAACCAAAGAAAGCCAGCGGAATCACCGCGTGAAACAGCAGCACCGGAATCACATAGCTCCAAAGGATCGCCGATTCATCGACCTGCTCGGGCTTGGGGATCCGCTCATCGCGACCCAATTGCTGGCCTTCGACGTGGATGTCTTTAGCCTGTTGGTCAACGGAGCTTGTGGACTCCGGCGGTCGTTTATCGTTTGTCTTGGAGACTTCGGTCGCCATTGGGAACCCATGATTCGTGTTAAGATTTCGACGATTTTAACCCGATTGGCGTCAGGACAAAACGTCAAAACAAAGGCCTGCTGCACAAATGGGGAGCCGGTCACGTGTTCTCAACCGGGATTGTTCACGCTGGCGGGCGCTGATGGTAGTTGATTCACCCGCGTGAATAATCCGGGTCCAAAAGGCACAAGCGGCGGTTCATCGGGAGAAACCGTCGATCGCGGCGAAGTGTAACTTCGGTTGATATGTCACACCCAAACGCTGGCTTGCTGGTCCGCTGGCTATCCCCGGCGACCGCCACGTTCTTCCATCTTCTTGTAGTAGTTTCGGGCATTAAGGGAATCCATGAACGCTTTCCCCAGGGCACCGCACACCACCACACGAATCGCCCATCCCCATATCGAAAACAGTGCGAACGGGTTCAGAATGATCCCGACGATTTCAAGCCCAAGGTACAAGATCAACCCGACCAGGCTGCAGGTCATTGGGAAAACCTGAACTCCAAACGCGAGACCGATGTAGACGACGCCCAGCGAGATCCCAATCCCGTAGATGACTCGTTGTACCGACGTCAATTTATCGGACAGTTCTTTGATTTCATCGTCACTCAACGCGGGTTTACCGGCAGCGACGTCCTGCTCATTTGACCACTTGGCCATTTCCAGGCTTTCCGAGCCGACCGAAAAGAACAAAAATCCGTAGACCAATGCGACGAGCACGCCCATGATCAACAACGTCATCGTGGCCTTATCCAGGGAATCCTTGACCGCCCCGTGGACTTTTTGCTTTTTATTGCGTCGCTTTTTTTTGCCCTTCCCGCCACTGACAAAATCATCATCCTGATCAAACTGTGACTTGTGTCGCTGCCGGGCTTCTTCGGTGACAAAGGGATTGGCAACAACGTCGGCGACTTGATCGTTGCCAACGTCGATCGTGGCAGCGGCAGGATTGGTCGTCGAAGAACCCCCGGGGCTGAATCCCGGGTCCTGGACGACGTGATTACGAAGCGGATCGGGTCCTGCGGGGCTTGGCCCACCAAAGATTTCCGGTTGCTTGCGGATTGCTCCCAGTCCCATCTTGGCCAAAGTATCCGGGGCCGGCCCAGTTCGCGACGCAGCAGTCTTTCGGCCGGTTTGAGTTGCCTTGGTTTGAGTTGCTGTGGAAGCCGCTTTTGCCGAAAAGGCCTTGTTGCAGGAAGTGCATTTCACCTTCTTGCCCAGAGCCTTTTCCGGGATTTTGTAGCGGGTTTGGCAGTGTGGGCAGGCGATATTCAGCGACATAATTGCGTTCTAAAGCAAGCGAAATGGATTGCATCGAGTCTAACCGATCGGCTTGCAACTTGTAGGCAGATTCCTGACCTTCGGCCAATCGAAGCGATCCGAATAGTCATGGCGTCCCAGTCAGAAGGCTTGTTCTATTTGTCCTGATCGCGTGAACGAGCGTACAATTGGCGATAAGCTTGCCTTCGACCGGCCGCAAAGCGCATTGCTTCACACCAATGCCCAAAAAAACGTGGCAAATCCGGCGTCGCACACGCTAATTCCGGATTAGAATTGTGGGACTTCCGGAAACCTTCGGTAAAAGAACCATCAGACGGTGCATTGATGCTAAATCGACTTTCTTTCAGCCTGTTGTTTTTGACTCTCGCGTTGACCGCCAATCTGGCTTTCGCGCAGCGGGGCTTCGTCTCCAACGCAAACGCATCGGCGGCAGGTTTGAATGTGGCCTGGTCCACCCAGTTGGGAATCAGCGCCCGGGGCAAACTGGTCGACTGGCAACTGATTGTCGATGAAGACAATTCGACGGTCTACTACGTCGTCACCGCCGGCAATCGAAGAGAACTCTACGCCCAGTCGGACCTGAATCCATTCGGTCAGCCATGGGGCGTCGATGGCGCCAAAGCAAAAGCCGAAGAACGCAAAGAGCTTTTGGATCTGGAGTACAAGTACTACGAAAAAGACATCGAAGTCACCGTGAGCAGCTTCGTGGTTCCCAACACCACCATTTTGGCATTGGGTGGCGACGGCCGAGTCGTTTCGATCGACGGGAACACGGGGGCCGTGAACTGGACCCAGGCTGTCGGCGACCCCACTCTTCCCAGCTCCGGGCTGGGAGCCAGCAAGAAACATGTCGCGGTCACCAACGGCTCACGCGTCTACTGCCTGGACTTCGACACAGGAAGAACGCTCTGGGATCGGAAATGTAAACACTCAGTTGTTTCGTCACCGATTTGCTCGGAAGACAACGTCTACGTTCCTCTGGCCAACGGTAGGCTTCAGGCGCTTGGGATGGAAAAACTCGGAGTCGACACTTTCACATTGGTTGGACACGGCGAATCGAGAGCAAGGCCGGTCATTACAGAGCAAAATGTGGTTTGGACCAACGAAGGCGGCGATGTCAACATTGCTCCCATCAGCGGTCGTCGGACGGTCAGCTTTCGACTCAACGCCTCCGCGCCGATCGTATCTGCTGCCACGGCAGGCCTTGGATTGATCTACTCAGCGTCGGTTGACGGATTCGTGTATGGAATTGATGAACAGGTCGGCAAGCTGGATTGGAATGTCTCGACCGGAGCCGGCGTCACACAGTCCCCTGTCCTTCACGGCGGACACCTGTATGTGGTCACCGACGCGGACAAGCTGTTCCGCCTGGACGCCAAAGAAGGCCTTTTCAGTGATCGCTGGCAAGATCCTCTTTCGGGCATCAAAAAAATCGTTGGCTTTGGCAAACAAACCATCTACTGCCTCGACTCCGGCGGCGGCCTGGTGGGCGTGGATCGCGAAACCAAAGCCGTTACCAAGCGTATTGCCTCTTCCAATATCGAGTTGGTCCTGACCAATGACATCACCGATCGCCTGTTTCTGGCAACGGAAACGGGTTTTGTCCAATGCCTTCACGAGACCGCCAGTTTGCAGCCCAAACTGCTTGACGCCGAAGGCATGGGGTCGGGAACCAGAGGATCCGGGTCGAAAGACGGTTCCGGGACCAAAGGCTCTGGCACCAAAGGCTCTGGCACCAAAGATGGCTCTTCAACGAAAGACAGCGACAATCCGTTTGGGGAAAGTTCCGACGACGACGGCAGCAATCCGTTTGGAGAAAGTTCCGACGAAGACGAAGACGAAGACGACAGCAACCCGTTTGGTGGCTAGTCGTGGAGCGGCTAATCGTTGGGCGACCGGTAGTCGGAGCGTTTTGTCGACCGGGCAACAACTTTGCTGATGCTGTAATTGCGTGGCTTGACGTTCTGCTTTCGGGCACCACAATCATCGCTTTCACTCTCGAATCCGGGCGAATGATTTATGGACTCCTCTGCGGTCAAGCGTGCACTCATTAGCGTCAGCAACAAGCTGGGCATCGTCGATTTCGCCAAAGGCTTGGTTGAATCGAATGTTGAAATTTACAGCACCGGAGGAACACGCAAGCATCTGGAACAAGCCGGCGTCGAAGTCATCGACGTTTCGCAGTACACCGGTTTCCCGGAAATGATGGATGGCCGCGTCAAAACGCTCCATCCCAAAATCTTTGCCGGAATTCTGGCTCGCCGTGACCGGACCGATGACCTCGAATCCATGTCCGACCATGAAATCGTTCCGTTCGATCTGGTCGTGGTCAACCTGTATCCCTTTGCCGCGACCATCGCCAAACCCGATGTGAAAATCGAAGAGGCCATCGAGCAAATCGACATCGGTGGTCCCAGTCTGATTCGTGCTGCGGCAAAGAACAGCGACTACGTGACCGTCGTCTCCAACCCGAACCAGTACGCGGAAGTTCTGGACGAAATCCAACGTGAAGGCAATACCACGCATGAGCTTCGCCGTCGTTTGATGGCCCAGGCTTTTCAGCATACCGCCAACTACGACCTGTTCATCGCCGATTACTTTTCCGGCCAGTCCGAAAGCGGTGCTTTCCCGGCGACGATGACGCTTGTGATGAGCCGCAAGTCGGGGCTTCGATACGGCGAGAACAGCCATCAACGTGGTGCCGTCTACAGGCAGGAAGGCAGTCGTGACGCCTGCATCGTGAACTCGCGCCAGCTTCACGGGAAAGAGCTTTCCTACAACAACTTCCTCGACCTGGACAGCGCACTGAACATCGTACGCTGCTTTCCAGGCCCGGCTTGTAGCGTGATCAAACACAACAATCCCTGTGGTGCAGCGTTGGCAGAGAACCTCGTTGACGCAGTGCGTAAAGGCTTCGCCGGCGACCCGATCAGTGCCTTTGGAAGCGTCATTGGGCTGAATCGAAACGTGGACAGCGAAACGGCTGAATTTCTCGCCGGAGAAGATTTCTTCGTCGAAGCCATCGTAGCGCCCGGCTTTGACGACAAAGCCCTCGAAATTCTCGTGACCAAACCCAAGTGGCGGAAAAACGTCCGGCTTTTGAAAGTCGGCGAACTTGAGCCTCTGGTCTCCAGTCAGGAGATCCGGCAACTCGTCGGCGGCGTGTTGGTTCAGGACAGCGACACGCTGGCAGACGAACCGGAACAATGGAAAGTCGCAACCGACAATCAGCCGTCCGAGCAGTTGATGCAAGAACTCGCGTTTGCGTGGGCGATGGTTCGGCACGTCAAATCCAATGCCATCCTGCTGGCCAAAGACTTTTCACTTGTTGGCGTCGGGGCGGGGCAGATGAGCCGCGTTGATTCGGTCAACATTTCGATCCAAAAAGCTGGCCCGGAGCGAGCCAAGGGAGCAGTTTTGGCTTCCGATGCGTTTTTCCCGTTTGCCGATTCGATCGCCCAGGCGGCAGAAGCTGGTGTGGCGGCCATCATTCAACCCGGTGGAAGTATCCGCGACCAGGAAGTCATCGATGCTTGTAATGAGCACGGTATTGCGATGGTGTTGACCGGTCGCCGACATTTTCGGCATTAACAAATCTGATCCTCTTTTGAACTGGAAATTGTGGTGGACATTGGTGAACTACTGGCGATCCTCTCGCGATGGGTACATATTCTTGGTGTCATCGTGCTCGTTGGAGGAACGTTTTTCCTGCGGTTTGTCGTTCTGCATGCCGGAATTCCGGAAGAGAATCGACAGGCGATGCGTAAGCCATGGGGCATCATGGTTGGCGCCGCGGCGCTGTTGCTGATTGTCAGCGGCCTGTACAACTTCGCACTCAAAGCGGTTGGGTTTGAACTCGCTGGGATCTACAACGGCCTGGTGTTACTCAAAGTCGTACTGGGGCTGTTTGTGTTTTGGCTTTCGGCAGTACTAACGGGTCGCAGCGACAGGGCGCAGAGGTTTCGTCAGCGGGAGAAGTTTTGGCTGAACATCGCCTGCGGTGGCCTGTTGGTTATCGTTTTGGCCGCTGGTTTCATGAAAATGGATTCGGCAAGCTACACCAAGAAGGTCAAATCAGACAAAAGCCAGGTTGAAGCAAAGTAGTAGGCAAACGCCGTGTGCCGTCCATTATTGAAAAGATGGCACACGGAGTGAGCCTAATCTGACCGCAACGGCACACTGAGTGTGCCTACTACTTTTCCACCGCGAACGGTGGCTCTTCGTCCGCCAACTGGGCAAGCGCATTGGCGGCGGCACGCTGTTCGGCTTCTTTCTTGTTGCGGCCCCAAGCCGGAGAGAAATCGCGTTTGTTCACATGAGCCGCAATCAGGAACTCTTTCTTGTGGTCCGGACCACGGGCTTCCACCAGCCGATAGTTGGGCGGGATGTTGAACCGCCGTTGGGAATATTGCTGAAGCTCCGACTTGTAGTTGATCTCCAAACGGCCTTCGACCGCCGCATCCACATGACGCTCAACGAGCGGCATCAGTATCTCGCGGACCGCTTCCATTCCACCGTCGAGATAAATCGCACCCACGATCGATTCGACAGCGTTGGCGACCAGTGAGCGGGGGACCTTGCCCAGCGAACCAACTCCCTTGCCAACCACGAGGATTCGCTCGATCCCTAATTCCATCCCCATTCGCGTACACGTCTGACGGGACACAACGTTGGATTTGACTTTCGTCAGTTCGCCTTCAAGCCAATTCGGATAGCGATGGAAAAGATACTCGCAAACCGTGAAACCCAGAATTGAATCGCCTAGGAATTCCAGCCGCTCGTAAGAGTTCACACGCTTTTCCGCGTAGGACGAATGCGTGATCGCTTCGGCCAGCAGGCTTTTGTTTTGAAAATGGTAGCCCAGCAGCTCTTCGCAGGACTCTACGAGGCTTTCTTGCGAATCAGGTTTACGAGTTGTATCCAATGACGCAATTCCGTGCTTTGCTCACCCTTAAGTGACTACATTCTGATCGGACTTGAGCTGATCCGCAATCAGGAAAGCTACTTCCATGGCCTGATCGTAATTTAATCTCGGGTCCACGGCGCTCTTATACGCCTTCACAAGGTCCGGTTCGCCGATCTGACCCTGCCCACCGATGCATTCGGTCACATTGTCGCCCGTCATTTCCAGATGAATACCGCCCAAAATCGTGCCTTGTTGTCGATGAATCCGAAACTGTTGCTGAATCTCTTCAATAATCCGGTCAAAACTGCGGGTCTTGATGCCGGCGTTGGTGGAAAAAGTATTTCCATGCATCGGATCGCAGGTATGCAGCACCCCTACGCCTGATTCTTGGATCGCGTCAAGAATCACTGGCAAACGTTCAACCACTTCGTCGACGCCGTAGCGGTGGATCAACGTTACTTTTCCGGCTTCGTTTGCAGGATTCAGAGTCCGAATCAGGGCCACCAATTCTTCTGGTTCAAATTTTGGCCCGACTTTGATGCCAATCGGATTGTCGATCCCGCGAAAATACTCCACATGCGCCCCATTGGTGTCCCTTGTTCGGTAACCGATCCACGGAAAGTGAGTGCTCATGTTGTACCAACCTTCGCGGCGCGGAACCCGCCGCGTCTGAGCCTGCTCATAGCTCAGGTGCAGACCTTCATGCGAGGTGAATACATCAACCGATCCGCTGTTGCGGAATTCTGCGCCGCGGACAACTTCCATGAATTGCAACGCGTCGGTGATCGACGAAACCATTTTCTGGTACTTCGTCGACAGGTCCGAGTCTCCCACAAAATCAAGCGACCAGTTTTCGGGATGGTGCAAGTCAGCGAATCCACCACCACAAAGCGAGCGAATAAAGTTCAGCGTCAAAGCTGCTCTTTCGTATCCGCGAAGCAACAGTTCAGGATCCGGCTTGCGATCGGATTCGGTAAATCCGCTTCGGTTGACAATGTCGCCACGGTAGACCTCCAGAGTCACGCCGTCGCGAGTTTCAGTATCGCTGGATCGCGGTTTGGCATACTGGCCGGCAACCCGTCCAACCCGGACGACTTTTTTCATACCGCCATAGATCAACACAAAGCTCATCTGCATCAGAACTTTGAGGTTCCGAACAATCGAATCATTGTCGCAATCATCAAGGCTCTCACTGCAGTCGCCCGCTTGCAACAAAAACGCTTCGCCTCGGGAAGCCGCAGCCAATTGCGATTTCAAGCTTTCGATTTCCCAACTGGTTACCAACGGCGGAAGCTTTGCCAGCTTTTGAAGCGCGTCCTGAAGCTGTTCTTTGTCCGGATAAGTCGGCTGCTGCAGCACAACTTTTTGTTGCCACGAACCGGGAGTCCAGTTGTCAGGGTTGGTTGCCATCCAGAGAATCGCCAAACACGGGGACAGTTTGATAATCGGGGATTAGAATATCCGGCTGCCTTTTTTGAAAGCCAGTTCTTTGCAGTGCTCCCGAGGAATCCACGTTGGCAAAAAGCTCCACATTGATCATCGGTATTGCCGGTCCATCCGCCTCTGGCAAAAGCTTGTTCGCCCAAAATCTGCAATCCAAACTTGCAGAACAGCTTTCGGTCGCGATTCTCAGCGCCGATTCGTACTATCGGTCGCAAGCCCATCTGACAGAAACGCAACGCACCCAAATCAATTACGACCACCCCGATGCGATCGAACATGCCCTTCTGATCCAGCATGCCCAAAGTATCGCCAACGGCGATTCAGTCGACGTGCCGGACTACAGTTTCCGCAAACATGACCGAACCGCAGAAACTCGCCGAATCGGTAAAGTCGACGTTCTGATTGTCGAAGGAATCCTCGTCCTTCACTGGAAACAACTCCGCGACCTGATGCAGCTCAGGATCTTCATTGATGTCCCCCTGGAAGTCTGCCAGAAGCGAAGAATTGAACGCGATGCGACCCACCGTGGGAGGTCTGTTCGGTCTGTTATCGAACAGTTTCAGCGGCAGGTTCGCCCCATGTATTCTCAGTTCGTCAACCCTTCGATGCGCGAGGCAGATCTAATCGTGCCCGGAGGCGGAAACAACGGCAAATGCGTCAATGTCGTGTATGCGTGGTGTCTTTTTCGAAAATCCGCGGTTCAGTCGGTCAAAAGGAATAAATAGGGAATCTGACCGGAACGGAACCGGCGGGACGCGTCCCGTTTACTTGTTTTTTGTGCGCACAATCAAATAGAATGGGATTGTTGTGCTCTGGCAATTACAATGCTAGCGGGGCCTTATCTTGCACTTTCTTCCAGTTTTCAACGCCCTCCAAAATTTTCGCGTCATGTCTCAAACACCAAAAGTAGAACCACCTGCCGTCGATGGCGTCGAACCTGCTCCTCGGCCAGTTCAGAGTTCAGAGGCATCCGAGGGCCGTCGCAAGTCACGTAAGAGACGCCGCCTGATTTGCTTTCACTGCAATCGACCCGAAGGCCACTACGTCCCTTACAAGGGATCGTGGTTCTACTCTTTCTTTGTTGGCATGTCCTTTGGACTGGTGAACATATTTGGCCCCTACCGTTGCCAATGTTGCGGAAAGCAACGTCTGATGTTCACGAATTGGCTTAATCCGCTCTACCACATTCGCGGCTTCCGACACCGCGTGGCCACACGCCGCCGATAATTCTCCCAATCGCCTCACGCTGTGTAGCAATGCTGCGGGCTCGCCCGAGGGCTGGCAGTTTGTTGGCTTGGTTGCCGAAATGGCATGACAGTCGCAAAATGGCATGACAGTCGCAAAAGGGCATGACAGTCGCAAAAGGGCATGACGGTTGCTTAACGCTTGGCGATAGCTCAACCCTGTTCACGGAACCGGTAGCCGATGCCGCGAACGGTCTGGATGAAGTCGTTGTCGTCGCCGATCTTCTTGCGAAGCGAACGAATGTGGACGTCGATGGTACGCTCCAGAACCAGAGCGTCGCCGCCAAGGGCCGCTTCGATCAGCTCGCTGCGGTCAAACGCCCTGCCCGGCTGAAGGATTAGCGTGTTCAACAATCGAAACTCGCTGGGGGTCAACTCGACGCCTGTCCCGTTGACGGTGACTCGGTGGCGGATGCGGTCGATCGTGATTCCGCCCAATGTCGTGATGTCGCCAGAACTGCTCCTGCTGTTGCGACGACGTAGCAGCGATTTGATTCGCTCCATCAGAATCTTCACGCTGAAGGGCTTGACCACATAGTCGTCTGCTCCAACAGAAAATCCAACGATCTGATCGGTCTCTTCGCCCTTTGCGGTCAGCATCAAAATCGACGCGTCCTGCGTTTCGGGTGCCGCCCGCAACCGTTTACAGACCTCTAGGCCGTCGATCACCGGAATCATCAAATCCAGAATCACAACATCAGGCAGCCTCAGCCGAGCCTGATTCAACGCGTCCAGGCCGTCGGTTGAGGTGATCGTTTCGTAGCCCGCGTTGTCCAGGTTGTATCGTAGAACTTCCGCAATCGCGCGGTCGTCTTCGACAATAAGAACGGTGGCCTTAGGCATTTCCGGTTTCTTTTTTCGTGGGTTCAAAATCGCTGTGCTGATGACGGACGATGTCGCCATCAACCAGATAAATGACGTCCTCGGCAATGTTTTCTGCAAGGTCGGCGACTCGCTCGATGTGACGCGAGGCCGAAAAACAGTGCAGCGCCGGTTCCACCAGCGACGGATCCTTTCGCATCAACGTTTTCAGTTCGCTGATGATTTCGAGGTTGTAGCGGTCCACTTCGGCGTCGAGCGATATCACGTGACGCGCCAGGTCGGCATTAGAATCGACGAACGAATCCAGGGCCGTGCGAATCATCTTTTTGGCTTCGTTAACCATCGTCGGCAATTCGTCGGGCATCGGGAAGTAAGGATGCTGATGCATGCATTCGGCTCGTTCGGCGATGTTGCAGGACAAGTCCGCCATGCGTTCGAGTTCCACGTTGATTTTCATCACCGTTGCGATGCGGCGCAGGTCGCCAGCAAAGGGCTGGTGCAAGGCAAGGATTTTCAGACAATCCTCTTCGATTTCGACTTCCATGGTGTTGACCAGCGTGTCGGCTTCGATGACTTCTTTGGCCAAATCGACGTGCTTCTCGCAAAGGGCACGGACGGCTTTGTCGATCATCTTTTCAACGATCCCAAAAAGGTTCATCAGCTTCTGGTGAAGCAGATGAATGTCGCGTTCGAGATGTTTTGACATAGGGGAAACTCAATCCTGTTTGAGTAAGTCGGTTGCAATGACGAGCCACGAGTTGTGTGACTTCGGGTGCCCGGCAAAAAATTGAGCCGTTGGCCACAAGGCCTCGGGTACCTGCTCAAAAAGTGGTCCGCTTGATATCGACACCAGCCTACACGCCTTGGCTCACTAACCGAATTTGCCGGTAACGTAATCTTCTGTTTGCTTGTTCTGCGGATTGGTGAACAGGTCTCGCGTCGGGCCGGCTTCGATGATTTTTCCTTCAAAGAAAAAGACCGTCCGGTCGCTGCAGCGGGCTGCCTGCTGCATGTTGTGCGTCACAATCACAATCGTGTATTGCTTTCGCAATTCAAAAATCAGATCCTCGATCTTTGACGTCGAAGCCGGATCGAGCGCCGAACAGGGCTCATCCATCAGCAGAATTTCAGGACCGATCGCGATCGCACGGGCGATGCACAGTCGCTGCTGCTGACCGCCGGAAAGCCCCAACGCTGACTGGTTGAGTCGATCTTTGACTTCTCCCCACAGCGCCGATTTTTTCAGCGACCATTCAACGAGATCATCAAGGTCCGCCCGGCTCAACCCTTTGTAATGCAAACGAGGTCCGAAGGCGATGTTTTCGTAGATCGATTTGGGAAACGGATTCGGTTTTTGAAAGACCATCCCGATGCGGCGCCGCAGTGCGACCACGTCCGTCGATTTGGCAAGGATGTCGGTGTCGCCAAGCTGCAACGTTCCTGCGGCGCGAGCGATTGGAACGACATCGTTCATCCGGTTGATCCATTTCAGCAACGTACTTTTGCCGCAACCGCTGGGACCGATGAAGGCCGTGACACGCTTTTCGGGAATGGACAGGTTCAGGTCATGCAGTGCCTGAAAATCTGCGTACCACGCATTAAAGTTCCGCATCTCGACCATGATATTTTCGCTGGTCTGATCCGGTTCGCTCGACACCATGAATGTCGTCGGCTTGGCCACGGCAATCGTTTCTGTTTGATTCATAATCTGCCTGTTCAGGAGTTTTGTTTTTGCGTGAATTGGCGAATGATGACGGCGACTGAATTGAATAAAAATAAAATGCCCAGCAGCAAAATGATGCCCGACGCGGCGAGGCTGTGGAATTCTTTGATAGGTCGGCCAGCCCAATCAAAAATCTGTAGCGGCATCACGGTAAAGTTATCCATCAGGTTGCCGGGACTGGCTGTCAGGAAAACGGCTCCCGCCAAAATCAGAATCGGAGCCGCCTCACCGATCGCCCGGCTCATCGACAGAATCGCGCCGGTCATGATTCCTGGAATGGCTGCCGGCAGCGTCACGTTGCGAACGACTTGCCAGGGCGTCGCGCCGAGCCCAAGGCCTGCTTCGCGAAGCGATCTCGGCACCGCGCGAATCGCCTCCTGGCTGGAGATGATGACCACCGGCAAAATTACCAGCATCAACGTGAAGGCTCCCGCCAGCACGCTGCGGCCAAAGGGCAGCCGGAAATAGTACCAACTAGCTTTCTCGATTCGCCCCGACTCCCTGCCGGAAATCAAAGCGTACTTTCTGGCTTCGGCGTCTTTTGGCAAACGGCGACGGGACTTCACGACGTTCACATCGACCCACTCGCCGTCAGTGTTCATGGCCTTCATGCCTTCGGTGACAACCGTCGCAGGAGCACTCGCGTCCTCGATCGGAATCAGCAACGCCTTTTCACCGGCAGAGAAAAACTGGTCAAAGTAATCCACGCCGACTGAAACCGCTGGCTCCTTGGGAGTCCCGAACACCCCAGCCATTGAAACGAACAGAGTCAGTCCCAAAATCCCGTAAACCACACTCGGCACCCCGGCGAGGTTCGTGATATTGAGCTGCACAAAGGAATGAAATTTTCGCAACCAGCGATTACGTGGCTTGAACTCTTCCAGAAAAATCGCTGTCGCCACGCCGGTCGGCAACGCAAGGCAACCGCAAACGATGCAAACCCAGATCGTGCCCCAGATCGCTGGACCAATCCCGGCGTTCTCAGGCAGCGGTTCGGGATAGTGAGTCAGGAAATTCCAGTTGAGCGTTTTCACGCCGATCAACAGGACCGAACCCAACAGCACCAGCAAGAAGAAAATCGACGTCGAGGCCACGAAGATGCACAGCCAGCGAAAGGCGCTGTCCCAGAACTTGCGATTCCGCGGTTCGAGCCCTTCTAGGCGTTCGAGCGGGTGAACTTTATCGTTCACTGGTACTCCTCCCGAAAGCGACTTCTGACGATGTTACCGGTGAAGGTCAGTGCCAGGGTGATCAGGAAAAGAACAGCCGCCACGGCGTACATCGAAAGGTATTCAACGTCGTAGTTGGAAACGTCGCCAAGTGCCATCTGGACCATCCAGCCGGTCATCGTTTGCATGTCGTTTCGCGGGTCGAGCGAAAGTTGGGGGCGGCTGCCGACCGCCAGGGCGACGATCATCGTTTCGCCGACAGCCCTAGAAACGGCTAACAGGAAAGCCGAAATAATACCCGAGAGCGCCGCCGGAACAACGACTTTGGTGGAGACTTCAAACTTCGTGGCACCCAAACCGTAAGCACCTTCACGAAGCGCCCGCGGAACCGCCTGTAGGGCATCTTCGACCAGTGAACTGACGATCGGCAGGCACAGGATGCCGACGGCAATTCCTCCCGCCATCGCGTTGAACGTGCCAAAACCACCGTGAAAAATCTGTAGCGTCGGAGTGATCACCGTCAGGGCAAAGAACCCGTAAACCACTGTCGGAATTCCAGCGAGCACTTCCAGAGTCGGCTTGATCGTGGCACGGACTCGCGGGCTGGCATATTCGCTCAGGTAGATCGCTGTGATCAGCCCCAACGGCAACGCGAGGCACATCGCGATGCCGCTGACCATCAGCGTGGCCGAAATCAGAGCCCAGACTCCGAATTCCTTTTCGCTTTCACGACCCAGCAAGGGGTTCCACTTCGTCCCCGAGATAAAATCAACCACGGTGATTTCGGCCGGCATCATGTGCATGTGACCGCACTCAGGACAAGCCTGTTCGGTTCCGGCTGTGATTTTGGTTGACGTCCCGACGAAGGCCTTGCAGACCCGGTCGCCGTCTTCTGCGATGACCGCGTCGCAGTAAACGTTGTCGTGTTGAAAGAAACGGGTGGCTTCGGTGAAGAGCACCGCGACGATGGCGAACGTGGTGAATATCGACAGCGTCGCACAAACCAGCAGCAGAGATTTCACACCCCACTCTTTGATGTACGTTGATCGCAAGGAACGAAAGCGGAAATCCGTTTTCCGCTTTGGTGTGCCCTCGGATTCCGTGTCGGATTCAGGCTTGGTCAGTGTTGCCACAAAGTTACTTTGTAAGGTTTCCTGGCGTGTAAACTTCTGTCACAGGTCCCGAACGTTTTTCCATTTTGGCGTCCAGGTAATGGGTTCCCACGTTCGCGTCCAGATAGTTACCGTACGCCTGAGCGTAAACAGAATCCGGAAGCGCCACGTACTTGACCGCTTTGGCAAACTCACCAGCGTTGGCCAGGTAAAAGTCAACAAACTTCTCAACCTGAGCTTTGTTGATTGACTTTGAGTTGATGTAGATAAATAACGGACGGCTGAACGGTGCGTACGTTCCGTTTTCGATCGTCTCGTCAGACGGTGCGATTGCCTTGCCTGTTTTTGGGTTGACGATCTTGACCGCTTTCAGCTTGTCGGTGTTTTGGAAATAGTAAGCCGCTCCAAAGAATCCGATCGAAAACTGGTCGCCAGCGACTCCGTTGACCAGCACGTCGTCGTTTTCACTGGTCGACATGTCAGCCCGAATGGCACCCTTTTTTCCAGCGATGACTTCCTTGAAGTAATCAAAGGTTCCCGAATCGGTGCCCGGAGCGTGAATCTTGATCTGCTTGTCAGGCCACTGCGGGTTGACGTCTTTCCAGGTCTTTGCGGCTTTGTCGGCAAGGAAAATTGTTTTCAGTTGTTCGACCGTCAACTCGTTAACGAAATCGTTGTCCTTTCGCACGACAACTGTCAGGCCGTCGTACGCCACAGGGATTTCGATGAAGGCAACCTTGTTCTCTTTGCAGCCCTTGAGCTCTTTGGATTTAATCGGCCGTGACGCATCGGAAATGTCCGTTTCGCCAACGGTGAAACGCTTGAACCCGCCGCCGGTTCCCGACTTGCCAACTGTCACGTTGACTTTTGGGTAAATCTTCTTGAACGCAGCAGCGGCCGCTTCGGTGATCGGGTAAACGGTGCTCGAACCGTCGATGTCGATCTTTCCAGAGAGTTCCGTGTTAGGTTTCACGGCCTTCCAGGTGGCTTTTGCTTCGGTAAGCAAATCCTGATTTGATTCCTGAGCGTTAATCTCGCTAACGAGCGTCATCAGGAGGAAAAAACCGAGTAAAGAAACACCGAAAGCTTTCATTTTCTGTCCCAGATCCATAAGGGTAACTCAAAAGACTAGCCAGCCATTGCCGCTGACGCCGGAAGAGTAACCGCAGTTTGTTAAGAAATTGTTAAGGATTTGTTAACTTCCCTAGAAACTGGGCCGGTGCCCCGGTAGGGCTAATATTCACGCGTTATTGCATGAACTTGGGCAACTTAATCCGGAAAGTCGTCCCTTCGCCGGGTTCACTTTCGAACTCGACATTGCCCCCAAAGGACTGTGCGAGGTGCTTCACGATCGACAGCCCAAGGCCGGTGCCACCCTTGTCGCGAGAACGGGCTTTGTCAACCCGATAGAAACGCTCGAAGATTCGGGCATGGTGTTCCGGAGCGATCCCAATTCCGGTGTCGCTGACTTCCAGCACCGCCGAATCATCCAGATAGTAGGCCGCCAAACGGACCACGCCGCCCTCAGCGGTGTAGCTCAAGGCATTGCTGACGAGATTTCCCAACAGCGTTTGAATGCCTTCGGCGTCGGCCCGGGCTCGCGGGTGATCGTCGCCGGGTTCAAATTTGAGTTCCACGCTGCCGTTGGCGGCAAGGGTTTGGAACTTGCTGACGCAAAGCTGCGTTTCGCGGTTCAGGTCAACCGATTCGATATCCCAGACGTTGTTGCCCGATTCGATACGGGCGATCTGCAGCAAGTCCTGAATCTGCTGGTTCAGAAAGTCAGCCTGTCTTTCGATCTCTTCGACGAATTGCAGGTTCTTTTCTTTGTCGTTGATCGCACCCATCTTCAACGTTTCTGCATAGGCACGAATCGAGGCCAGCGGAGTTTTCAGTTCGTGCGAGACGTTGGCTGCGAAATCGCGCCGCATCAGTTCAAGGTTTCGCAGGTCGGTGATGTCGTTGAGCACCACCACGACTCCCGGCGTATCGTCATCTTCGGAGCTTTGCACCGGAAGCACCGAAGCGCGGGCGCTGATTGTCCGTCGACTGTCTTCGACAGTTGTTTGCAGTTCCGTGGTCGCAAAAGTTCTTTCGTTTTGTGCTTTTAACAGTGCCGCCGCAAGGTTGGGGTCGCGGACGACTTCGATGAATTTTCTGGTTCGCAGTTCGGTTTCTTCTACGCCAAACATTTTGCAAGCTGCACGGTTGGCGATGCGGACTTCTCCTGATGGTGAAACCGCAACGACGCCTTCGATCATACTGCTCAACACTGCCTGTAGCCGGTCACGTCCGCGAACGATCCGCTGTTCACGCGTTTCCATTTCGCTCTGCATCGTCCGAAACGCGTCCGATAGCGAACGCCACTCATCGTTTCGATTCAGCAGCGACGGAAACGATTCGTAGTCACCCACGCCGATCTTCCGCGCCGCGTCAGCGAATTGTGACAGCGGCTTCATGCTTTGCGATGCAAAGATCGCCATCAGTAGTCCTGTCAGCAAACCAAGGCCAATCGCGAATATCCAGAAGTATTTCTGCGCTGCTCGGATTGCAGAACGACTTTCCGATGCTTTGCTGGCGACGCGGACATATCCGCGACCTTCCGGGTGCGCGTCAGAGGTGAGCGGAATGGCCAGGTACCGCATTTGGGTTTCGAGCGTCTTGCTGTATCGCGTCGAGAATCCTACTTTGCGCGGGGTGGCCTGAAGGACTTCGGGCCTGTTGGCGTGAGAGCCGATATCCCGGGTTCCCGTTTCCGAATCGGCGATCACGGTTCCCTGTTCGTCGATCAGCGTAAAGCGAAAACTGGTTTTTTTGCCAAGTTCGGCGATGTGTTTGGGCAGCGTTGGGTCATTGAGTTGCAGTTCGAGTTCGGAGACATGCTGGTTGAGCATGATTGCCAAGGACTGCATCTGGCTGCGGAGGTTATTGGTCATCAGGTTCGAGATCGAACGTGTCGTTAAGCCAACAAACAGGCCTGCGGCAATTAAATGCAGCAGTAGATAGACGATCAGGAAGTTTCGCAGGACTCGCGGCATCGGACACCTGAACCATGGCTTGAAAGAAGCGGAAGAACTTCGATTCTACCGAACAAAGAGGCCAACGATCCAATCAATCGATCGAATTATGTTCGGCGATGAGTCGGCTTTTTATGGTCCATCCGGGTTTGCTGTGGAAGGCCAACATGCCGACCATCGCCACTGCAATGGATGCAGCGGGATTGTGCAGAATTGCGAGGTTTTGACGGAATACAATTCGGACGTAACCAATTCGGATGGCGAAAGTTGGGCCGAGTTTTCGTTGACGGCACACGGAGTGTGCCTACTACTTTGCTACAGCGCCATCAACAATCGGCTTGGTGCTTCCAGGTAGCCGATTACTTCGTTGAGGAATCGCTGAGCGGTTCCGCCGTCGATCAGTCGATGATCGTAGGAAAGACTCAATGGCATCATCAGGCGAACCGCAACTTCATCGTTTTCGACGACGACGGGCATCTTGCGTGAACGTCCGACCAGCAGGATCGCGGTCTCTGGCACATTGATGATCGGCGTCGAATAGGCGCCGCCGATGGAGCCCAAGTTGCTGATCGTGAACGTTCCGCCACGCAGGTCGTCGACGCCGAACTTGTTGTTGCGAACGTTGACCGCCATCTCGCTCAACCCCTTGGCGAGTGCCGGAATCGACTGAATGTCCGCGTTTCGCATGTTCGGCACTACCAGGCCATTGTCGGTATCAACCGCGATGCCGACGTTGACATAGTCTTTGTAGATAATCTGACCGGCTTCCATATCGATCGAAGCGTTGATCGTTGGATGCTGCTTCAGCGCCATCGCGACGGCTTTGATGATGAACGGCATCGTGGTCAGCTTGATGCCGATCTCCTTGTAGTCGGCTTTGCTGTTCTGGCGAATGGCTTCAAGATCCGTCACATCCGCGTCGTCAAAGTTGGTCACTCGCGGACACGTCGACCACGACTCGTGCATCTTGTTGGCAATTGTCTTGCGAATCTTGGGCATCTTTTCGATGCGGACCGGGCCGTATTTGTCGGTACCTGCGGCACCCGGTTTCGGTGTTCCATCGGCAGTCAGGTTGGAAGCTGCGATGCCTGCGGCCGCTCCGGCAGCACCAGCGACGACAGCGGCTGAATGTCCGCCAGCGCGAACAACAGCAAGAACGTCTTCTCTGAGAATCCGGCCGTTGGCTCCCGAGCCAGAGACATTGCTCAGGTCAACTCCGACTTCACGGGCGAATCGGCGTATCGCTGGACCGGCAGGAATTGTTGTTTTGGAGCTTGCCGGCGATGTGGGGACCGGTGCAGGGGTGGCCGCTGGAGCGGGAGCCGGTGGCGGAGCAGGCGATGCCGCGGCAGGGGGAGGTGTCGCGGGCGCCGGCGGTGGAGTCGGAGAAGGGGCTTCGGCGGGAGCGGGAGCCGCAGGAGCCGCAGCACCACTGCCTTCAACGGTCAGCAAAACCGCACCTACAGCAACCGAATCGCCGACAGCAAAATGAATTTCCTTGACGACGCCAGAGACATCACTGGGAACGAAAACGGTTGCTTTGTCCGTTTCCAATTCACAGATTTCGGTATCCTTTTCGATCGTATCGCCGACCGACACGAGGATTTCAAGGACATCTCCGGACTCGATGCCTTCACCAATTCCGGGAAGTTTGAATTCAATTGCCATGGTTAATTAGTTCGATTGCTGAAAGTTGGTTTTGGATTCGCGGACTGACGGAATTCGAAAGCTACGCGTACAGCGGATTTACTTTCTCGGGATCGTAGTTCAGATCCTTGATCGCCTGAGCGACCTCCGATGCGTCGACTTTGCCCTGCTTTGAAAGTTGGTACAACGTCGCGATGATGATCGATTCGGCATCCACTTCGAAGTGACGACGAAGTGACTCGCGCGTTTCGCTACGTCCCATGCCGTCTGTGCCCAAGGCAAAGAAGTCACCGGGAACGTACTTCGAAACCTGCTCCGAAAGAGCTTTCACGTAGTCGCTCGAAGCGATGAATGGTCCTTCGTGGCCTTCTAGGACCGTCTCGATATAGCTCTTCTTTGGCGTTTCGGTCGGATGCAGCATGTTCCATCGCTCGCACTCTTCGGCGTCACGGCGAAGCTGCGTGTAGCTGGTCACTGACCAGATGTCGCTGGAGATGTTGTACTTTTCAGCGAGCATCTCCTGAGCCTTCATCACGCACTGCATAATCGCACCGGAGCCAAACAGCTGCACGCGATGCTTTGATCCAGCAGCGTCTTTGCTGCGGAATTTGTACATCCCCTTGATGATGCCCTCTTCGCAACCTTCGGGCATGTCGGGCATCTCAAAGGCATCGGTGCCACACATGACGTAGTAAATCGCAGTTTCGCCTTCCTGATAAAGCTTCTTCAAGCCATCCATGATGATGACGTTGGACTCAAAGTGAAATGAAGGATCAAACGCTCGAACCGTTGGGAAAGCAATCGCATTGAGCAAGCTGTGTCCGTCCTGGTGCTGCAGGCCTTCGCCGTTGAGTGCCGTACGTCCCGCCGTTCCGCCAAACAGGAAGCCTTTGGCTCGCATGTCGGCAGCCGCCCAGATCAAATCGCCGATGCGCTGGAAGCCGAACATCGAGTAGTAGATGAACATCGGAATCATGTTGACCCCGTGAGCACTGTACGCCGTTCCGGCAGCGTTGAAGGACGACATTGCGCCGGCTTCAGAGATTCCTTCTTCGAGCAACTGGCCGTCTTTGGCTTCCTTGTAATACGACGTCTGGGCCGAATCGATCGGATCGTAAAGCTGGCCTACGTGAGAGTAAATTCCCACTTGGCGGAACATGCCTTCGATACCAAAGGTACGCGATTCATCGGGCACGATTGGAACAATGTTCTTACCAATCTTTTTGTCGCGACACAGGTTGCCCATCAGGCGACCGATTCCCTGAGTCGTTGAGATCTTCTTGCCACAGTCACGAAGCGTTCCGTCCTTCATATCCTCCCACGTCGGAACTTCCATCAACGGAGCCTCTGTCGGGCGCGAAGGAACCGAACCACCCAAAGCCTCACGACGCTCGCGAAGATATTCCATTTCCGGGCTATTGTCCGCAGGCTTGTAAAACGGAGCCTTGACGACTTCTTCATCGCTCAACGGAATCGAGAACCGTGAACGGAAGGCAATCAGCTCTTCTTCATTGGCCTTCTTCAGGTTATGAGCGACATTGCGGCCTTCGCCTGACTCACCCAAGCCGTAACCCTTGATGGTCTTGGCCAGAATCACCGTAGGTTGGCCTTTGTGGTTCATCGCAGCGTTGTAGGCGGCCCAAACCTTTTCAGGATCGTGACCACCACGACGCATCCGTTCCAGCTTTTCATCGCTGTAAGTCTTCACCATCTCCAACAGTTCGGGATACTTGCCAAAGAAGTGCTCGCGAATGTACTTGCCACCCATGCCGACGTACTTCTGATACTGACCGTCGACGACTTCACCCATTCGCTTGACCAACTTGCCAAATTCGTCCTGCTCAAGAAGCGGATCCCAGTCATCGCCCCAGACGACTTTGATCACGTTCCAGCCGGCACCTCGGAACAGAGCTTCCAGCTCTTGCATGATCTTGCCGTTGCCGCGAACAGGACCGTCAAGCCGCTGAAGGTTACAGTTGATGACGAATTTGAGGTTGTCCAGGTTTTCGCGACCGGCAAGCGTAATCGCACCGAGTGATTCCGGTTCGTCACATTCGCCGTCACCAAGGAAAGCCCAAACCCGCTGGTTCGTCGTGTCCTTGATCCCACGGTCTTTGAGGTACTCGTTGAAGCGAGCCTGGTAGATGGCCATGATCGGACCCAGCCCCATCGATACCGTGGGGTACTCCCAGAAACTTGGCATCAGCCACGGGTGCGGATAAGAACTCAAGCCCGGCACGTCGCGCAACTCAAGCCGGAAATTCTCCAGGTTCTCTTCGCTCAAGCGGCCTTCCATGAATGCCCGCGAGTACATCCCTGGCGACGCGTGCCCCTGGAAGTAAATTTGGTCGCCGTCGTAACCGCTTTCGCCGCGACCACGAAACACATGGTTGAACGCGACTTCGTACAGTGTCGCGCTCGAGGCGAACGTCGAAATATGCCCACCGATACCGTCGTTCTTTTTGTTGCCTTTGACCACCATCGCGAACGCGTTCCAACGAACGTAGTTCTTGATCCGCCGCTCGATCTCGCGGTTACCAGGGTAAGGCGGTTGGTCCTTGGTGGCGATCGTGTTGATGTAAGGCGTGTTGGACTTCATCGGAAGATCCACACCCTCAAGCCGGGCCTTGGCCTCAAGCATCGACAGGATGTACTTGGCCCGATCCTCGCCCTTGCTCTTGATCACGTACTCAAGAGACTCAAGCCATTCCTGAGTCTCCGCCGGGTCAACATCCACCGTCTGCTTGAGGTAGGGCTCAGTTTCTTCGATGGACTCAGTCGACTTCAGGACATCTGACATAAAAGTTGCCTTTGATTTGATTCGATACGTTGTGATCGCGCAGTTTGACCGCAAACGGAAGCTTGTCTAACGGCAAGAACACTGCTATGGATCGGGATTTTCCTTCAACCGCCCCGGCCCGTTGGTTATGGTCGGGATTCCATCCAAAAACGTGCAGCCACTCCACCGTGGAAAACCCCAGAATCCCTCCGCTACGCCCGTGTTTCCTTTCGACCCATAAGGGCTGCCTCGAAAAGTCAAACGAACAAAAGCGCGATGTCTGGCGGCTTTCGAAGGCCCCATTGTTGTTGATTTAGGCGGATTCGTAAAGAACCGTGACGCTTCACCGAGCAACGGGGATCATGAAACCCTTAGCTGCTTATTGAAGGCAGCACAACCACGTTACTTTGGTTTACGGTTTAAGCTGCCCTTTTCGGCGTCCTCCGGGCGAGCTGGCATGCATCGCCCGGCCTGCTGGCCCCGTTTCCGTTGGCCCCGTTGACTCTAGCCACCAAAATCATCAAACGCGATGTTCTCTGGCTCGACGCCGAAATCGTCCAGCATCTTCAGAACCGCCTGGTTCATCATCGGTGGACCACAGAAGTAGTATTCGATGTCTTCCGGTGCCGGATGATCATTCAGGTAGTTGTCAATCAACACTTGGTGAATGAAGCCTTGGTAGCCGTCCCAGTTGTCCTCGGGCAAAGGTTCCGAAAGCGCGATGTTGAATTTGAAGTTCGGAAACTCCTCTTCGATCTTTCGAAAGTGATCCACGTAGAACAGTTCACGCATACTGCGACCGCCGTACCAGTACGTGACCTTGCGGCCGGTCTTCAGGTTCTTGAACAATTCGAAGATATGACTTCGTAGCGGAGCCATCCCCGCACCACCACCGATGTAAATCATCTCTGACTGGGTTTCCTTGATGAAGAACTCACCGTAGGGCCCCGAGATCGTGCACTTGTCGCCTGGCTTGAGGTTGAAGATGAACGATGACATCTTTCCAGGAGGCGTGCCTTCGGGTGCTCGCGGATGCGGCGAAGCAATACGAACGTTGAGCATGATGATGCCCTTTTCGCCCGGATAGTTCGCCATCGAATAAGCACGGATGACCGTTTCATCAACCGTGGAGACGTATCGCCAAACATCCCACTGGTCCCAGTCGCCGTGGAACTCTTCTTCGATGTCAAAGTCCTTGTAAGCCACTTCGTGTGGAGGGCATTCGATCTGGATGTAGCCACCGGCTTTGAAGTCAACGTCTTCACCGGCAGGAAGTTCAAGGATCAATTCCTTGATGAAGGTCGCCACGTTGCGGTTCGAGCGAACGGTGCATTCCCACTTTTTGGTTTCGAAAGCTTCTTCAGGAACTTCGACTTCCATGTCCTGTTTGACGGCAACCTGACACGACAGACGACAACCCTCGCGAGCCTCACCTTTGCTGATGTGGCCTTTTTCGGTGTCCAGAATGTCGCCACCGCCGGAGTGAACTTTTACCAGACACTGGGCGCAGGTTCCGCCGCCGCCACAAGCACTCGACACAAGGATGCCTTCTTCAGCCAAAGCCCCCATCAGCTTGCCGCCGGCAGGAACTTCGATCTCTTTCTGGCCATTAACCATGATCTTGACCAGACCCTGATTCACCAGGCTGTTTCTGGCAACGAGAATCAAGCTGACGAGCGCGAGCACCACCAGCGTGAAAACCATAACACCGAAAATAATGGTCATGAGCAAAACCTGTTCAAAGCTCTTGTTGTGTTTTGTTGGATGCCGGTCAGTTGCACCGACCTTCTGCTGACCGACAGCAGCATGTTTTAAGTTTAGATTCCCAGAAACGCTTGGAAACCAAGCGACATCAAGCCCACGATGATGAACGTGATGCCCAGTCCACGAAGCCCCGGGGGCACATCGGAGTACTTCAGCTTTTCACGAATGCCGGCCAAAGCCGCGATCGCTACCGCCCAACCAAATCCGCTTCCCAAGCCCCACGTTACCGCCGAAGGAAAATCATAGTCGCGCTGCTCCATGAACAGCGTCCCACCAAGGATCGCACAGTTCACCGTGATCAGCGGAAGGAAGATTCCAAGCTTGTTGTAAAGAGCAGGCATGAACTTATCGAGCACCATCTCGAGGATCTGAACCATCGCCGCAATCACGCCGATGTAGCAGATCAGGTTCAGGAACATCAAATCAGTTCCGAACACGCCTGTTTCTTTCAGGAAGAACTCCTTGATCACCCAGTTCACAGGAACCGTGATCGCCTGGACCGCGATAACCGCCAAACCCAAGCCCAACGCCGTCTTCACTTCTTTAGAGACCGCAAGGAATGTACACATGCCCAGGAAGTAAGCCAGGGCGAGGTTGTCAACAAAAGCCGCTCGCAGGAACAGCCTTACCAATTCACCAATATCCATGACTAGCTGGCCTCAATCTGTTCAGGTTTAATCGTTCGCAGAATCCAGATAAAGATTCCGATCAGGAAGAAAGCACTCGGTGGCAACAACATCATGCCGTTGGGCTCGTACCATCCGCCAACACTCTTGAGCTGCAGAATTTCATAGCCAAACAGCTTGCCGCTGCCCAGCAACTCGCGGAAGAAACCAACCACGATCAGGATCAATCCGTAGCCCAAGCCATTGCCCAAGCCATCCAGGAAACTGTCCCAGGGATTGTTCTTCATCGCAAAGCCCTCGGCGCGGCCCATGACGATGCAGTTGGTGATAATCAGACCAACAAAAACCGAAAGCTCTTTGCTCAGGTCGTAAAGAAACGCTCGCAGGCACTGATCGACCAGAATCACCATCGATGCAATGATGGTCATTTGGCAAATAATACGGATGCTCGATGGAACGTACTCGCGAACCATGGCGACGGCGGCACTTGAGAACGCCGTCACAATAATCACGGCAACCGCCATCGTGACCGACGTCGACAACTGAGTCGTAATCGCGAGGGCACTACAAATCCCGAGGACCTGAAGCGCGATCGGATTGTTGTCCAGGATCGGTTCGGTGATCAGCTCCTTGGGAGCCTTTTGCTTAGCCATTGTTAGCTCCTTTGACAACTGTCGTCACAGAAGAAGTCGCTTTCTCGCCGCCAGACTTTTGGCGATCGATGTAGTTTTTGAATCCCGCAGGTCCCATCCAGTACTTCATCGCATTGGTGACACCGTTGGAGGTAATCGTCGCTCCCGAAAGAGCATTGATGCTGTGGTTGTCGTCCGCGTTCTTGATCACGCGAATCTGAACTTCACCGCCATCATCGTAGATTTGCTTGCCCGGCCACTCGCCCGTGAAAAGCTTACTCTTCACTTCGGCACCTAACCCCGGCGTTTCCGCTTGGTCGTAGAACACGATGCCTTCGACGGTTTGAAAGTCCGGTTTGACTGCCAGAAATCCTCGCATCATCGACCACAGGCCATAGCCGCGAACCGGGAAGACATAGATCTTTACCGTTCCGCTTTCGCCTTTGACTTTGTAGACGTGTGAGAACTTCTCGCGCGACTTCAAATTACAGATGTTTTCTTTCTTTGCGACACGATCCGCAACTTTGCTGTTCTTCGATCCGGCCATTTTGAACTGGTCATAGCCAGCGATCAGTTTCGCATTGTCTTCGTCATCCGGGAAAGTTTTCCCGTACGATTCCAAAGCCGCTCGGCACTCTTCGATCGCCTCTTCGCCTGTGTCCAAGTCGATGATGGTCGCCGTAAAGTATTCCTCGTAGGTGCTTTCAATCGACGCCCGTCCGCCGGCAGCTTCATCAGTAAAACCGGCTACCAGCAACAGATTCTTCTTGCGGTCCAACGCGATGTTGGCCTCCTGAAAGCTCTTCAGCGCCGAAGCCGCCGTCGAGACAACCAGTGCACAAACCAGGCAAAGCGTTCCCGCAACAACCAGCGTGTTGAACGGTTTGTCCTTGTTCTGTTTGAAATCATCAAGCCCCATAGCGAGCCTCCCGTCGTTTGATGTTTTGTTCGACTACGAACCAGTCGATCAGCGGAGCAAACACATTGGCAAACAGGATCGCCAGCATGATGCCTTCGGGGAAAGCCGGATTCACCGCACGCACAAGCACCGTCAAAAATCCGATCAACACCCCGTACCAGATTCGGCCCGTGTTGGTCATCGCGGCGGAAACAGGGTCCGTCGCCATAAAGACCGTCCCGAACGCAAACCCGCCAATCACCAAGTGCCACATCGGCCCAAGGTCATAAAGCGGCGAAGTCCCGAACCAGGACAGCAGCAAAGAGAATCCGACCATACCGCCGACAACGCCTGACATGATTCGCCATGAACCAATCCCGCAGGCGATCAGAATCACCGCACCGATCAAACAAGCCAACGTGCTTGTCTCGCCCATCGAACCATGAACGTTGCCGATGAAGAAATCCCACCACATTTCCAGCGATGATTTGGCTGCTTCGGGATTAAGATTTCCCATCGTGGTGTCTTTGCCCATCTGCACAATTACATTCGATACTGACTCACCATCTGGAGCGTTGGCTACGTAACCCAACGCCGTCGCGCCAGAGTATCCCTGAACCGCGTCGGTCGCACCTGTATCTGCAAAATGCCCAACGGCCGTCCAGACTTTGTCGCCCGAAATTTGCTTGGGATAGGCAAAGTACAGAAACGCCCTGGCCGTCAGTGCGGGGTTGAGGAAGTTCTTTCCCGTACCGCCGAATATTTCTTTTCCGACCACCACGCCGAACGCGATCCCCACCGCAACCTGCCACAGCGGAATCGTCGCCGGCAGCGTCAGGGGAAACAGCATCCCGGTCACAAGGAAGCCTTCGTTGATTTCGTGTCCACGGATCATGCTGAAGATCATTTCGCAGGTTCCACCCACCGCCATGCAGACGATGTAAACCGGCAAAAAGAACAACAGTCCGTGCAGGAAACACGGCATAATCGTCGATGGGCTCAGGAACGAAGCATCCGAACTCACCCCGCTGTAGTCCACGCCCAGCACGTCCATCGCTTTGTAACGCCACGAACCCGACCACATCATTTCGGCCACGTCGTGGATCGGCGGCACATAGCCGGTTTGGACGATCGTTTTCTGAGCCTGAAAGCCCGTGTTGTAACAAGCCATGAAAATACATGGGAGCAACGCCACGATCACCATGCTCATCATACGCTTGGTGTCGATCGCGTCGCGAACGTGAGTCTGACCTTTGGAGACTTCACCCGGGGTGTACAGAAACGTATCGTTCGCTTCGTACAGTGGATAAAGAAACTCCAGCGGCCCGCCTTTGTGAAAAAGCGGCTCGACCTTGTCCAGCATGTCTCTGAGAAGTTTCATCTGCCCTTATCCTTCTTTCTCAATAAGCGTCAGATTTTCACGCAGGATTGAACTGTAGTCATACTTTCCGGGGCACACATAAGTGCACAGCGAAAGGTCTTCTTCGTCCAACTCCAAAACGCCCAGGCGAAGTGCGTCCTCGGTCTCGCCGGTTTTGGCACCGACGATAATCGAACGCAGCAACTGGGTCGGAAGAATGTCCAACGGCATCACGTTTTCGTACGTCCCCACCGGAACGATCGCTCGCTTGCTGCCGTTGATGTTTGTACTAAAAGGAAACAGTTTGTCTTTCAGCCAACTGCCGACGTAAACTTTCGTGACCGAAAACTTGTCCGGGCCTGGTAACTGCCAACCAAGGAACTCTCTCGCAGTGCCTTCTTCCAACACGCAAACCTGCGAGTGAAATCGACCCAAAAAGTTCTCGTGTTCGGCGGACTTGCGGCCGGTCAAAACCGAACCGGAAATCACGCGACTGTTTTCCAAACTAGCGCCCCCAGTGACGATGTCGTCCAGACAGGCACCCAAGCGTGTTTTGATCAGGCGAGGACTTTCGACTTTTGGGCCGGCAAGCGAAATCACCCGCTCGGTCATGACCTTGCCAGTGTTGAGCAAGTGACCAAAAGCGATCACGTCCTGGTAGCCGATGTGCCAAACGGTTTTCTTCTCGTTGACCGGATCAAGGAAATGAATATGCGTCCCGACCAACCCCGCAGGATGCTTGCCCGCGAACTGGGCAAAGCTCACATTCGGAACGTTGTCGCCAGGAACTCGCGAATCCGCTCCGGTGCAAACGTAAGTCTTACCCAGGGTCAATTTTGAGAGGGCCGTCAAACCGGCGACGAAATTCTCACGCTGCGAGTCGATGATCAGTTCGGGGTTCGCTGCCATCGGGTTGGTGTCGATCGCCGTGATGAACAACGAATGCGGCTCGGTCCCCGGAACCGGCGTGCGGCTGAACGGCCTAGTCCGCAAGGAAGCCCAAAGCCCCGAGTTGATCAACAACTCCTGAACCTGGTCCTTGCTCATGTCACCCGGTGCACTGGCCTTGAACGTTTCCGCGTCGTCACCATCGACGTCGATGACCACCGAAAGGAACTTTCGTTTGGCACCGCGATTGATGGATGCGACTCTGCCCGCCGCCGGAGACGTGTGGACCACGCCTTCGCATTTCTTGTCCAGAAACAGCGCTTGGCCGGCTTTGACCTTGTCGCCGACTGCAATCTGCAGCAACGGTCTCATGCCGTGAAAGTCGTTACCTAGCACAGCAACCGAACGGATCTCCGGACCTGCCGAGATTTCCTGAACCGGTTGCCCGGAGATTGGCAGATCCAATCCCTTTTTTATTGTTTTGAGCATGGAAAGTGTCCGTGCGTCTTTCGGTCGAAGTCATTCCTGAAAGCCGCCTCTGCAATCGACTTCCCTATCAATTTCGGCATGCTAACGGTTAATCCCAAATTCGTCTTTGGGGCTTTGGCTTGCGCGCAGAAATTTCCGTTAGCTTGTCATGGATCCCGTTAAGCGAACCGTATCAAGCCCCAGAATGTTATCGACATCGTGAAAAAATTCACAGACTATTTCCGGTAAATCGCCCAATTTTTGACTAATTGGGGCGGGTTCAAGCCCAGCCGGCGCGGGACACTCGTTTGCAGCCGTAAAGTATCGATGCAGGTCACTGAATGGTCGTAACGGCAAGAAAAGCAAAATAATCAGATCCGCGAGCGATCAGGAACGCTTGGGCAGCTCTGCTCTCGGAATGGATTTTTGACGCCTCGAAGAATGGTCGCTAGTGGTTTGTCACAACTAGAAATGAGCCCGGATTATTCACGACGACAGGCGTTGACTCTACGTCTGGCCAACAGGAGCAAGGGAAAAACTGAATTTCAACGAGAAATGTGAATCATTCGGTAAGTGAAAGCCACAGCGATCGCTTCATCGCATTAGAGTAACCGATCACTGTCTCAACTGATTCTGACGCCCACGCCTCGTGAATAATCCAGGATGAGGATTCACTGTGTGAGCCGTTTTGGCGATAGCCACGGTTATTGCCTGTTAACCCGGATTATTCACGAGGCGTGGGCGTAGCTTTCAGTTTAGCTAATGATCATCGCACGGGTTGGAAAAGAGTCTCTATCCTAGACTTCATCAACGAGGTGAACCGAATTCTGGGCGACAATCCAGCTTTGACCTTTGTATAAGTGAGGTTCAACGCGAATCAACGCCCGTCGTCGTGAATAATCCGGGGTTAAACCGTGGCTATCGCCAAAACGGCTAATCCTAAAATTAAGCTGTGCCAGACCACTAGTGTTTTCGGCCCGGTCGCGATTTTTGGGCTCAACCCGGGCCGGGCAAAGTCGCCCTAATCTCGCTGGGGTTTTTTGCGAAACAGGCCCGTGATTTTGTCGTAGATCCAATACTGGATGAAAATCATGATGATCGGCAGCGCAAACTGAAGCGGTTGATAGATCCGATTGTCGACACCGTCGAGCTGCGGGGCAAAGAAAGCCCGGACGAAGAATCCGTTGGCCACGAACAGGCCAATGATCACGAACCCCACAAATAGTGTGAACGTGCAGCCGTCAAAGCGCTTGGATTTCCGGGCCTTTGCCATCAAAATTTGCTGCTATGGATCAAGAACACGAAAACACCAATTCTGAGCCCGAGCACCAACAAAGGCAACGGGCCACCGTGTGGCTGGTGGGTCTGTTCGCACTTTTGTTTTTCTGGATTGTGTCGATCACCACCTGGACAACGTTGTTTGGCCCCGAATCGGACTGGCGCAAAGCCGCCCTGCTGGCCTTTCCAATGCTGGTTTTTCTTGCGGTCTGGGCATTGCTCCTCCATTCCCGGAGAAAAGCAGGCGAAAAATCCTGACCGCCAAGGCACATTCGTTTTTGATTTCTCATCGATCGACTACCATGGTGAAATCGACTTGGGAACAAATTTATGCTGATGACACTTTTCGCTGAACAGGAACAATACACCCTCGCTTACGCATTGATCTTTGCGGTCGTGCTGCTGGGTTACATCGTCATCGCGATTCCACGCCCACGAAAAAAGGCTTACGCAACTTCAGAAGAAGAACACGAAGCCCGTCGTTCACAGGAAAAGAAGCGAGCCCACGCCAAAGCCAAAAAGAAGAAGAAAAAAAAGAAGAAGAAAAAGAAAAAGAAGCAATAACGGTTCGGCCTCTGATGAGCCTGCAAAAATACGACCGCCGCAGCAACTCCCGTTGCCTGTGAACATTCATACAACTATCTTCTTTCTTGCTTTAACGCTTCACGCATCCAAAAAACATTGAATCAGATGCTAGGATTCGATACGATTGATTTCGGCTTTTCACTTCCAATGTTCGCGAAGCCTTTTGCTCTGCTAGCCACTTCCGCGTAGTTTCACGACTTTCGCCCAGGCACCGAATCTTGATTCGTTTCCAACACCGTTGTCAAAAGCAAAACACCGGTTCATCCGCAAATCAGGAAACGCGAAACGGCTTTACCGTCGTTGAGCTTCTGATCGTGATGATGGTGATTGTCATTCTGCTGGCCATCATCATTCCCAGGCTTCGTATCGTGACCAGAGAACGCGAACTGCGCGAGGCCGCCAGAGCTGTCAGAGCGATGATCGCAGCAGCCCGCGACGACGCAGTGACCAACCGTTCCGGTGGAATCCTGTTCAGACGAAACACAAACTTCGTTCACAAAGGCTCATGGTATGCTTCGACCGAACTGGGTATTCTCCGCGCGGTGCCTGACTATGTCGGCGACCAGGTTTTCGTCAAAGGCGCCTTTCCCCGTCGCGGTGCTTTTCGCGCTTCCGCTGCCCAGGTGGAAATTCCCTATCCCATCGAACAGGAAGACAGCGCCCTGGTTCAGATCGGCGATTCTCTGTCGCTGAATCACTCGTCCGCAAAATTTGAAATCACAGCGGTCGAGCAAGCGATATCGAACCAGGGAGCCAGAGTGCTGCGGATCACTTTGGACGTGGGCGTGCCTTATCCGTCCATTCCACTCAGGTTCGACGATGCTCCCTTTGTGATTCAACGACGACCGCGACTAAAAAGGTCATCGCTGACCGAAATTCCTGGCGATCACCTGGTCGACCTGCGTTTCAGCGGCTTTGATCCGGTCTTTGAGCCTCTTGTTAAAGACGTTGAACCGAACTTCAGAAACTACGAGATTGAGATTTTGTTCGAGAAAGGTGGCTACCTGAGCAGATTCATTTATTGGGAACTGACCGCAGATAACCAACGAACCGGAAGGCGTGTCTCTCGCCGGACGACCGACGCGGTCTTCCTGTTGGTCACCGATGCTCCCGTGTCATCTGACAACTTTCCTCTGGCTGCGCCCGGATTTTGGGTCCGAGCCAATGTTCAACCGTCCAGCCCCGTTGTCGAAGACTCAATCCGGCTTCGCGACCGCCAGATGTCTTCACTCAACAACCTGGAAATTGCCGACCTTGCCCGGGAAGCGCGTGGCGGCGGGTTTCAGGAAGCCAGTCCCTGAATGGAGAACCGATGAAACACAATTCGAATCGTATCGGCATTTCGATCATCGAAGTCCTGATCTCCATCGCCGTGGCGACGATCGGGGTGTTCGGCGTGATGATCATGATCCCATTCGCCGTCAGTCAGTCACAGCGAGGCCTCGACAGTGACATCGCAAGCGGTCTGGGACGAAACGCCATCGAGAAACTGAAAATCTATTCCGTGTTTCGTGGCATTCGGGTCGACGACGACACGGGCATGCAAATCGACGAAGTCCTTGGCTCGATTGCGTTTCCTTCGGAACATGTCGCTGACCAGTTGGAGTCGGTCAGGCTTGCCGACGAATTTGTTGTGGCAAACTATTCACTGACATCACTGGGCCTGTCTGATCCCCGCGACCCCCGTTATGCAATTGGGCTGGTGCACCTGGACCCCGTTGGTGTCGCCTATGCCGGCGGCCCGATCACATCTTTCGCGATCGATCCTCAGCTTGTCATTCCGTCGGTGACGTTCCGCAGTGGCGATACCACGAGAGTGGACAAGGACATCACAGCCCGGTTCTCATTTGCCGAAGCGAGAAACTTTTGCGCCACCGATGACGACCTTGTTTTTGGAGAAAGCCGCTTTGATCCGGAAGTCGGCTACGTGGACACCGGCGATTTGGCTCCGCCGCAGGGGCAGTTTGACATCGTCGATGGCGTACCGATAAAGCGACAGGCAGAAGGCAGCATTTCCTGGTCCGTTCTGCTGAATCCCTCCAAGAATTCGTCAATCGTCAAAGAGAACGAAGCAGATTCTCCGACAAGCCCCGGCAATTTCGATGCGTATCTGCTGACGTGGCGACGGCGAAGCTTCTCCGGCCAGGCATTTACATCGCGGCTTGCCAACGATCCGGGCAAGTATGGCCTTGGCACAACCAATCGCCAGTCACAACTTCGCGAACTGGTTCTGACCGAACCCATTGATGAAGGCTCCAACATTCGCCGCGGCAACTGGGTCATGTTGATCAATCGGTTACCAAGCCCCGATTACAAGGCGTTTAACGAGCCCCAGTTGCCGCTGTCGGAATTTTTCGACGGCACCCGCTTTCGAGCCGAAGAACAGGGCTACGAAAAACAGATTGCATTTGCCCGAATCACCGGAGTCGACACCAGTGATTCCATGCACCGCATCACCATTGGCGGCGCGGCTTTTGAGATCTTTCCGAAAGACATTGCCCGTTCACCAACTTTTGTTGTCCATTTACCCGAAGTCGTCAACGTGTATGAACGCTCTGTCACGATCGAGCGTTGACCATCACGCCAGTACTCCATGTTTGATTTTGCCCTCTCTCAGCTTTGGTCCCACGGTATTTTGTAAGGGAGCTGGATTATGAAACGATCGCTATCAAACAATTCCCGACAGGGCGTCACGTTGCTGTTTACGATCAGCATGATCGTGCTATTTCTGATGATGGGAACGGCCTTCGTCATTGTCGCCAACCACTACTTTCGAACCGCGACGCGCCGCGGCCAAAAAGATCTGCGCCGCAAAGACCCCGTCGAGTTGTTGGACCAGGCTTTTTACTCCGTTGTCCGAGGGCCAAGCCTGAAAGATCCGGCTTCGCCACTGCGCGGACAAAGCATCCTGGAAGACCTTTACGGTTACGGAATTAAAGGCCGGTTACAGGCCGAGTCGACGCTTCTGCCATCCAGCAACGGCGCTCTGTTGGTGCTTAATGTTGATCCTGCTTCATTTATCTCGGTCCGCAGCGAGCGTCTGGTGCCCAATGTGATCCTCGATGAATCCTACGTCGATGGGCTTTTCAACGGGCGGGTTGTCTCACTGACGTCAGGACAAGCCGCCGGGTACTCAACGCGAATCATCAGCCACGCTGCGGTCGATCTAGATAACGACGGAGAAGTCGACCGGCTTCAGATCGTGATCCCCCGCGATGAACGTGGGATCAACTGGAATCGGGTTTCAGCACCCGATGAAATACTTGTCAACGGGCGCGAGTATTCAGGGTATGGGGCCGGGCAGATTGCAGACCATCAATTCGATCCCGACGCAGAAGCGGTGTCCCGCCTGGTGAGCGACACCGATTCAAGCGGGAACGTCGATACGGACATCGCAACCGCATCGCGGCCCAATCGAATCGGTGAACCATTCGAAAAGCTTGTCGCTGATGAGGGCTACCTTGCAGAGGACCGCGGTCCCAACGAGCCTCACGATGCGCCGGACCAACACAACATGTTTCTTGCCGGTCCGATTGACGATCAAGGCAACGGAATTCCCAGCTTTCACCGTGACCGGTTGTTCGAGTATCAGTTCCAACGGTCCAGATTGTCCGAACCGCTCACCCCCTCGCAAATTCGCCGATTTTCGTTCCGGCCCGTTCATGTCCGCGATGCCGCCGATTCAACCGCTCAGGTTCCGGGCAAGATCGGACTCACACCCGACCCCCAGTCATGGTTTGGTCGCTACAACATCGACGGGTCCAGGGATCTGTCGGTCGCGATCAATGCCCAGGACAGCCTGGAAGTCGACAACGACATGGACGGCCTGAACGATTCTGTCTGGATCGACATTGGTTTTCCGGACCAAACCGATGACGGTGGATTCCGATATCGACCGCTGGTGGCGTACCGCATCGTAGACTTGGACGGTCGCCTGAATGTGAACGCCCACGGCATTAAAGGCGATATAAGCTCGCCGCCTGCGCCCCGATTCGGGACCGGCTACGGTGTAGCAGAAATTTCTTTGGCGGGGCTGTTCAACGGCAACGACTACCAGCGACTACTGGACAATCGCTACGGCATCGACAGGCAACCTGGAGACGCCAACAACGCGTTGACGCCCCAACACTTTCCTACTCAAAAGCTGATCGGTCACCCCAGAATCAACTCCAAAACCAGCTTTCGATTCGCCACCGCAGCCGACTTTTTCGCAAGCAACTCGCTGGCTCAACCTTCCGGCGATCCGGAGAATATGCCCGAGCACGTCGAATATGTCATGGTGCAGAATCACAGTCCTTACATCTCCGATTTCGATCTCGTCGGTGGCGTGGGCGACGCTCACTTTCGCCCCAGCGAACTCGAAGGCCTGATCCGGCGAAGCGATATCGATGCTCCGCTTGTCGGCGATCGCCTGGCAAACTTGCCGCCGGACGTTGCCAGCGCCCTGACGACACACAGCTTTGAAATCGCCATCCCGGCAGTGCCAAATTCGATCGCCGAGCTTTTACGCGAAAGGTTGGCTCAGCACCTCGACGGAGAACAGCTAAAACAGGTCTACAACATTTTCACAGGGGATCGGTTTTTGAATCGCGATACCGGCCGTGTCATCGAAATGAAGTACATTTCCAAAGAGATGCTGATGGGCGGTCGCTTTGACCTCAATCGGCTCATCGGAAACGGAATCGATGATGATCTCAATGGCGTTGCGGACAATCCGGAAGAACTGGCATTGGGGATCGAGGGGGCCGTCATCGAGGCTGTTTCCATTCCTCAGCACGGCACTCCGGTTTTCGATTTGAACAATGATCCCTTTGTCAGCGACGCAAGCATCAGGACGCTCATGGCCAGGCAACTGTACATCCTGACCTTGCTGACTTGCGGTGAATTCGCTCCAGAGGGCTACCCCATGGGAACGCCCAAAGAAAACGAAACGCCTCGCAGTGCCGACGAACTCTACCGTCAGTCAGTTGCCCAGTGGGCGGTCAATGTTGTCGACTTCTATGACACTGATTCGACGATCACCGTTTTCGAATTCGACCTCTACCCCTTCGATGACCCCAGAGATCCTGCGAACCTTGTCGATGGCGACCCGACCACCGACGATTCACAGCAACGAGCGGTTGTCTATGGAATCGAACGCCCCGAGATTTTGATTACCGAGACCTTCGCCCACCATGACCGCCAAAGCCAGGGAGCAGCGGAGCTTGAAGAACCGGGGCTGGCCAACCGAACGCTTTTCGCACCCCTTCGGTCCAGCCAACCGGCCGCTTCCCAGGAATTGGACTTCGTTAGCGCAAGGGTGCCTCAGACCTCGTTCTACGTGGAACTTTACCACCCGCATCGCCAATCGATCACCGCCAACTCGCCCGATACCGGATTTCAAACGCTGCCGCACGAACTGTCGGACAATCGCCCGCCGACCAACTTTCGGGCTTCAACCAGATCGACGGTACGCGGGGTGGACATGGACCTTTTGGCTCCCGACGGCACCCCCGTCTGGCGGATTGCCGTTCATCGAGGGCCCGCAGCAAGCGAAGCGGATGAGCACATCCGGACGGTTTACTTGACTGATCCGATCCTGTCCAAGGCGCCCGACCCGGGGCACGATTGTTTCTTTCCCGCTGTCGAAGTGCCAACGGTCATGCCCAATGATCCAAAACGCTGCTACCTTGTAATGGGGACTGACGGAAACGTAGGCCGGGGCGAACAGACCTTTGGCCGCCTGACACGCACCGATGCCGACGAAGAACCCACGCTCGCGGACATTCGGTCGACGCGCGCGATAAATCTTTCCCCGGGCAAAGTCGAAGTCCGTGATTTCAACGGGCGGGGCATCGAAACGATTGACCGAGCATGCATCACATCGACGATCAATCAATTTCGTATCGGCCACGGAGGTATGATGCAAACACGGGGCTTGTCGCTGAGCGATCCTGATGGTGGCTATCAGCCAAACCCGTCAAACATTGACCGGACAAAACAGCGAGACGGGATCACCTTGAAGACTCCCAGAGACCGGCACTTTGATGACGAAATGGCCTCAGGCAATCGCGACAAAGACGACATGCAGGCCATCTGGACCAATGGCATCCAACAGGAAAACGACTACCAGTTCCGAGTTCTCAAACTGCAACGGCTTGCCGACCCCCGATCCGACTTTCACGAGGTCGCCAACCCCTACGTGACGATCGATGTGGCGAATGTGGATTTGCTCGCATTCAACGGGATGCACGCCAATCCGCGCAACGATGTTGAGCCCGAGTTCGACGATTCAATCGGGACCATGTACGCCCTTGCCGATGGCGGCACGACGCTTGGCGGGATCGAGCGGGGCGAGCAACTCGCGGACAAGGAAGCACCCGATGCGGCCCGCCGCAAGTTCTATCGTGCTCTTGGTCGAATCGAAGCGACAGACAAAAGCTACGTCAAACCATCGCAGTCCGGCAGCGGCGACGGCCACAACTTCAGCTACAAGTTTACCGACGGAGACGTCTCCCGGCCCAATGCCGCAGAACGACATGAAACGCTTGGCGGAAGAAACGCCTCTTTCGATGACACGAACCAGTATTCGTGGCTGGCGTGGAACAATCGTCCTTTTGCCAACGCCCTGGAACTCGCCAACGTCCCGATGCTTTCTGCCGAAGGCATGGTCCGGCATTTCAATCGCGACGAAGCTGAAACCGATTCGCTCGAAGAGACCGCAACGGCCGACGATGCGTTCAGCTTTTTCTTTGGCGACGACCAGTTTGGCCATTTGATGGCCTTTGGACCAGTCAGGCGGAACAACAAACTGACGCCCAACCGGTTCGACTGGCTTTGGGAGTACATCGAAGTGCCCAACCGATTCCTTGGATCGGAGAAGTTTCTGGCCACCCGCAACCAAGACGAAGAACCGATCTTTGTGCCCGCAGACGGCCCGTTGAAGTTCAGCCTGCATCCGCCGCATCACACGATTCCCAACTTTCGTTATCCGGGAAAGGTCAACCTGAACACGATCTACCGCCAGGAAATCTGGGACGCACTGGTTCGCGGGTATGGAAACCTGAACTTCGAAACGTTCCGCGAAAACAGGGATTCCACGCAAGGAGCCACCGACTTTGGCGGCTACTACACGACCCCGCAAGGTGCCGAATTCACAGACAACCCCGAAACGCTTCGCAAGGGAGGCAACGCCTGGCTGTTTCGAATCGATGACCGGGACGACCAGCGGAAACTGACCGACAGCGTCGATAGCGACAACTATGGCGACGGCACCGATGCTGCCGCGTCGGCGGCGTTCAGAAACGAACTGCGAACGCGATTGGGCATCGCCGCCACAACACGCTCCAACGTCTACGCTCTCTGGCTCACGATCGGTTACTTCGAAGTGGATGACTTTGGCCGACTGGGTGCCGAAGTCGGTTCGCAGCAAGAAGGCCAGGTCGAGCGACACAGGGCTTTCTATATTGTCGATCGCAGCATTCCGGTAGCCGCCGAGCCTGGAAAGAACCACAACGTCGATCAGGCGGTTCTCATACGGACAATTATCGAATAGGGCTCTTGTGATGATTCAAAACCGGAATGGCTACACGATAGTCGAACTTCTCATCGCGATGACCATGACCCTGATTGTGCTCGGGGCCATGATGGCTGCATTTGCCTGGGGCAGCCAAAAAATGCACACCGGCCGCGCGGGAGTCGATCTGATTTCCAAACTGCAAACCGCTACAGAGCTTTTGCGAAACGACCTGGAACAGATTAGCGTGCAGGCCAAGCCCCACCACTTTGTTCCAACGCCACCAAGCGGATACCTGGAGATCGTTGAAGGTAACCGCAGAGACACCAACGCCGAGGACCTGAAAGTCAATCAGTTGTCCGGCGGTGACAACTCCTATCTGGGTGACGACGATGACGTGATCGCATTCACGATGAAGGCCACCGATGAACCTTTTGTTGGCGTTGGCAACGGACTTACCGAATCACATTACGCTCAAGTCGTCTGGTTCGTTGCCGACCGGCGGCTTTATCGAAAAATCGTGCTGGTTCGTCCGGATCTGGGCTTACAGGTCAACGATCGCAACGTTCGCAAATCGCTTCACTCCCTAGGCTATCGCGGCCAACGTCTGGGGCACAAAAACGGACGTGACCCGCACACCAGTTTCCTGCAGCGTGGCGAACTGCTTTCTCAGTGCGAGCAATCCGATATCGTACTTTCCAACGTCATCGGTTTTGACATCAAGGTCTTCGAACCCAACGCATTGACGTACTCCGTTCGCGCTGACGCGATGCCAAACGCGCCGATCGTGGGCGTGATCAGCCCGTCGGACATCGGAGCCCGCTCCGGCATCGGGCAGAATCTGCTTGGCGCCGTTTCCCGCGGGGCCTTTGTGGACTTGGGAAGCCGCGCCGCAAGTCCGCAAGGCGAACCACCGGTGTTGCTTGGCCCACCGCACCGTCGCTACCACGAATCGGTCTACGACACCGGAACATCGCAGTATGACAACGATCAAGTTAACGATCGTGGCAACAATGGCATCGACAACAGGCCCTACTTTGGAGTCGGCGAGCCCAACGGGGTGATCGACGATGCCGAAGAGAAAACATCGCTTCCGCCATACAACGTGCCGCTGCGGGGTTTGCAAATCTCCATTCGCGTCGTCGAGCCCAACACAAAGCAGGTTCGCCAGCTTTCGGTCGTCAAAAGCTTCGCGGCCCAGTAGTCGATCTCAGTCGCTGTCAGACCGGTCATCCTCAACGGCGCTCAACCACAGCAATTTATTTTCGCCAGCAGTCGCACCGCCAAGTTTTGCGGTCATCGATTCGACCAGTTTTTTAGATTCCGCCAGAACAACAAGTTTGAGTTCCGCTTGATCGGTATGAATTCGAATTTCAGACTCTTCCCCGGCAACGCATTTTTCGATCACAAACGACGCATACATCGCCCCAAAAACCAGTTGATCGCGGCGTTGGAGATCGGGGCCGAACAAAACGACTGTCATCGTTTCTTCAAAAGGACAGTCCTGAGTCAGCACAACCAGGAAAGATCCGTTAGGCAGTTCGAATTGGCCTTCAAGGACCTTCCCATCGACATCAGGCAACTCGACGCCATCAAATTTGAGACAGTAATTGTCGTTGGCCTGTTCGATACTGAACCGTTCGACTTTTTCAGCCATTAAATTCCTTTCATGAAAAAGCGGGCCAGACCCAGCGACCCTAATTGGACGATTTTAGTGTCATCAACCCGGATTATTCACGACGACGGGCGTTGATTCTACGTCTGGCCAGCAGGAGCAGGGAAAAAGCTGAATTTCAACAAGAGATGTGAATCATTCGGTAGCTGAAAGCCACAGCGATCGTTTCATCGCATCAGAGTCGCGGATCACTGTCTCAACTGATTCTGACGCCCACGCCTCGTGAATAATCCGGGACTAGATCGCGGTTGAATTTTTGATTGGCGGTTTTGCTTTTGCGGAGCCCGATGGTAACCCGACGCGTTAGCGAGGACAGCTTGGGTTTCGCGTTTGGGTTCGCTTACGCGTTGTAGCTCGCGGATTTGCATTCAGGGGCAGACAAAGCCCCGACCGTTTGCCCAGCCTGAAGAGCCGGAAATGGATTCGCTTCTCCGGGAGACTGGCCACGACCTTGCTCAACTGGTCGGTTCGCCGAATTACCGCGCTACGTGTTTTTTGCCTGACCGTCTGGCACTGGTGGAACTGCGTTTGATGCGGACGGGGAGTGAATCCAGGGCGATGCTCTGGTCACCGGTCAGCATCACGCGCAGATCACAGCGCCCCGAAATCCCGGCCGGAACCTGAATGCTGGTCGCAAAATCACCGCCTCGTGTTGCGATTTCCTTTTTGATGCAGACCAGATCGTTTGCCGCGACGTAATCCTGATGGATCTTTTCAAAGGCCTCTTCGGACGGATCGTACATCTGGCGAAAGTTGGGTCGCTGGCGGAATCGGTCTCGTTGGTACGCCAGCTCGATGCGAATCGTCCCTGCGATCGGCGCGACGCCCGCAAGCTCGATCGCTTCTCCGGCAGAAAAAGAAGTTTCACCGGATTTGATCTTCAACGCCAGCTTGGGCGGACGTTTGACGCGTAGCAGCGGATCGCCCAGCAGTTGGATCAGGTGAATGTGTTCGCGGCATTCGGCGTCCAATAAATTCGGTGTGGGGCTGAAGGACTGCCCGAGCGCTTCGAGCAATTCGCGATAGGGATTGGAGTCGTCGTTGACGCGCACCATACGTTTTTTGGCATTGAGCATCAGTTCGCCCAACGTCACGCACTTGCCGCGAAAGTACTCGTCCATCATCCCCACCGACATCACACTCATCGCGTACGGCATCGTGATGCGCGACCCGCAAACCACCGCGATCGGGCCCCGGGGTTGTTTGAGCATCGATTCGGCAAGGCAGTCCGAGTGGCTATCGTGAGCCCCGGTATAGCAGGAAAGGCAAACCGCAATCGGGCTTCCTTGGCGGCAACCAAGTTTGGAAACCAGGTCCGTATCCAGGATTTTCACGCGGCGATCGGGAAGGCGAACGTTGTCCAGTTGGTATCGATGCCCGTGTCCCATGTAGACCCAAAACATGCAGCCTTCATTGAACCGCTCGATCGTCACGTCAGAGAACTTCGACGGATCGGGGCAGTATGGGCTTGTCCAACTTCCGTACGTCATCGTGGTTGCAAACTCGGGTGGCACCAGGTCGGTCAGGATCTGCTTGGTCGTGTTTTCGATGACTTTGTCAACCAAGCTGCCGAACCCTCCCATGCCCGCAATCAGATTGATCCGCCGCTGCCAATGACCCGCCGCTGCATTTTCGTAGGTGATGATTCGCCGCGTGAAGGCAACGAGTTCTGCGGCACTATCGACCGGAAGCCTGCCGATGGCCAGTTCAGGAACGCCATCATCATCAAGGTCCGCGTAACGAGAATCGGTCGCGATCACCGGATCCGATCCGTACTTGACGTTGACTTTGGCCAACACGTAGTCGGTCGGCACAAGTGACTTCGGATTCAGCCACGCGTCGCCCGAATCGCCCACGATCACGACGCTGCGGATGCCCATCGTCTTTGCCGCGCCCGCGATCAGCCTTCTGTTTTTGTGTGGCGTGGAGTGTGCCGTCTGAACGACGACGCGATGACCCTGAGACCGGCGATACTCAAGCCACTCGCCCAAAGCGGGTCGAAGTGTTTCGCTGCACAGGACCAGAGTGTCTGCCGACTGCTGCGCGGAGATCGCTGACAGGTTCGCAAAGGTCAGCCAAAAAAACGTCAGACCGATCAGAGGCAAAGTCAAAAAACGTCCTGATCGATTGCGTGGCATCGCGGTCTCCTGAGGTAAGGCAGCAACCAGTCTGAGAGAGGAACCTCGTCAATGCAATACGAATGTTCCGCTATCGTAGAGAACTTCCTTCGTGCGCCCGGCTGCACCAACAGCATGCACCATCACGTGCTGCTGTTTACTGACCTTTTTGTTTTTCAGCCCGGATTATTCACGACGACGGGCGTTGACTTTACGTCTGGCCAACAGGAGCAAGGGAAAAGCTGAATTTCAACAAGAAATGTGAATCATCCGGTACATGAAAACCACAGCGATCATTTCATCGCATCAGAGTCGCGGATCACTGTCGAAACTGATTCTAACGCCCACGCCTCGTGAATAATCCGGGTTCAGTTTTGCCACTTCTTTTGTATCCTGGTCGTCATTTGGAACCGGAACCGAAACCAGACGAAGTGTCCCGCTTGCTGGAACTGCCGCCGTTGGTCGCAGGTGCCCTGGTTGCAGACCCTGAACCGGAACCGGTCGTCGGCGGAGGAGTCGTAGTTGCGGACCCGGCTCCTGCCGCAGGGGTTTTGGAACCAGACCCGGACCCGACTGGATTTGCCGGAACAACCACGGCGCTGCCAACAGGTTGGCCGGCAGCGGCAACGTTAGCCGGATCCAATCGCGGTGAATCGACGACCAGAAAGCTTGACCAGAAAAACGGATGCTCACGCGTCAGCTCCGGCGCATCGTCGTCGATTTTGACTTGCGGTTCATCTTCGGCAACGAAGTCCAACTTTCGCGTCTCAAGGATCGACTCGCGAAGGGCTTTGGCGGCAGACGTTTCGGGAAGCTTCTTTGCGTAGCTGCCCGAAAGATCGATTGACGCCTTTCCGCCACCGGCCCAGCGGGACAACATAATCGACCGCACCCCCGAAGCCATCATTGCGGTGGTCATCAGAAACATTTCCGAACCATCCACACCGCGGCCATTACCAAGCGGTTGAAGTGCGGGCAAAGAAAGATGCCGTGGCCCCGGGGCTGGCAGTGACATCCAGGACGCAACCGATCCCAGTGATGATCTGTCAAAAGGCACCGGCGCGAACTGGTAGACGTCATCAGGATACCCCGATGAACTCCACACCATCAGGTGATCGGGCAGCCACGAGTGAAGCGACGTCGGCAGAAAAACTTCCGAATCGTAGGCGATCGTGTTACGAAGCTCCCGTTTAAGTTGTGTCACCGCATCGGCGACTGGTTCGGTTTCTCCGCGCGGATGCATTTTGCTGTGAGCCAGCATCATGTTTTCAATTTTTGAATTCGCAAAACGGGGTGCCGACAGAAACAGCGTCGGCGAATAGCGGATCGGGCACATCTCGATGAGCGTTTTGTCGTCGCCGCCGTAAGCCAACGGGATCGCCTCCAAGGGCACGTACCAGAGCAGCCCGTCGGGCACCACGACCAGTTCCACGATCTCTCCAAAGGCTTCGTCGGGAATGCCGGCAAAGAGAGCTTCCTTGAGTGTGATCAGGTGCTCCTGCCACTTGCCGGTTTGCATTCGTTTCGAATCGGCAGTCGATCCAGTGGCTCCGATTTCTTTCAGCAGCCTCTGAACCTGCGCATCGAACGCCTGGGCTTTGCCGACAAAGGCGTGGCGAATTCTTTCACGGCTGACAAAGAACATGTGGTAGCCGTTAGCGGTCTTCAGGCAGGACAGGCACAGCACGCCGCGGCGCAATGTCTTCTGGAAATTGGCGACGGGCATCTGCGGAGGAAAGGAAAGGTTCGAGCCGATGCGGCTGAGCGAGTAACTTGCCAACAAGGCTTCCTGCGTCGAGGAAACTTCGCTGAGCCGACGAACAAGTTTGGCTTGCTGCTTTTCTTCTGCCGATCCGGGCTTCGGATTGATCGGCAGCGCCCGCATTTCTTTTTCGATTCCGGTAGCCTGAGCAATGAGGTTGGCATAGGTGCCGTTGTTTTGCAGGAACAGATTGCGTTGTTTGAGCGTGGCAGGATCCAACTCAAGCCGATCCGCGCCCAGGCTGTGACGAAACGCGAGCAGACGGCCACCCATCGGCAGCGTGCTGAAAAAACGATGCCGCCGGATCAGGTCCGCCACTTCGACGGCTTTGTCGAAACGCCTGCGGCTGATGAGGATCTCCAGCCAATTTTCCATCGCCGAAACGTGATCGGCCGCCAGAAACGAAATCGGCTCGATCGGATCAAGCCTCCACTCGGGCTCGGTAGGATCGTGTAAAAGCGTCTCATAAAGCCGATCGGCATCGCGCTCGCTGACGCTTCCCTCGGCGACCAACGTGTTGGCCAACTGCAGACGAAACAGCCACAGCGAGTGCTTGCGGTACTGGGAAAGCGCCGCAGTCAACTCGCTCAGCCCCGCAGCAAAGTTGCCTTCCTGAAAAGAAGCAAGGGCCGCGGTGTACTGCATTCTTGCCGCAGCGGTTGTGTTGCCCAGCGAGCGGTTCCTGTTTCGAAACGCTGCTTTCGACGAAGCGATGGCTTCCCTCGCGGCCGCCGAATTGCCGGCTTCCGCGTGGCTCTCGGCCAACATCTGTGTCGCAGAATATTGAAGCGAACGCACGTTCTCCCGATTCGCCCATGCGATCACCGCCGGCAGGGGAGGGTAGGGCGTCGGCGAACGGAGAATATGGTTCAGTGTCCCGACCGACATCGATTCACCTATCAGGTCGTATTGCTCCCAAACGCCGGCCGAGTAACTGGCTTCCAGAGCAAGCGTTGCCGCCTGGTCAAACTTCGCACCTTCGAGTGTCAACTTGGACAACTCCACCAGAGCCACTGGCGTCAGAGGGTGATCAAATCCACCGCTGATTTGCAAGGACCTTTCGAACATCGAGGCCGCCGAATCAAGCTTGCCGTTGGAAGCGTATGCCAACCCCAGCAGAACCCCGTTGTAAGATCCAAGGATGCTGCCGTCGCCAGCGTTTCGCAGCGCCATGCCAGCGAGCAGCTCGCGCGACAAAGGATCGACTTCGCTGATTCCTCCCAAAATCTGCTTGCGGCGATGCATCGCCAACGCAGTACAACGCATGATCTCGCTGACGTTGACGGGACGCAGTTCAGCCTGATCAAAAGCGCCACCTTCACGGAACGCGCGCCCGGCATCGACTCGCCCGTACTGCATCAGGAAGGTCTCGGGAATCGTCGGAATCTTCGCGTTGCGTGCCGGCGTACCCCAGTTGATTCTTGATCGCCCAAAAGCACCCGCACTCACCGACAGGGTCGCCGGCGGTTGCACACGCGACTGCCAACGGTTGCGATTGAAGGCCAAATAAAGATTCAAAGCCCTGTTGTAGTTTGTCAATGCGTCCGCGTAGTTACCCTGATGAAAGTGGCATTCGCCCATCATCGTCCACGCACATACTGAATCGAGAAACCGTTCGTTGCCAAGCCGAAAGGCCGTCGTGCTGGCTTGCTGAAAGTCCCTGCCGGCCCGCTGCAAGTCCCCGAAATAGTACTCAGTGAATGCGCGGTAGTAGTTGGCTCTGGGAAGTGCCCCGACCTGGGCAGACAGAGTGCCAGCACCTGCTGTCACAAGCAAGAGGGCAAAAACAAGTGCGAACACGACGCGTTGGTGCATAGCAAACTCCCGGAGCAAACAGCCGCTTTACTCTTCCATAAAGCGTCCACTAAATAATTTGATCGAGACATCACGGGCAAAAGCCCACATTAAGCAGAATTATTCACGACGTCAGGCTAATCCGGTCCCGCAAACGTGGGGGCAGATTCAAATCCGCACCCAACTCAATCCCCGTCTCCCGGACAAGGGCTCCGTTTTTACGTCGAAATCAACGCCAAACAGAGCACAGCCCCCAATCGAAATCCCGATCTGGATGTCCATCAACCCTTCCTTACCCGCTTCCTATCTTAACAGCCGCGTTAATCCTGGCAAAAAAGAAGGGACAGGAAGCCTAAAACGGTGAGGTATCTCATTACAGCAGGTGAACTTGTACTGGTTTTTTCTCGAAATGGTTCAAAGTTGTCCGGTCCGGCAGACGATAAGAATCGTGTCGGTTATTCCGCGGTTTGAATGAATCGCTGTGTATGAAATTACCGCGGACCGCAAGAACGGAGTTTTCCAAAAATGGTTTCCCAGAACAAATCAAATTGGCTTGTTTGTGCTGCATTGGCAGCGACCTTTTGCTGTGGCCTGCTGACCGGATGCCAGGTAAGCGTCGGTGGTCAGACACTTCCCAGTGCTTACTACCTCAATGATGACGTTCAGTATTTCCGCAAAGGGCCAGAGTTCAAATTGGCTAGAGAGGCGGCGGCTTTGAAAGAAGCCCGCGCCCAAGAAGAAGCGAACCGCCGGTAGACACAATCTGGGTTCGGCGCAGATTCTTTCCTCCCGACTCCAGCAACCAATACATCGCAGCAGCCCGTCCAGTTCGATTCGTTCGACTGGCGGGTTTTTTCGTGCGCAAAACCGACTGGGCCGACAACATGCAAACCCGCGTGCAAACGGCGTGCCTGTAAACCCGGATTATTCACGACGACGGGCGTTAACTCTACGTCTGGCCAGCAAGAGCAAGGGAAAAGCTGAAATTCAACAAGAAATGTAAATCATCCGGTAGATGAAAACCACAGCGATCGTTTCATCGTGTCTGAGTCGCGGATCACTGTCTCAACTGATT
>CALFWR010000036.1 GCA_937928555.1 uncultured Pirellulaceae bacterium
GTGTATGTAGATGCTGACTTTGCAAGTAGGGCCACTGACCGTAGATCAGTTTCGGGTGCGATGGTTTTCGTGGCGGCGATGCTTGTAGTTTGGATTTCTAGGACGCAGAAATGCGTTTCACAGTCAACTTCAGAAGCAGAGAATCTTGCGATGGGAGATGGTGTAAAGGAGGCTCTGTTTGTAAACGGAATGCTTCAGTTCCTGAGACCTAGTGCGAAGCCTCGTAAGATAGATGTTCCGAGGGGGCGATTGCGCTCGCAGAGAACCCGCTGAGCTCGAGTAGGAGTAAGCACATCGATGTGAGGCACCACTTTCTTAGGAATCTGACCGAGGAGGCTATCGCCAAAACGGCTAATCCTAAAATTAAGCTGTGACAGACCACTAGCAAATAATCCGGGGTTAAGCGACCCGGCAGAAGATGGCTTTGATGCCTGATTTTGCACAAACTTTGTGGACCCACTGGCTGCAGCGCGATCCTGTGCTGCGGCCTTTTTCTTTTTGGCGTTTGGCGAATTGTACCGCGTCGGAGGTGCGATGTTGCCGGAGCGGCGGACGCACTTTGAACGATGGCGAGGTTTCTGTGGCTGGACGTCGGTTGTGTTTTTTTCGGACAAGGAAATTCGGCGTCCTTGATCCGGCCTACCCATTGATCTGACTCATTGAGCCGGGCAATAAAAATGTTTCGCTTACTGTTTCCAGCCCAGAATCTTGTCGATCGTCCCAGTGGAAACGCTATGGTAGCCGGGTCGGGCTTTGGTGTAGATGGCTTTGCCGCGGCGGAGACCTTTTGCGGTTTTGGAAAGCCTCGTGTAAAGCGGTGCGAGGAACTTGCGGCGACCCTGCTGGGTGAGAAACTCCTCAAGGCGATCCATGGCCGGTTCGTAGTCCGAGCCGATCGCAAGCATTAGCCAGTCGTGAGTGATCTCCGAATTGCCCGACTGCGTGAACTTGAATTCGGCGTCAAGCTCCTGCATTTTGTTGGTCGATACCTTTTCGCCCAACGAACGCAAGAAATGGTTCCAGTGGTGAGTCGTCCAGTCTTTGGTGGCGAACTTTGCAGCCAAATCGCTTGCCTTCAATTCGCCCAGGAACTCACTAGCGGCTTTTTCGACGTTTGCAAGTTCTTCGGTGACCACGTCAGGGCATGACTCGGGCAAACCCGGTCCATACACCCAAGCTTTGACGGGAATCGAATCGGCACCCTCGAGGTTCGCGGAAACGTAGTCGAGAAAACCTTCGGTGGTCATGCTTTGGAACGCGTGTTTCTCAAACCAGCTTTTTAGAAACGCATCCCATTTCTCGCGACCGGTTCTTTCTTCGAGCATCCGCAGAAAGAAATACCCTTTGTCGTAAGCGATCGCCGTCATCCCGTCATCGGGGTTGCGGCCAACGAGGTCCAGTTTTAGCCACGTGTCACGCTGCTCAAGCTCATTGAGTTCCTCCTTGAGCCCGTCAAGTGTCAGCCGCGCCAGCATCTCGGAGTACTTTCGTCCGTAGAGCGATTCCATGATTCGCTGTTCGAAGTAAACCGTGAATCCCTCGTTAAGCCAAAAGTCATTCCAGGTCGAATTGGTGACCAGATTCCCTGACCACGAGTGGGCAAGCTCGTGAGCAATCAACGCGACCAGTGAACGGTCGCCGGCCAGGATCGTTGGGGTCGCAAAGGTCAGCCGCGGGTTCTCCATGCCGCCAAAGGGAAAGCTCGACGGAAGAAAGATCACATCATAGCGATCCCAGCGGTAGGGACCGTAGAGCTTTTCGGCGGCGGTGATCATTCGCGGCGTATCGTATAGCTCCCAAACGGCTTTCTTGAGCACCGATGGTTCTGCGTAAACGCCGCTGCGAGGACCGAGCGATTTGAATTTGAGATCACCCACCGCCAGGGCCAACAGGTAGGACGGGATCGGCTGCTTCATCTCGAACTCGTAGACGCCGGTGTCGTTTTTTTCCTGCGGGTTGGACGCACTCATCACCGCCATCAAGTGCGGCGGCACCTGGATTTTCGCACTGTATGTCATCCGCACCCCGGGCGTGTCTTGGCACGGAACCCACGTGCGGGCAAGGATCGCCTGGGATTGCGTGAACAGGAACGGGTGCTGCTTGTCGGTGGTTTGCTCGGGCGAGAGCCACTGGACGGCTTCGGCTTTCGGGCTGGAGGCATAGTGGATGGTGACTGTGTCGATCCCTGCGGCCAGTTCGATTTCCATCGCCTGGCCAAGGTCCGCCTGTTCGCGGCCAAGCGTGAAAGCGAGTTCCTTTCCCGATTCGTCGGTGACTTTTTCGATCGCCAGGCCTTTGATGTCCAGCCAGAGGCTTTTGTCAGCGGCCTTGCGGTCCAGAGTCACTTTGGCTGAACCGGTCAGCTTTTTCGAATCGAAGTCAACGTTCAGGTCCAAGTGCAAATGTGAAACGGAGACTTCATCGGGTTTGGCACAACTGTGTGGCAGGTTTTGGGCTTGCGCCGCATTGAAAGCGAACAACAAAGATACGACAAGGCAAAGGAACAATGATGATTTCATGTCGGAAGACCCAAGTTCGATGTGATGGAAGTCGTCGGGGCTTTTACGAGTTTTACGAGTTTGGCGAGTTTTGCAAAAAAGCTGGCGCAACAGTTCGCAGTGCAACAGCTTGTAGTACCGCCCACGGCAATTGCCTGGCACTGCCCGAAGATGACTCCAGGCGGAATACCAGCTAAAGCCGGTACTACAAACTCTCACTAAAAGATGCCAAGCTGGTCCTTGGCGTCATCGGACATCATGTCCTGTGTCCATGGTGGATCCATCACGACTTCGACTTCAACGTCCTGCACCGATTCGACTTCGCCGGCATACTTTTTGGTTTCGGCAACCAGTTGCGGGCCGGCCGGGCACATCGGGCTGGTCATCGTCATCTTGATTTTCAGGTTACAGTCTTCGGCTTCTCCTTCGTTGGGAAGGACTTCGACTTCGTAGATCAGGCCAAGGTCAACGATGTTGACAAAAAGTTCCGGATCGATGACCTGTTTGAGGGCTTCGCGGACGTTTTCTTCGGTTACAGGCATGGGTCTCTCGCAAGTGAATGTTTGGCTATTCTATTTTTGTGTGGCTTGGTCCTGAAGGCAACCACGAAGCAACTTTTCGCACACCCAAAGGCAGAAAAGAGCCTCCAATACTGCCAAATCGGATCTCGGAAGTTAATCCGGGTTGATTCACAAGGCAGGTCTGTTGGCTGCTTGATCGAGCAATGTGTTTGCCGCAGCAAAGCCTTCGATCGCGATTTACTCGTCGGCGAGGCGAACGAGGATGTCGTCGCCTTCGACTTTGACGTCGTGGCTGCCGGTTGGCTGTGTCGCGGGCATGCAAAGCGCATTGCCGCTGCGGATGTCGAATTTGGCACCGTGTCGCGGGCAGGCAATTTCGCAGCCCTCGAATTCGCCATCACTCAAGGTGCCGCCATCGTGAGTGCAGACGTCATCCAAGCAGAAATAGTCCTGATCCACCTGGAACAGGATCACCAGTCGTTCGTTGACTTCGACCAGCAGTTTGTCGCCAGGTTTGAGATCAGATTTTGAGGCTGCTTTGGTGAATTCGCTCATAGCGTCAGGCTTGTTCAGCGCGGCTCTTCAGGATGAGGGTCGTGGTGTAATGGGAACGCGAGGTTCTTTGGCCAACGAAAAGGAAAGCTCTTCGTACCAGGTCGTTTCAGATTCGACCAGTTTTACGATTCGTTTCCAGATTTCAACCGGAGGACCAAAGCCACTCCAGTCGACAGTGAGAACGCGAACGCCGCGGCGGCGCATCTCCTGAAGCAGCTTTTGGTAGTTGTCGTAGAGCTGTTTGAGGTAGTCAAGGGGAACGCCCTCCTCCTGGGAACGACCGCGTGAGTGCATCCGGTCGAAGCACTCTTCTGGTGAAACGTCAAGGTAGACAAACACGTCCGGCGGCATCACGTCGCGACTCATGTTGCGATAGATGTCCACGTACAGGTCGTACTCTTCGGCGGTCATGAACCCGCGTTCCATGGCCGTGGTCGCGAAAACGGTGTCGCCATAGATGGGACGATCCTGAATCACGATGGTTCCGTTGGATCCCCAAGCGGTTTCGACAGCCAAGCGATGTTGTTCGTAACGCTGACAAAGCATGAACATCTGCATGGCGAATCCGCCACCGGCATTTGTTCCCGATTGCAGGTCGTCATAATAACGTTGTAGGAAATGATTGAACTTGGGGTGATGGGTTGGCTCTTCCATCACCCGGGTTGGGTGGCCTGCTGCCATCGCCGCGGACGCAATCGCGTGACACGCGTTGGTCTTGCCGGCTCCAATGTTGGCATCAATGGCAATAAATAGTCCTGTCCGCTCGCTACCTGCAAATCCCACGTTCTTCCTTTCGTCCTGACCTGTGGTGCCAAGCTGGCAATCTATCGGTGCTGGCGAAAATCGCAACGGGCTGAGCAGGAACGGGGCGCGGAATTCATTGAATCGCCATTCGGAACAACGGAAAACTGTTGCGATCGCCAATGTCAACCGAGGTCAACCAAAGCCTGCTGATTTTTGCAGGCTTGTAGCATTGGTTACTCGAATGCCGATTCGAGATCAGCGATTGCTTTTTGTTCGCTGTCGGAAACCGAACCGATGCCGAGGAATCCACCGGCGGCCTGAGCCACGTTTTGAGCCCGGTTCAGAATCGAAGCTTTGACCTGGCCAAACGCTGTATCGTCAACGCTTGTCTTGAGGGTGCCGATGTAGGCTTTCCAAGTATCCAGCAGAGAGGCCTGTGGCTTGCTGGCCAGCCACGATTCGAGCAACGAAGCGGATGCCGACCCGGCGGTGATGCCGCTCGCTTCGGCTGCCTTGAGGATGGCTTCTTTTTCTTTTGCGTCAAGCGAGCCATCACTCCACGCGACGGTGACCAGGGGAATCAGCGACAACGCCGACATTGATTCGGCCGTCACTCCCTGATCGGAGAGCGCGTTAAGAACACTTTCGTCGGAAATGCCGCTGGCGGCTTGAAGGACTTGCAGTTTCTGGTCGCCTTCGAGTTCAGCACGGAGTTTGTTCAGAAGTTCCTGATCCCGGTTCTCAAAGAACATGTTTTCCATTGCCTTGCCACGGCTGTGTAGGTCATCCATCAAGAGTGCTTTCCGCTAGAGTTAGACTTCAATAGCCCGCAATTTAAACGATCCCGCTGCCCGGATGACAGGGGGCTGCGACCTTGTATCACGGATTATTCACGAGCCCTGGGCGTGACTTTCCGTTCAGCCAATCAGCGCCCTGCCTGTTCGAAAAAGCCTGTTTTGAACTTCGTCAATCGGATGAAACGAGGTCCCAAGGCGATCCGGCGATGAAGTTGGCTTGATCGTGATTCAACGCCCGCTGTCGAGAATAATTTCGGCGTATTCACAGCGTGTTCGTTTCAGCCGACAAATATGCGATCGACGCGGCCCAAATCGGGCCAGAAAACAGGTTTTTGGCCTGCTCGCGTGGTACGTTGTAAAGTCAACGGTGGTAATCCGGGCAGTTTGCAATAACAATACTGCCCCACAATAGGTTCCCTTTAACAGCGACATTTTCGACTCGATTCGGGTTGGACTGATTCATGATTTGCAACTTTGGCCGCCTCCTTTTCACATTCATCACATCGATTCTGCTTTCAGTTTCGGTATCCTCCTGTTGCTGCGCGGATGAAACGGCGCAGCTGCGGTCGGCTGCCGCCAAGCTGAACCTGTGGTTGGGTCAGGGCAGCAAAGCTCAGGGTTGGCGAAAGTTTCTGAACTTGAATGTGCTTGATTCTCAGGCGGCCCTTGGTGATCAGGCTGACCCGTGGGCCTTGCGATCGTTGCTGGCGAAGTTTCGTGCAGACACAATGGCGTTGCGACATCCCATGTTTGTGGAGGTGGCACGTTCGATCGAAAATCAAATTCTTGCAATCGAATCGACTCGGTCAGTTGACCTGTTTGATCCCGGCTCGGTTGTCGATCAGTCGATCACAAAGTTCCGCCCACCCACACAGGACCAGATTGACACATCGCGACTGGTCGCCATCTATGAGCTGAAGATGCTGAAGCAGTTCTATCGAAGGTCGATGACCAGTCGGGCGCGAGCGGAACTCTTTTTCGATTTGAAATTGGCTGAAACGATTGAGTTCCTTGAAGACCTCAAAGTCGAGATGCCTCCGGAGATTTCGGTCGGCAAAATCAATTCGATGATTCGCGACCAGAAAGCAAATCGCCAGGAAGTCCAGGACAAGCTTGATGCGTTGCCTCCGGAACCGGATCAGGATGACGAAGCCCCCTCGGATAGTGATGACGACCTGGACCTTGAGCCTCCCGGGCCCGATGTTGGTTCCGAAGACCCGCGAATTCTGGAAGATCAGATTCAGATTTTCGACAAACGAATCGAAAAGCTGGAGGAAGATCGGGACAGGGTGGCGGAAGCTGATGGCCCTCGCCAGAAGCAGTGGCGAAGTGACTGGAACGAGTTGCGGCAGGCAAAATCCCGCTTCCGCCGAGTCGGCCAACGACGTACCGATAGCGTATTCGAAACCGCGAATCAGGCGATCAACCGGTTTTCCAACGATTTCCGATACGGCACCGAAGACAATATCCAAGAAGATTTCATCCGGCAAACAACGCAATTGCGTGAGCTTTGGCCGTCGCTGCAAGATCCTTCCGATTCGGCGTCGCATGCAAAACTCGGCAGCATCCTGTTCTGGCTTGAGAACCATCAACAGCTTAAACCGTTTTGCAAATCGATCCGCCGCAAATACTCCAACCCCAATGCCTACGTTTCTGTTTCTTCGGGACTGATCCAGACATTGGCCTCGCGTTCGAATCAGGAGTACGACCGTATCGCGGAAAATTTCCTTGGCCGCTTCGCTCGCGGGTATTCGTACACCGATTCAAACGTATCCGTTGTGCCAGTCACCAATCCATACCAGGCTCAGTTGAGCATTCAGCTTTCTGGCAACGCGTCGACCAATACATACGTTCGGGAGCTGGGGATTCGGATTAACTCCACGGCTTCAGGTTCGATTTCGGCGCGTCGGGATCTTTGCGCGGGACTCAACGGCTTGCTGGCGACCGAAAGCAGTTTCGCTGCCAACATGCAGGCTCAGTTTGGCGGAGCCGAAACGCGTTTAAGGTTGATCCAGCGGATCGCACAAAAGCAGTTTCAAAAGCAGCTTCCCCGGACCAACGCCGAAGCAACCAGAAGACTACGAGCGACCCTTAAAGGCCGGTTCAATGAAGAGACTTCCGGTGTGATCAGCGATGCGGGACAGCAGTTGGCTGAGCTTTCCCAAAAACTGCACGAGATTGCCACGCGACTGCCGAATCTGTTTTTGCGTTCCTCTGCGGATCGAGTCGAATTGGTTGCCCAAAATGACTCACCCATGGGCTTGAGTGCCCCGGTTAATCCGCTGGAACAAATTGCGGGACGGGACGTTCAAGTCAAGATCCACGAGTCGTTGCTGAACAACTTCCTGGACCAGTTGCTTGCCGGGCGGCGGCTTACCAACAGACAGTTGAATGCCGAAATTTCAGCGATTGCCGGACGGGAGATTGAGGCCTTTCCAAGCGTTGACGAAGATGGCAACAAAGTGCCTCCGTTTCGAATTCGCTTTGCCCGCTCACGGCCGATTCAGGTGACGTTTGCAGGAAATGAGATTGAAATCACGATCACGGGCGAAGAGTTTCAACAAGGCAAAGAGAAAATTGAAGACAAGCTGATTATCCGGTGGAGTTTTCGCGTCGTGCAGACCGGAGACGGGTTGGTATTCCAGCCTCAGGGCTATCCCGCGATTGACTTGCCTGAAGACGAAAGTCCGTCGGCGAGATCGATTGCGGCCGCGACGGTTTTCCGCAAGCGGCTCAAATCGACAATCGACAAGGTGAGTGAAAAGCAGGGCGGGCTGGAGTTCGAACTGCCGCCGCGACTGATTCCCGAATTGGAGATCCTGAAAGGGGCACCGGTTGCTCAAAGACTGCAACTGGGCCTGTTCGAGTTGCGAGACGGGTGGGCTTACCTGGGATGGAATCTCGATGGCGGGTATCTCAATATGCCCGCCGTTTGGACTCAGATGGTCGTCGAAGGGATGGATTCTTCTTACACGCCGATGGGATCTGGCCCACCGATTTTAATGCTGGAATAAGTCGGCGGTCGTCGCCCGCGCGTGGTCTGTTTGCGGCTCAGCGAACGACGTGATAACCCGGTTCGACATTCAAAATGCGTCAATCGCCAGCCTGACACGCGATTGAGCCGCTTTGGCATGGTCGTTGCAATGCCCGGAGTGATAGTCGAGTCGCGATCGAATTCATGGTCTTTGAATTCCGAACGCAACGAAATCGACGAATCGATGTTGCCGAATTGCAACACCGCGTCGCAGCATCGAGGCCCTCCTTCTGTCAGGAAATTCAACATGCAAAACAAAGCACTTGTTATCGCAGCGAGCATCGCCCTCACCATCGCAATGTTTTCCAATGCTGATGCCCAGTCGATAATTTTTGAAAACAGCGAGTACAGCGAGTACATCGCATACGAGGCGGTCGTTTGGGTCGCGCCGGCGACAGCCCAATACGCGGCAATGCCGGTCGCGCCGCCCTACGTTTGGCCGGCGGAGAGTTCCCTGCCGGCGCACGGTGCGGTCCACAAAGTTGCCGGCTCAGCGGTGAGCCAACCCGCGACTCGCAATGCAAATGTAATAAGAGGCGAGATCATCGAAGTGAATCCTGCATCGTCCGGATCGTCCGGGCGGGTCGTGCCCGTTGCGATCCCGCAGCATACAGTTAGCGCTTTCTCTCGGGCACCGATTGTGATGCCGATCCAACAACCAGTGATCCAGCAACCAGTGATCCAGCAACCAGTTTGCCTGTCCGGTGGCTGACGGTTCTAGTATTCTGGCTTGAGTTTCAAGCCATCACATGAAACCTCGGGACGGCGGATGCGAAAACGCCGCACCGAAAACCGCTTCCACCCGGCCCTACGCGTCGCGGCTCACAATCGAACTCGTCAATTGGCCATGGCCAAACAAGCGGTTCACCCGTGCGAACACCCGAGTCCTTACGTCCGACGGCTCACGTGGCGCAAACATCGGAGGCCTTACGGCTCACGTGGCGCGAGTGCCATGCCCGTTACTTGCTGCTTTTGCTGATCTTGAATGCCTTCAGCTTCGCAACTTTCCTGACCGCATTGGAGCGAGCGAAAAGGCGACCGGCAGAAATGGCCGGAATGGCACGTGACTTTCCATCGAAAGCTCTGGCCGTTTGCAGTTCTGTGAATTTTTCGCTGTCTGCTTTGATGATGTGAAGACCGCCTGCGTGATCAAGGGCCAGCAGTTTGTCCCCGATGAGAAAACTGTGGGCGACCGGAAATTGGGCTTCGCTCCACATGACTTCGCCGTCCGAGAGCCGAACGCAACGAAAGGATCCGCTACGCATGTCTTCTCTACCGCTGGTCCCGTAGACGAATCCGTTTTTGTGAATCGGTGTGCCGTAGTGGCTTTCAAAGCTCGAGTTGTTGGACCATGTCGCCTGAATTTGCTTTCCATCGACGGGGGCGGTCGAGAGGTCAAACAGTTTCGCGCCGACACCGTAAGAAGCGTTCGCGAGAAGAATTTCACCGCCAATCGTTGGCATCGATGCGATTGCGGTAGGGCCACGTTTGCCAAATGGGCACTCAAAAAGGAGCTCTCCATCAACCGGGTCGACGCCCATCATGGTCAGCCGCGTCAGAAAAATCACGGCTTCGCGGTCCTGGAAAGAAGCCTTGACCGGTGATGAGTAGCTGGCTTCTCCCGCACCAAGCTGCCATTTGACGTCACCGGTTGCGAGGTCAAAAGCTACGATCGATGCCACGCGACCGCCGACGTTGAGCAGCAGCGAATTGCCGGCAACAATGGGGGTTGTGCCCGCCCCGAAAAAGCTGTCGCCGACTTTGAATTTCTTTCTCGTGTTAACCTGCCACTGAATTTTGCCATCGTCGAATCCAAGGCAGGCCAGTACCCCGTCGGTTCCGAAAACGTAAATTCGCCCATCGTGGACCAAGGGCGTGGCTTTGGGACCGGAGTCGCCGTCCATGCTGCCGGGAAAACTCGTCGCCACGTTCTGGCTCCAGACCAGCTTGCCGTTGTCAGCGTTTAACTTTTCGACAACAAAGTTACTGTTGGAACGTCCGCTGGGGCGATGAAAAAGGATCACATGGTTGTTCGAAACCACGGGGCCAGAGAACCCTTCGCCAATTTCCTTTTCCCAGAGAAGTTTCGGTTCTTCGTCCCAGCCAACGTCAAAAGGCTCGGTGACGATTCCGTCGCGGTTGGGACCAAGGATTTGTGCCCAATCGGATTGCTGCGCGATTGCGACGTTCAAGGTCAGCCCACAGAGGAATGCCAGGGTGAGTATGCGAAAAGTTGGCTTCATGATGGACCTTGCAGACAGAGATAGGGACAGGGATAGGCCGGCTACGTAATTGCAACGGGATTTTGATGCTTTGATCGCAACGTTTTTGACGAGGGGATACCAAACGGTGCTTGCCCTCCCCGGCGGTGAGCCGCCGACCCTCCCGAAGGGAGCGAAAGGCCCGAAGGGAGGGTGATCAAATATTCGCACCACCTGACCGAATACTCACAGCCAGCGACGCAGCGACCAGCCAATACTCACAGCCACCGAGAGTCGAGTTACATAATTGGCGATTCCAATTCTCGACTGTCTCTGCGAAAATGTGGATCAGGCTTGGGCTTCCGCGTTGTCGAGGATTTGGTTCAGGACGTATTGCAGAATACCACCGCTGAGGTAATAGTCGATTTCTGCGGGCGTATCGAGTCGCACCGTCAAAGGAACGCTGACTTCGGTTCCATCGGATGATTTTGCGACCAGCGTTGCCGATTGCTTGGGCGACATCTCACCGGAAAGGCCCGTAATACTAAAGGTGGCGTCGAACAGCGACGCGACTTTGTCGTAGTCGGCTTTGTTGGCAAAATCCAGCGGCAGGACTCCCATTCCGATCAGATTTGATCGGTGAATCCGCTCGAAACTGGTTGCGATCACGGCTTTCACACCAAGGAGCAATGTTCCTTTGGCCGCCCAGTCGCGAGACGATCCCATGCCGTAGTCGTCACCGGCGATCACGATCAAACTGCGGCCTTCTTTTTTGTACTCCATGCAAGCGTCAAAGATAAACGTTGGCTTGCCGCCGGCGATCGCATCGACGTTGGTGTCGGGAGTGGGAACATCCGCGTCACCAAAGTACTGCGTGTATCCGCCTTCGACCTGTTTGCCGCCACTCGTTGCCATCAGGTTTTTGATGCGAACATTGGCAAAGCTGCCTCGGGTCATCACACGGTCGTTACCCCGACGGCTTCCGAAACTGTTGAATTTGGATTTTTCCACTCCGTTGTTGATCAGGTACTGACCTGCCGGGCTGGTGGGCGTAATGGATCCCGCAGGAGAGATGTGATCGGTTGTGACTGAATCTGAAAATATTCCCAATGGCCGGGCGTCAACGATGTCGGTGCCCTGTGTCGCGGGGGTGCGGGAGAAGCCTTCGAAAAAGGGCGGCAGTTGAATGTAGGTAGAATCGTCATTCCAAGCGTACGTGTCACCGGAACTGGATTTGACATCGACCCACTTCTCGCTGGCAACGTCGAGGTTGCTGTAAAGCCTGTTGAAGACTTCCGGCTTGAGAGCCGCACCGATGACTTCCTGTAGTTCGTTGGAACTGGGCCAGAGGTCTTTGAGGAAGACTTCTTTGCCGTCAGCGCTGGTGCCAAGCGGTTCCGTTGTAAGGTCCAAGTCGACTCGTCCCGCGATCGCGTAGGCGACCACAAGCGGTGGGCTCATCAGGAAATTCGCCTGTATGGAGCCATGAATGCGGGCTTCAAAGTTCCTGTTACCCGAAAGAACCGAAGCACACACCAAATCCTTGCTCTTGAGGGCCGCTTCGAGTTCCGGGTTCAGCGGTCCGGCGTTTCCGATGCAGGTGGTGCACCCGTAGCCAACTGTTTCAAATCCCAGGTCGTCCAGTTCTTTTTGCAGATCGGTGGCTTCGAGGTAGTCGGTCACAACGCGCGAGCCAGGCCCAAGGGAGGTCTTTACGAAGGGCGGGACTTTCAGGCCAAGTGCGTTTGCTTTTTTGGCGACAAGGCCGGCGGCGAGCATCACGCTGGGGTTGCTGGTGTTGGTGCAGGAAGTGATGGCTGCGATCAGGATCGAGCCGTGCTTGAGTGCGATCTGTTCGTCGATCGGCTCGGCTTCGATGACCGCTGCACCGCCGATTTGTAGCAAACCGGCTCCAACGGGCGAGAACCCCGCTTTGGTCGTCAGGTTCAGATTGGCAACATCGTCACGGGTCGAAGCGTCGCGACCAAAACCACCATCGGCAACGGCCCCGGTGAAAAGCTCTTCGAATTTTGAACCAAGGTCTGGAACGTCGATACGATCCTGCGGACGCTTGGGACCGGAAACCGCAGGCACGACGGTCGACAGGTCCAGCTCCAGATCGTCGGTGTAGTCGATGTCGCCTTTTTCCGGAATGCCCCACATTTGCTGGGCTCTGAAGTAATTTTCAACCGTGGTGCAAAGCTCTTCGCTGCGACCGGTGCCTTTGAGGTAGTTGATTGTTTCTTCATCGACGGGGAAGAATCCCATGGTGGCACCGTATTCCGGGGCCATGTTTGCAATCGTCGCCCGATCCGGCAGGCTGAGGGCTTTCGCGCCAGCGCCGTAGAACTCGACGAACTTTCCGACGACTCCGTGAGCACGCAGCATCTGGGTAATCTTCAGCGTCAGGTCCGTTGCGGTAACACCTTCGGCGAGTTTTCCATGCAGGTTCACGCCGACGACTTCGGGCACGAGGAAAGTAACAGGCTGGCCAAGCATACCGGCTTCGGCTTCGATGCCTCCAACGCCCCAGCCAACGACGCCCATGCCATTGATCATGGTGGTGTGCGAGTCGGTTCCTACAAGCGTGTCCGGATAGTAAGTGCCGCCTTTTTCCAGGACGCCCTTGGCAAGGTGTTCTAGGTTTACCTGGTGAACGATTCCGATCCCCGGCGGAACGACGCCAAAGGTGCTAAACGCTTGCTGACCCCATTTGAGAAATTCGTATCGTTCCTGATTCCGGATGAATTCGATTTCGAGGTTTCGATTAAGGGCATCCTGAGAGCCCGCAAAGTCGACTTGTACCGAGTGGTCGATAACAAGATCAACAGGAACCAGTGGTTCGACAACGGCCGGGTCGGCGCCGGCAGATTTGGCCGCGTCTCGCATCGCAGCAAGATCGACGACAAGCGGCACCCCTGTGAAGTCCTGAAGTACGACACGAGCGACGGTGAAGGGAACTTCGTATTCGCCGGGAGACTTTGCGCTCCAGTTGGCCAGGTTCCTGACATCCTCTTCGGTCACCTTTTTTCCGTCGCAATTTCGCAGCACCGATTCAAGGACAATACGAATGGCGATGGGCAATCGGGAGACATCAGCAATGCCAGCTTCTTTCAAAGCTGGAAGTGAATGGAAGTTTGCTTCCGCTCCGGAACCGGTTTGAAATGTCTTGAGCGTATCGAGAGCCATGATCAGTTTGGGAATGAGGTTTGAAGCCGACCTCAAAAAGGAGCCGGCAAAAAGCAAAGAAGCGACACGCAGTATAGGATTTTCCGCAGAAACTTTCAACGCGACAGGTTGGGCTGCGTTCGTCTTGAGCGGCAGCAAATTCAGAAGGCTGCGGCGCGACGAGGGCTCGCAACTGAAAGAAACGCGGTAACAAACCGGCTAGGAAACAGCGGCAGCATCCGCCGTGGTGTCTTTGTTTTCTATCTTCGTTTTGGGCGGATTGTCGATTGTTGATTCGATTTCGGCGGCGATATCGAGGACGCCTTTGATGATGTCCTGGTGTGACTTTTTCGAATCCATCGCACAGCTGAATTCGACGGCTCCAAAGATCTTTTTGCTGTGAAGCAACGGAATCGAAGTGCTCCACATATGATTCGACTCACGGACGCTTTCGCGGCTTTTCATCTTCGCGTGATAAGACTCGTGCAGCCAGGGAGCGTTGAGGTTCAAGGTCATCTCCAGCAATTCGCTGTCGACCGCAAAATCCCTGAGCTTCTTCCATGAGTCATCCCAATCGCGATCACCCTGAACATGATAAACCGAATCCCGAATGGATTCGGCGTCTTTGTCCCCGCCAAGAAGGGATCGCACCAAGCTGTTGGTTTTGTGCGTGACCAGTTTCAGTTCGGCAAATCCAAACAACTGGGCTCCTGCCATCATGATGACAACCAGTACGACCGCTGCCATCGCAAATTCTGATTGGCGATAAACGAAAGCGCCAGCACCGCCAACAGCGGTGATGACAGAAAAGAGCACTACCCAAACAAGGCTTTTGAGAGGGCTGTATCCTTTCTTGAGAAGCTCGTGATGAATGTGGCCACGGTCAACCGCAAAGATGCTTCGGCCAGTGAGCCGCCGCCTTACAATCGCTGCGGCGGTGTCGATAAATGGAATCGCCAACAACGTAACCGGTGCCATAAAGGCATACATCGAGTTCTGCTTGAAGGTTGATCGAACTGCCACCGCAGCCAGCAAGAAGCCAATCAACATGCTTCCTGCATCTCCAAGGTAAACTTTTGCAGGCGGGAAGTTAAATATGAGGACCGCTGTGAGGGAACCAGCGAGTCCAAATACGACGACCGCGTCGATTCCTTTCCCAATCGAAACGAGCATCACGCCAAGGGCAACGCTCATGATGATGCCGATGGACGCTGCGATCCCGTCAGCACCGTCGAGAAGGTTCACCGAATTGACCGCCGCCAGAATCCAGAAATAAACCAGGAAAACAGAGAAGATCCCGAATTCGAAGTTGAATCCGGCAAAGGCCACACGGTGAAATTTGTATCCGAACGCAATCAGAATCGTAGCCGCGACAATCTGACCGGCCAGCTTCTGGCGACCGCGAATTCCTTTCCAGTCGTCAAGGATTCCGACTGCCAACATGACCAGGCCGCCAAGGATCAGACCCGAATACTCCACGACATCAACTGGTCGAATGTGGCCGATCCCGATGGTGGGAATTTCGAAGAATGGAATGAGCCGACTCAGAACGCCATCAATAGAGGCGAAAAATCCTGAGAAGTACTGCCCCAAGAATATCACCAGGGGCGCCACCAGCAAAAGCGAGATTGCAAACCCAATTCCACCAACCAAAGGAATCGCTTCGGAATGCAACTTCCTCGTTTTGTCCGGGTTATCAACCAACCCGAAACGCCTAGAGACTTTGCACAGGCGAGGAATGATTGACACTCCAATCAATGTACAAAGGCAGAAGCTTAACAGGATGAGTGACATAAGCGAAAGCTACTTTTGGTGAACTGAAGCCGAGTGCTGTATGATGCAAATTTTTTTACCTGGAAGCTTGACGCATTTCTTTCGCGATATCTTTTCGCAGTTTCTCGCATCGCTTGATTCGATTGGAATCGCTGTCAAACTGTAGTAAGTATTCTACTTCACGCATGGCTCCTTCCAAGTCCGTTGTCTCAAACAATGTTTTGGCAAGCAAATATCGGGCGCCATGTTCTCCGGGTTTGGAGGTCAAAACCTGCTCCAGCAAATCAATTGCATCGGCCTTTTGATCTTTCGCGAGCTTGACACGCGATTTCAGAAGAAGGCTTGTGCCGTCAGATGCCGACAGGTCGACCAGCAGTTCGTCAGCTCGGTCCAGAGCAATTCTCGCTGCGGGCGAGTCGGCGGGAATGTACCGGTAGCGTTGAACCATGTCGTAAAGCAGCTGCGCGTTGTCTGGCACGATTTCGTTGACGATAAATTCGTGGCCCATTGATGGCAGGTTCCGGTTGGCTTGCCCGAACACAATTCGCATGACGCGAACAAACAGGCCCGGATGAAGCTCGATGACTTTTTTAAGGTGGGGAGCAGCCTTCTTGACCTGCCTTGCTTGAAGTAAAGAAAGCCCCGCAACGAGGTGAACGTTCGCATTGTTGGGCGCGAGGAAGACCGCTTTTTCGGAAGCCCTCGCGGCAGAGACAGATGTTCCGACGAGCGAATCTACCTGAGCGAGCAAGAGATGGTTTCGGGCGTCCATTGGCGAGACCCTACTGTTCGCCAACAGGTATTTCTTTGCCTCCTTCAGGTTACCCCGCAAAAAATCTGCACCGCGAAATTCCATTTCTGACACCAACAAGCCGTCTTCACGAAGCGACCAGACGATTTCATGCAAACCATCCAGGCCCGTTCTTTGCCAGATCCTCTGGCGAGCGCCCTCATCCAGCATCACGATCCCGGTTTCGCTTGACTTGACCAGCTCGTCTTTGGTCTGAAGTCGACAACGGTGGATGAACAGGTCCGCCATGTAAGCGAGTCCTTCGGCATTTTGAGTTTGCTCTACCAGGGGACGAAGTTCAACAATGAGCTCATCGGTTTGTTGCAAATCGGGGTAGTCCATCGCAAAGGTGCGAATGGGATACTCTCGGACGCCGTTTTCGATTCGCCATTTGTTGTAAAAATCCAAAGCAAACATCGACAGGCCGGCGAACAGTAGCAACAGAAGGGCTTTGGCCAGCAGCGCAGGTGTTTCGAAGCGGAGCCAGTTTCCTTTTTTCAAACGGCCTGAAAGCGATTGCGCGTGGTAAGCAACGAATCCGCACAGGACAGCCATGAAGAGCATGTTGGCGGTGTAGTACAAGCCAAAATCAAATGCCGATGCGACAGCAACTGCCGAGGTCGCAAATACGCCAGCCACGCCTATTCCGACGGAGTTCGTGGAGGAACCCCGATACAGTAGAAAGATACTGGCGTACCACGCCAACGCCCATGTCGCCAACAGGAGAATGAAGCCCGGCCATCCCAGTTCGACGATCGTTTGAAAGAACTGACTTTCTGCGTAAACGAAAACGGCTTGCTCGGAGTCGCTTCGATACAACCTGTGGACTTGACTGTATGCACCGACTCCGGATCCAAACACACCAAAGTCGGCAACGGCCGGCCAAGTGTCTGCCCAGTGTTTGATGCGGACGTCTTCCTGCTCAGTGATCTTCGCGCTTTCAACGCTTTCAAATCGCTCCATTAACTTGGTTCCGAATCCAAGCCAACCCGCAAACATAGCTGCGAACAGGATCGCAGGAATTGCCACGAACGATGAAAAGCTTGGTTTTCTGGCCATCCCAAAAAACAGCAGTGTCACGAAGCAGCCAAAAAGCATCGCCAGCGTACCACCGCGCGACAGCGAAGCAACCACGCCGGTGCCGATCACAGTACAACCGATCAGGCATGCCAGTTTGGTCGCGTCAAGTTCTGACACGAAAAGCAGGAATTGCATTTTCAGTTGCGTGAAAAACGGCATGTCCTTGGCATTAAACAGCTGTGGGGCGTTTTTCGGCCGCGTCAAAACGATGGTAGTCAGGCCAATGGCACAACCAAGGCAGATCAGCAAGTAGCCCGCGGCACTGTTGCGATTCACGTAAGGTCCAAACGGCGCTCCGCCACGCAGCAGACGAATCACCCAGTAGATCGTTCCGCTGGCTCCACCGGTAAGCGACTGGATCATTCCGAACAGCGAAAGCGTTACGCCGTTGATCATACCGACGGCCAGAAGCAGCTTGCCGTGCGCGTTGCTGCGAAAATACCGTGCCCCCAAACAAACACCCGCCAAAGCAATGACCAGCATTCCCAACCGATCCCACGTTGCCGCGCGATTCATTGAAATCGAAGCAGCTGATTCTTCGCCACCAAAGTACGTGTACAGCTCCCGCTGTCTCCCCAGCAACCCCTCCATCGACTTCGGTAGCGGAACCATTTGCAACAAAACGATTCCAATCCCGATCATCAACGGCAGCAAAAGCCAGGGAAGAATCAGTGACTTCCTCTCCGAGAGAGCGGCTTCGAACCACAACGCGCCCAGCCCAACAAGCATCAGGATGGCGACCAGAAACTTTGCCGAAAAGTAGTAGCCACCGAAAAGCCACGGGGTCACAAGCACTGCGGCAATCAGACAAATGCGGCCCGGCCACTCAAGCCAGCTCTGCAATGAGCCAAAAGTAGACTTCTCATCAGGCCTTTCGAGAGTTGCCTGAAGTGTCATGTTCGGGTTGTGGGACATGCGGACTTTTTTGTAGGTGGGTCGGATATCCGCTTTCGCGGTCACGCTTGCTTGCATGCATGTTAAGACATCGCAGAGGCAAATGTAAACACGAATCCGGGGCTCACCAGCCCACCAACGGCCGCCAACGCCCCCTATTCACCGCGTCCACGCCCAATCGAGTGCGTGTACAGAAAGGTAATCGCTCCAGCAGCCAACAGGCTCCATGGCATCCATTCACGAACATTTATCCGCTGAATTGCTGTTCGGGGTTTTTGCAGCGATTGCTGCTGAACGGTCGATCCCGGGTAGCCGGCCTGGATCGCATTGACACCCGTGTTGGTATTTCCGGCCGGCGAGTTACCAAAATTTCCCTGAGAGAAGAAAGGCTGGCGGGTGCCGACTGTGGAAACACGAGCACCCCCGTAATCGCCGTAGGCGGGTCCTTCGAAACGTGACGGACCAAATCTCGAACCCGTCTGACGTCCCTGAAACGGACGAAACCCGTTTTGGTTATTCTGAAATGGTACGGGATTGCCAGAAGTCTGAATCGCGAGTCCAGGTTGAGCATTTGCTCCAAAGCCGGCTCCATTGGCGTTCGGGTTTTCGTCGCTAAGAATCTTGCGGATGACGTTTTGCAACCGGGTGTCCTTGGGTACGTTGAAGTGGTCTACCACAAGAGTTTGCAGGCCAAGCCCGAACAGACCGATTCCAACCGCATAGAAAAAAGAACGCCACATCATCATACTCCTGTTTGTTGCCGATTCATTGAATCGGCGAACTTGCAAATCGAACTCCATTGATCAACGAAGCAGAGACCGGCAAAACGGTTCACCCGGGAAGTTCTCTCGGTTGTGACGGTTTTGCAGTTGAAGCATCCGTGGTCCCGTGCGAAAACTTGGTCACCACTTATTTTTAATCAGAGAGCACATGGGACTTCACGACGCGACGAGTTTGGGCCTGACGGACCAGCAGCTACGACCCCTAGACGGATGGCACTGCACGCATTCTTTCTACCGCTTCGACCGCAAAGCGATCTTTGACCAATCGATCAACTGCGATGACTTTCTGGCGGTTCTGTCGCCTGAAGGAGCCAACAAGCCTGCACGCCTACAGGTCGGTTTGGTGTCGGGACACAAAGCGGACTTTTCGGTGATGGTCATGGATCCTGATCCAATCCGAGTCGAGTCCGTACACCAGAGCCTTCTTTCAACACAGTTGGGAACGGCTTTGGAGACGACATGGTCCTACGTGTCGGTTAGCGAGATATCTGAGTACGTGCAGTCAATCGAAACGTATCGCCAGCGATTGACCCGTTCTGGCGAACAGGCCGACACGGTGGAAACAAAGGTCGCTGCCTACCAGAAAAGACTCGTCAAGATGAACCACCAGCGACTGACTCCAAATTTCCCCTTGCCCGAATATCCGGTAAGCTGCTTTTACCCGATGAACAAGTGGCGGTATCCGGGCGCGAACTGGTTTACGCTTCCCTCATCCGAGCGTCACAAACTGATGAGTGAACATGCACGCAGCGGCATGAAGTTCGCCGGCAAAGTCACTCAGTTGATCACCGTTGGCGTAGGACTCGATGACTGGGAGTGGGGCGTCACATTGTGGGCGACCAATCCGATTCACCTCAAGCAGATCGTGTACGACATGCGCTTCGACGAAGCAAGTGCCAAGTACGCCGAGTTCGGCCCGTTCTACACCAGTTACATCGCCACGCCGGAGCAGGTTCTACAGACTTGCCGCATTTCCGGCCATCATTAATCCCCGGGGCACCCATGATTGTTCTTGCCGTACGTTTTCATATCAAACCCGACTGCAAAGCTGAAGCTTTGGCGTCGATGAAAAAGGTTGCCGCCGCCACACTCGAAGAAAGCGGGTGTACGGAGTACCGATTTTTCGCAGACCTTGAGAACGACGATAAAGTCTTCCTGTTTGAAGAATGGGAAAGCCAGGACCATCTGGCCGGCCACTTTGAAACTGAACATCTGGCGGCGTTTCGTGCCGACATGGATCGCCTCCTCATCGAACCTCCCACGATTCGCAAGTACGAGGTCTCCGCCGCTGGTGCGATTTAGTCCGAATTACGCTCACAAGGCATGAGCGTGCCTCTCCCGTTCCGATCCGGACTTTCAAAAGGTCATCTGGGTTGTCATGCGTGAAAAACACGCAGACCATTACCATCGACAATGAATGCAGTGGTGGGATTCGCCAGAATTCCTCCTTTGTATCCCATCCTGAATTCTGGCGAATGCCACGACAGCTTGCAAATCATCCCCCAACCCGGATTAAATCGGGAAGCACCTGAAAAAGATGGGTTGGAATCAGTTTAATTGTTGGTCATCGGCTAAACTAACATTTGGAAGTGGGATATCCAGATTGAACACCAATGCCGCGCCGCAGACGAAAAAAACGCAAAAGCCTGATCTTGATCACAGTAAAGCTCTTCGGCTGGATTTGCGGCCTCGTGTTTTGGCTCTGGGCGGTGGGTGCAGTTCGGCATCACGACTGGCTTCCCGGCAAAACGGGATTTGTATTGGCCGGCGCGATGGTGGCGTGGGCGGCAATGCTGCCTTTCCTGACAGAACGACTTTCTAATTGGTTTTTCTATCTGGGGGGGATGGCGACCACCGTTTGGTTGCTCTGTTTCCTGCAGCAGCCTTCTCATCAGCGAGACTGGGCTCAGGAGCAGTCGCGTCTGGCACTGGTGCAACTGGACCTGCAGGGTCACGTCGAAGTGAAAAACTATCGCCACAATGACTACCGGTCAGAATCGGACTTCGACGTCAACTATACGGACTTTGCGTTTGAGATGTCGCAACTGGAAAAAGTCTGGTTGATTGTGCAGCGATTCAGCAACAGCAAAGGCTTGGCTCATGTCTTTCTGACATTCGAAGTCGCACAGCAGGACCAACCATCGAGGTTTGTGACAGTATCCGTCGAAGTCCGTCGCGAGGATGGCGAGGCCTATTCGCCTGTCAAGGGCCTCTATCGCGAGTACGAATTGAACTACATTTTCGGTAACGAAGAAGACCTGATTGGCGTCCGCACGGTCATGCGCCCCAATGATCGGGTTTTCATGTACCCCATCAAGGCAACGAAAATCCAGTTACAAGAGTTGTTTCGTAATATCGCTGAGCGTGCGAACCAGATCGACAGGCGTCCCGAGTTTTATCACTCGCTGCTTAACAACTGCATGAATGGAATCCTTGAACACACCTATGACCTGACACCCGAGCCAATTTCGTGGCTGAATCCAAAAGTGATCCTGCCTGGCTACTCCGGACAACTCGCTTTCGAAAAAGGGCTTATCGGAGACGGCGCTGAACAAGGCTTCCCGGCGTTTCAGGAGCGGTGCCGCATCGATCAGCGAGCACGTGAGCATGGAATTAAAGAGGGATTCTCTCAGGCGATTCGCAGCGAGCTGCCACAGGTCGCTGCACCGTAACCCAAAGCCGCCGCCCTTACGATGCCCTTGCGATGCCCTTGCGCCGCACGAACTACACAATCTCAAATTGCTCCAGCAACCAGTGGGCGTCCTGTTCTGAAATCACCGACTGATCGAAATGCAGCGTCACGCGGCCGACAAATCGTCCGTCGATTGCACGGTGCTTTTGCCAGGAGAAATTCAGCGGCGTCCCGGCGCGGATTGGCCCGCTCATGTCGAAGCTTTCTCGCACCAGACCACCGACATGAACAAAGTCACAGTGACGATTGGGGCGAAGCGGTTCGCCCAGGTTCGCAAACACGGCGGTGCCCCGTGGCTTTTCGTTTTGGGCGACTTTTCGAAGCAAACTGCCGCTCACGCTGGCGATGCGGAGGGCGATCAAAAAAATTCGATCCAACTTCCAATTGGCGATGATGCCAATCTCCCGGGCAATGTTCCGTGCCAGTTCGAAAATGTCAGCTTCCTTGCAACGACGACGGTCGATTTGCACCAGTGACGTCCGGTTGGTGCAGGGGATTCTGCGGTCAGCGAACTCGCGCACATTCATCGGCAGTATCAGCCGCAGCCAACTCGAATTACTTGCTTTGAATCGCCCACTGATTCGAGCCCCATCAAGGATGCGAAACAAAGTCGCGATCACGATACTGTTTTCAGAAACGGCGTGCTGTTCGGCAAGTTCGCGCAAACGGAGACAGCTCGCGGTGTCGATGTCTTTACCGATGATGCCCGGACTATTGATGGAGTTGACAACTGTAGAAATGCTTTTGTCCAAAACATAAAACTTGCGCAAGACAAACTTGGTAGCACCGAAAAGACCCACCGCTTGCAGCGGAAGCAGCTTCAGATAATTCCACGACAGCAACCCCAGTTCGCCGCGTTTCAGATAGCGTTCGAAATCCAACCCCGGCAGGCCCTTGTCCGGACGAAGCCCCCGGCAAAGATTGTCGTAGCACTGCATCCACTGCCGCATGAATGAAATGCCCGCCAGCCCGTCAACGAGCGCGTGATGGGCCGCAAAAACAACTTCACTGCGGTTGGCTTTCTCAGAACGTAAACAGCAAAGAGCAAAAGCCGGTGACGCTCCGAGGTGCAAGTCCGGGATGCCCAGTTCATTCAAGTTGGCGACTTTTCGCTCAAGCGGATTGCTACTCCACTGGTCGATATCGATCACCGAGAAAGATTCGTCCGCCACCGCGCCGCCGCTTGTGTTCTTCGACCCATCCAGTTGCCACTTCAGCCCATCATGCGATGCCGTCCGCAATGGGAGAACCTGGCGACTGAGACAAATGCGCCAGGCCTCCTTGGCCAGTTTCTCGTCGACCACTCCCTGGTACTCAAATCGCCCCACGACCACATTGGGATGCAGGGCCGTCCCGGAGAGCGCGTGGAACGCCTCGACGGAATTTAGCGTGACCGTGTCAGTAAAGGTTGAGGCGGATGTCGGTTTCATGTTTCTTTTTATCGACTTTTTCGAACAAACGCTTGCCGCGAGAAGCGAAGCATCCGTTGGTAGCGGTCGTTCGAGCTTGCAAAGCAACTTTTGGGCAATTCTAATTTGATTATGGCATCAAGCACCCAACACAACCGTCCCAGCAACCAGGAAATGCGGCGTGCCCGCGTCGAAGCCCAAGAGAATCTGACGACCGAACCGCTTCCATTGAAAACTGCCGGGATCAGTTGGATGTTTGGTGTGATGTCGGCACCACTGCTGCTGCTACCGCCCGCTGGCGTGGTCACGGGTTTATTCGCAATTGTTTTTGGGCACATTGCGAAATTCAAAATCCGCAAATACCCAGAAGTCTCCGGTGATGGGGTTGCCACAGTAGGATTACTGCTGGGCTACCTGTGCTTTGTCGGTGGTTTGACCTTGCTTCCCACAGCGCGGATGCAGGCCAAGGTGATGGACGGGCTGGTGAAGTCGTTTCGCGGCCACACTGTCGGCCAATCGGGAAGCGGCTTGGAGCTTGCCGAGCAAAGCCTGCTTTCTGCATCGGCTCCATCGCTCGGCAACAGCGACCGGGCCCGCAAGGTAGCGGACGACATTTGCCAGTCCGTGACGAAACTGCGAAACGAATCGTTTCAGGGTAGCACACCGCTGGAAGTCCAGGTTCATGTCCAGCTTAAGCCAAACGACGGCGTATGCGTGCTGGCGGTCATTCCCGACATGGCGGAGTTCGACGATCTCGCTCGCAAAGCCCTACTGAATCTGGTTTGGAAGCAGTCGCAACGGGCGGCGTTTGGCAATTGCGAACCGGGCGAACAATTCGTGGTCGCGGTTCGTGATCGGGTTCGATATCACTCGATGGAGTTTGGGCGGGCAACCAAATCACCTGACCGTATCGCTCAGCCCGATTCGGCCTTTATCGACGAAACGATGTTAGCTCCTTTTTTTCCGGGTGACACTGACGATGCCGACGCTGAATGACATCATGTCCAGCCTGAAAAAAGCGGGCTCTGTTCAGACGCAAAACATTTACGCAAAACATGGCGCACCCAACGGCATGTTTGGTGTCAAAGTCGCCGACATGAAAAAGATCGCCAAAACCATCAAAGGCGACCACGAAATGGGATTGAAGCTTTTTGCCACCGGCAATCCCGACGCGATGTACCTAGCGTCGATGGTGGCTGACGGATCGCGAATGAAGAAGTCCGAATTGAACAAATGGGCCCGGGACGCATGTTGGTACATGGTTTCCGAATACGCCGTGCCCGAAGTCGCCGTTGCGCATCGGGATGCTGTTGGGCTGGCCAACAAGTGGATCGCAGCAAAAAAAGAGCACATCGCATCCTGCGGCTGGGCCACCTATGCCAAGCTGCTTGGTTCCAAAACTGCGGCTCAAGAGTTGAACATCGATGAAATCAGCAAGCACATTGACGATATCGAATCGAAAATCCATGACTGTCCCAACCGCGTTCGATACACGATGAACGGGTTTGTCATTGCTGCCGGCGGATACCTGCCGAAGCTCACCAAAAAAGCGACCGCTGCTGCTCGCCGAATCGGAAAAGTCCACGTCGAGATGGGTGAAACGAGCTGCAAAGTCCCTTTCGCGCCAGATTACATCGCAAAGATGCATCGCCGCAAAAAATAAACCTGTTGGCGGCGAATCGGCAATCGTCACCACTGGACTAATCGCCAAAGTCAATCACTGCGCGGCCAAAAAGCTCAGCGGAAAACGAGAATCTCCAGCGAAGCGTCAGGGAAAACCTACGTTTTGAGTGGTTACAGTTCCTTCTCTATCCCGCCCGAGAATATGACCCAAACACTCCAGCTGATCGATTCTTACTTCGACACTCTTGATCAGGACGACGCTTTCAACAGCGGAACCTCGCAGCACTCGATTTCAACCGAAATTGAGAGAGTCGATGTTCCTGTGAGCGAAGACTGCCTTGATCAACTTCAGGCGTCGCTGGAATGCTACCAGCCCGATTGCCCGCTCGATCTTGAGCGACGTATCGTCGAAGAGATGGCTTCTATCCGCAGCATGATGCGGTAATCAGCCCGCCTGGTTTGACCCGGAATTATTCACGACGACGGGCGTTGATTTGCGTTGAACCTCACTGACGCGAAAGCCAAAGCTGGATTGTCGCCCAGATTTCGGTTCAACCCGTTGATGAAGTCCAAACCAGAGACTCTTTTGCAACCGGTGCGGTGTTCATTGACTAAACTGAAAGATACGCCCACACCTCGTGAATAATCCGGGTTGACGAGGCTTATCGTCCAGCGACTAACTGCCTTCTCCGGGGCCATTGAGCGCCGGCAAGTCGAGTTCGAAAAGGTTTTCGTCCTCATCTGTTTCCGGTTCGATTGCCGGGATCGCTTCAGTTGATTCGGCTGGCGGTTGGAGCGTTGGCAACCCGCCAGGCAGGGAAGCCCCTTTTTCGTCAGCCGTTGCTGCATCGGTTTCGGGCTGGACCTCCAAAACCGAAAACTGTTTCTGCGTATCGCCCGGAATCAGCGAAGCGGTGGTCGGTGATGTCGAATCCGCATCGAAACTTGCCTGTCCGACCTGAGTGTCGATCGGCGGAGGAAGCAACATAACGTCGTCGGCGTCGCCGGTTGCCGGTTCGCCCGTCTGATTGGCATTCGATTTCTGCGACTGAGCCAACTGGTTTTGCGTTTGCGGCGCACCAGCGGCACCCGGGTTTGGTTCCAGCGGGTATCGTCGCTGAAAGTAACGGCCCGTGCTGGGATCGTAGTAGGTGACGACCCGGATCCGCTGTCGACCCTGTGCCGGGCGTGCCGGGTCGGGGCTTACTTGGCCGGGTCGTGCTTCGGTTGCAGCTTGGGCTGCTTGACGAACTTGAGCCCCCGGAGCTTGCTGTTGTCTTGGAACAAGGATAACTCTGCCGTCAGCCAAACGAGATGCCGTAAACTCGGATTCGGCACTTGCGGCCTGCCGGGGGTCCTGCCTGGCTTGGACTAACTGCTGCTGTTGCCGCGTGCCAGGAACATAAGTCACCGGGGCTTTGGGCTGGGTGTACCGGTAGGTGTTACTGTCGAAACGCGGCTGGGTCTGGATGGGCGGCAGTTGGTTTCTTTGTGGAAAAGTTTGCTGTTGCTGCAAAAGACGCCCGCCAAGGTTACGTCTTAGCCGGGGAAAGATTTGGCCATCGCCGGTTTCAGCCAATCCACAACACGCAACGACGATGCCAAGTACCACAATTCGAAGGTTCATCTTTGTCTCCATAACCAGATTTATTCACAACGACAGGCGTCGATTCGCGTTGAATCACGCTGCAAGCGAACATCAAAGTCGTATCGCCTTCAGGATTTGGTTCACCTGGTTGATGAACTCAAAACTGGGACTTTTTCAAACGACGCGATGCTCATTGGTTGAACTGAACGCCACGCCCACGCCTCGAGAGTATTCTGGGCTTAAACGGGGCCGCAACAATGATCGCATCTTTTGATTGAAACGGAAGCCACTATACTTTTTCTTTACCAATCGCGAGGATTACCCAGCTTGACACTTGGATCAACGTTATGAATTCACACCTGATTCACCGCACAGCTTTGTGTTTATTGTTTTGTCTGTTTTGCATTACTGCAGCTTGTGCTCAGGAAGGCAAATCGAAAGCTGGCAAAAAGGGAATGAATGTCACACCAATCGCGGCGACATCATCGGTGGCCAAAAGTGAAGGCATCATCAATGCATTGATCATCGACGGACAGAACAACCATGGGGCATGGCCAAAGACAACCGTTTTGATGCGTCAGGTTCTCGAAGCGACGGGCAAGTTTCGTGTCGACATCCAGCGAACGAAGTACACATGGAAGGGCGGCAAGTTGCTCAAGGAGTTTCCGCTTGTCGATGGGAAACAATACGAGGAACTGGACGAATCCAAAACCGACGCGGACTTCAAACCCAACTTTTCCGACTACCAGGTGATCATTTCGAACTTTGGATGGAATGCTGCTGACTGGCCTGAACGAACAAGGAAGGACTTCGAATCATACATCGCCGGCGGTGGTGGTCTGGTTGTGGTTCACGCGGCAGATAATTCTTTTCCTTCTTGGGCTGAGTTCAACAAAATGATTGGGCTTGGCGGCTGGGGAGGCCGCACCGAAAAATCGGGACCCTATGTTTACTTTGACGAAAAAGGCAAACAGGTTCGCGACACCAGCCCGGGAAAGGGCGGGGCTCACGGCCCCAAGCACGAATTTCAGATCGTCTGTCGTGGCGATCATCCGATCACCAAGGGGCTTCCCAAAGCCTGGATGCACGCAAGGGACGAACTGTATGATCGGCTTCGCGGCCCGGCCGAAAACATGACCGTGATCGCGACCGCCTGGTCGGACAAAAAGTACCGTGGCACCAAACGGCATGAGCCCATGCTGATGGTTGTCGATTACGGAAAAGGTCGCGTGTTCCACACGACGTTGGGGCACGATGTTCAGTCGATGGAGTGTGTTGGATTTCAAACGGTGCTCAAACGTGGCTGTGAATGGTCAGCAACCGGTACCGTTGCCGACGATTCGGTTCCCGAGGACTTTCCTTCGGCAGACAAATCGTCATCGATAAAGTTTCAGCCCACTGCGGCGGCAGCAAAGTAACATTCGAAACATTACTTGACTGGGAAAGCGATGGCAGACACAGTACGGCTGTATGTCTTTGATTCGCCGATTGGCTTTTGTGGTTTTGTACACATCGACAAAGTCATCCAGCGACTTCGCATTGGATTCGAAACGATGGACTCCTGCGAAGCCGCGTTTGATGAAGCTGGCTTGGGGCGCGTTTCCCGGCCGAACGCGTGGGAACAAAAGCTGGCCAAGAGGTTGACCGGATCTTTGCACAGCAATCACGACCCGGAAGATAACTTCCTCGACATCGACATCGCCGACGACCATCTGACTTCCTTCCAAAAATCCGTTTCCGATGCGTGCCGCAGGATTCGCTTCGGCGAAGTCATTTCTTACGGCCAACTGGCCCGGCAGATCGGCCGGGCCGGGGCAGCGAGAGCTGTCGGGTCGGTGATGAGCCGCAACCGGTTCTTGCTGCTCGTGCCTTGCCACCGGGTTCTTGGCTCCAATGGCTTGGGCGGATTTTCAGCTCCCGGGGGCACCGGTACGAAAAAGCAGCTTTTGGAAATCGAAGGCCACAGATGGCCAGCGTGTAAATCTGAAGCTCAGGCTGCCCTGTTTTAGTCCACGATATCGCTGCGGTGGCGTGAGCCCGGATTATTCACGAGGCGTGGGCGTCAGAGTCAGTTCCGACAGGTTCCGACAGGTTCCGACAGGTTCCGACAGGTTCCGACAGTGATCCGCGACTCGGATGCGATGAAACGATCACTGTGGTTTTCACCTACCGGATGATTCACATTTCTTGTTGAAATTCAGTTTTTCCCTTGCTCCTGTTGGCCAGACGTAAAATCAACGCCCGTCGTCGTGAATAATCCGGGGTGAGAAGGCGCGGGTTTGCGGCAGCCGGGCCCGGATTGGCATTGAATTTGCCAGTTTTCACCGATAAATTGATGGGCTTGTAACAAACACTCTTTTGCCAGCCCGAAGTGCGGCTGGTGAATCCCTTTTCATTTAACTGCGAGTCGTTCGATGCTTCGCTGGTGTCGCTCTCAAGCTACCTGGATGCTGATCATTTTTGGCGCCCTTCTGATGGCAATTTTTGGGCTGGGTCCCGTCTTTGATCAAATGACGCGCGGGATTCAATCGTCCGGCGGTGGCGAGAATACAGTTATTGGAAAGTGGCGAAACGGCGACATCACCCGGTTCCAGCTGGATGACTTGCGGCGGCGACACTACGCTTCGCAAAGGTTCCTCCAGGAACTCCGCGCACAGGCGGTCAAGCAATGTGAAGAAAAAGGCGTTCAATACAAGGCAATCGCGATGCCGATTCAGCCCATCGTCGAACGCAACGACGCGGCCGGTTATGTCGACGAGCAGTTGATCGAACGAATTTTGCTCGCTGAACGCGCCAAAGAAGAAGGCGTCGTTGTCAGCGATGGAATGATCGTTGACTACCTTGCCTACACCGCTGGCACCGAAGTCGAATTCTCTCGCAACGATCTCAAGCAAATCAACAGGCTCGCCAACCCTAACGGCACAGCCCTTGGCGACATTCGCGAGCACCTGAAAATGGAGCTGATGGCCCAGCAGATGAAGACATTTACTTCTGTTGGAATTGCTGCCAACCCCGTTCCAACCGAAGCGGTCGAGTTGTACGCGCGAGCCAACCAGACGATCGAGTGCGAAGTCGTGCCAGTGTCGGTCGGCAAGTATGTCTCAATGGTCAAAGGCGAACCAAGCCGCACCGAAATTCAGGAACTGTACGAAAAAGGCAAGTACGAATACAAGGATCCGACGGGCGTTCGACCGGGCTTTCGTATCCCGCGTAAAGTCAACGTGCAGTACTTCGTGATGGACTACGAGAACCTCTTGAAGAGTGAGCAGGCCGGAATTTCTGACGAGCAGGTGCAGATTGAGTACGACCGGCTCGTTGAGGAAAAAGACCCAATGGTCATGGAGTTGTCCGTTGCCGACGACCTTGAGTCGTTTGAAGTCAACGTTGGCGATGGTGATGACGCAAAAGGTGACGACGCAAAAGGTGACGACACCGATGACGACACAGAAAACAAGGCCAAGGACGCCGCTGCGGATGCGGAAGACGCAACCGACGCAGAGGAAGACGCAACCGAGGCAAACAAAGACGACCAGTCACACAACGTGACGCGGCAGAAAGCTGTTGCCGTTTCCTACCGCCAGGAAGAATCACCTGCCCAAGAGGTCGGTGAAGCGGTCGAAAAAGCGGTCGAATCTGCCAAAGAAATGCCGCTTGAAACTCAAGAAGACGAAAAGGAAGCGGTTGAGAAAACTGGCTCGGAAATGCCGGCCAAAAAAACAGAAGAAACTCCTGCCCCAACTGTCGCCGACCAGGACAAGGCCACGATGCCGCTTGAGCCTGCTGGCGAAAAACAGGACGAGCAGGAAGGTGAAATCGGTGGCTTGGGCGGAATGAAGCTTGCCGGTGAGGGCGACGCAGCAGTCACCGCCGGTGATGCGCCGATGCAAGCGAAGCCGTTGGCAGATGTTGCCGACAGGATTCGCGAGAGCCTTGCCCGCAAGCCTGCCTTCGACAAACGTACCGACTCCATGAAACGAGCCAAGCTGGCGTTGGAGAACTACCAGGGGGATTTCCTCCGCTGGGAGACTTCGGGAGCCAAACCGGACGAGAAGCCGCTACTTCCGAATTTCAAAGAGATTGCACAATCCAACGGCATGGAGTACCGCGAAACCGGCCTTGTCGGTCCCGAGGAACTTCAGCAATCGGAGCTTGGCGAAGTCCAATTTTTGGTCAACATGCAATCGCCTGGCGGCGGACCACGCTTTCTGCCTCAAGTTGTCAGCAACCAGATCTATCGTGATTTCGATCGGTCTCGTGATTTTGTTCCGAACACCGTTCAGGAGCTTGGAACGTTCAACGGATATTTGTACTGGATCGCCGAACGGGAAGACGATCGCGTGGCGGAGCTTGACGAATCGCGTGATGAAATTGTCAAGTTCTGGAAGTCACAGGAAGCGGTCAAGTTGGCGATGGACGAAGCCCAGAAGATGGCCGACCGCGCAAATTCTGAAGGCAAGCGTTTGACGGCACTTTATCCCGACAGCGCGGCGCCCACGGGTGAGTTCGTCTGGTTCCGTCCCGGTGCCCAGGCTCGAGCGACCTACGGAAATCCGGTTGGCGTCGATAACGCTGCCGAAGAGTTCATGTCGACAGCCTTTGGGCTGGACTTGGACAAGACCGGAGTTGCGGCCAACGAAGTTCGTGACACCGTTTACGTGGTGCAGCGAATTAGCGAACCCAAGACACTGGCCGAAGCGGGCAGTGAATACCTCACTGAAAAGTACTTCCGTTTCAAGCGTGTTCCGACCGACGTCATCGGCGGGGTCTTTGTTTACGCTCAGGAAGCGGACGACAAGTGGAACGAAGACTTCGTCAAATCAATGGGCTACCGCCGCGTCGAGTATTAGCCCAAAGGCCCAAAGCCGTAGGCACACCCGTGTGCCGTCCATCCCGGCGATGACAAAGTAGCAGGCACACGCCCAAGCTGTGATTTTTTCGGCCACTCTCCCACCGGGGAGCGTCGGCGGTTCACCGCCCGGGAAAGTTGCGTGCGAAGAATATTGCCAAAGCTTGAATGTTTCCCTGCGATTTCGGCAGGGAGCATGGCGGGCGACGCACCAACCGTACTTTTGGTTTTCACGACCGGCCAGACCAGAAGGGTCGGCGATGTTGCGATTGCCGTAGCCCTCGGTCTCTTACCCCGGATTATTCACGAGGCGTGGGCGTCAGAATCAGTTCCGGCACTGATCCGCGACCCGGATGCGTTGAAACGATCGCTGTGGTTTTCATCTACCAGATGATTCAAATTTCTTGTTGAAATTCAACTTTTCCCTTGCTCCTGTTGGCCA
>CALFWR010000037.1 GCA_937928555.1 uncultured Pirellulaceae bacterium
TGCAATTTTTTTCAGCGACAACATGGCGATCCTCCGTGAGTCCGTGTGACTGAATTTCACACGGAGGATCGTCGTTTTCAAAAAGCAAATAAACCCCAGTTTTTACAATGACAATCAACAAACTGGCGCTGTCCAATTAGGAACCGCTTCGATCAACTGCTTACGGCCTCCGTGCGGACGAATATCAATGAAGTTGGACCCTTGCGGATTGATCCAGCGAGGCTTCAGAGTTCTTATTAGCGTGTTGATAAAAACCAAGTCGATGCTGGTTCGATTGTTCTTCTCCGCACCTCCACGTTTTCCTTCGCAAAGGCAGACGATCGCTGTTCGATTAGCCATTCACCCACCCCCGTCGAATAGCTTCACCAGGCTTCATTCCATCGGGAACTTTTAATGGGCCAATCCTTGATGGAGACGAATGGTTGTCACGCCACAGGTATCGCCCGTCCTCTTCTCCAGCGTTTCCGAGGATTTCAGGATGGTGACTAATCAAAATCGCTTGGTGTTCATCATCCAAAAGCTCGCAAATCGAAAGCACCCAAGGCAGCAATTCCGGGAGTCCCACATAGTTGTCTGGTTCGTCAATCCAGACGATTTTCGCGGCACTTGTTTCCATAGCCGAGCGAATCATATAAAGCCCGACCAACATCTTTTCACCGTCCGAGAGTTGGTGAAAGAAATAGGGCTTCGGATCCCGTCCGTTTTCTGAATCGAAACGTAGCTGAAGCGTTTTCGTGTTCAGTCCCATGTCCTCCAATTGCAAAAACTTGAAATCAGGCCAAACGATTTGCAGAGACTCCCTGAGCGCATCGGTCCATTCCTGTTTTTGACTCAGCGAACGATACCAAGACTGTATGTTGCCGAGATTGAGGACAGGTTGCCTCGCTTCGGCTTTGCTTTCGGTCTCCATTTGTCGTGGATTTGGTCGAAGAATCTGAATCTTGGAGAGTGTCTCCTGAAGAGCCTCGATACTCTTTAATGCGCCTGATGGTTGAATGGCCCCTAGTGCTGCCACTCGCCAATCAAGCGGGAAGCCGCTTTGCGTTCCATCGTCTCGTTTAAAGTTGACGCCGTCCAAATCACGGGTGAACAATTCAGAACCGTCGCGGGTGGCGACCTCTTTTATGATCCGCGGTTTAACATCGTTATGAGCTTGTTCGATGTGGAGCGTGTACTCAAAGTCATAGCCACCAGCTGAAACTCCAATTTCAAATTCTTGGATTCGCTCGACTTTTCCATCAAGCCAGTTGGTAAACTCCAACTCTCGGATATCATTCTGTCCTTCGCCGCCTAGCACCGCCGTTGAGGTGCCCAGATCGCGGATAATCTTCAAAACGTCAAAGACAGAGCTCTTGCCCGATCCATTGGGTCCACACAGTACGCCGAAGGAATCAAATTTCGCCTCGAATGCGACAAGGCATCGAAAGTTATTGGCATAAATTCGCTTAATCATATCTTTCTGGTCTTTCCGTTTTCCACGCGTTACTCGATTTTCTTCATGACATTCTATTTTCACCGAAGTTCACTGGCTCACCTAGACGGGAAGGCCTCTGCGGCTCTCAAACGTTCAGAATTTGAGCCATTTCGCGATTCCGTCGAGGTCAGGGAAGAGCTGTTTGTCGAAAACGCCGTATTGATCGCGGGGCACTGCGGTTCGGCACGGTGGACGTTCCCGGCAGAGTCCAGCAAGACGTGGGAAGCTGGGATGGTGGTTCGACGCTTAATTTCATGCCAAGGTTTTCAAACCTCAACCCGAGGCCTTACGAGGCCGTAAGGCCAGCGGCTCACTTTGTGGCAGGCTGCTTGAACTACGAAATGGCCCGTTCGAGGACCGACACGAAACGGTGGACGTCGGCGAAAGAGTTGTACAACGGGGTCGGGGCGGCGCGGATGACGTTGGGCTCACGCCAGTCGGTGGCAGTCCCGCTGCTCTCAAGTTTGTCGTGAATCTCGCGGCCAGAGACACCATCAAGTTTGACTTCCAGGGAAAGCTGACAACCGCGATCGGATTGGGTCTTGGGTGTGATGATGTTGATTCGATCGCCAAGGACTGCATCCACAAGTTGCTCGAAGTAGCCCGTCAGTGCGAGGGACTTTTCGCGGAGCGGTTCCATTCCGCCGGCATCGGCAAAAACTGCCAGTGACGCCCGGATCGCGGCCAGCGCGAGGATCGGCGGGTTGCTCAGTTGCCAGCCTTCGGCGGTCGGGATCGGGTCGAAACAGTTTTCCATCAGGAAGCGGGTCGATTTGTCGTGCCCCCACCAGCCAGCCATGCGGGGCAGTTCGGTGTCGGTGGCGTGTCGTTCATGAACAAAGCAACCTCCAATCGCACCGGGTCCGGAGTTGAGGTACTTGTAGTTGCACCAGACCGCAAAGTCGACGTCCCAGTCGTGCAGTTGCATCGGGACGTTGCCGACTGCGTGGGCCAGATCAAAGCCAACCGAAATGTTGTATCGATGAGCCGCAGCAGCGATTTGCTTGATGTCCAGGAATTGGCCGGTGTAGTACTGGACTCCGGGAAGCAAAACCAGTGCCAGGCTGTCGCGATGCTGATCGATCGTCGAACAAATCAGCTCAGTGGAAAGCAGTCCCGTTTCTGCCCCGTGTTTGACGGTAACAATGGACTCGCGCGGATCGAAGCCATGAAGTTTGATCTGCGATTCGACAGCCTGGAAGTCCGAAGGGAAGGCGTGATCTTCAATCAGAATCTGGTGGCGTTTTTCTGTCGGCCGGTAGAAAGTGGCCATCATCAAGTGCAAGTTCACCGTCAGGGTGTTCATGACGATGACTTCGTTTTCGCGGGCACCGACAATTTGCGCCATCGTGGGGGCCAGCATCTCGTGGTAGGGCATCCAGGGAGATTCGGATTCAAAGTGGCCACGTACGCCAAGCTCACGCCACTTTTGCAGTTCCTCTTGAATCAGTTCGCTGACGTTTTTCGGTTGCAGGCCCAGTGAGTTGCCGACGAAGTAAACGGTGTCGGTTTGGTCTGCGTTTTTGGGAACCCAGAATCGATCGCGGAAGGACGCAAGTGGGTCGGCCTGGTCAAGGGATTGAGCGTGTTCGATGGAGCGGTCGAAGGGCATGAAGGGTCGGGGTTGAATTGAATTCCGGGTCGTGTTTACTCCATGATAACAGGTTGCATTGAAGTGTGGATCGAAGGCAGAGGAAGACGGCGGATGGATGGACGGCACACCGAGTGTGCCTACTGCTTTGGGCTACTTTATGGCCGCGGCGATGGCTTCGAGGGTTTTGTGTTTGTTGCAGATCGCGCGCAGTTCGTCGCGGGTCAGCGCGAGGGTGCCGCTGCCTTCCAGTTCGGCCCACTGGTCGACTGCGATGACGTATCGCTTGGGTTTGAGCGTGCCGGTTTTGGGGTCCTGCCACTGCTTTTCGCCTGGAACACGGATCTTTGGCGGTTGAAGATACTTGCAATCCAGGCGGGCAAGCCGAACGCCAACGGTGGCCCACAGTTTGGTTCGTTCTCTGACGATGTCGTAGGAGATCGGAACCGCAACCCGTGTGTCGATGGCAAGGTCCCGATCGTCTTTGACCTGTTCGAGCCACTGGCAGGCCAGCGCGTAGCAGGCTTCCTGATCGACCGCCTCGTCAGTAGCAAATTGTGGAGCCATGCCAATGTCGTCGCAGACTACCAGATACAAACCGTAGGATCGATTTTGCATCTCCAAAAGCTCGTCAGCGAGTGACTTGCCGCGGTCTCCGTTTTTGCGAAGCCCTTTCAGGTTTTGCAGGGCTTTTTTCGAGAGTGTGGATCCGAGAAAGTTGGCCACGAATCGGTAGGCTCGCGCGGTGCGGAGGTAATAGGTCGCGCAGGGTTCGACCCGCAAGCGGGGTTCAATGCTCTCGGGTTCACGTGGTTTCGATGTTGTTGATTTGTCGGCACTCAGTTGGCGGGCGTGGGTTTCGCGGCGCTTGGTGATCATCGACTTGAACGCTTCCAGCAGTCGCTTTTTGTAGCGGGCGGTCAACAGAAGTTTATCGTTCTCCTGACCGGCACCGGGAATCAGCAGCGTCTCCAGGGCGTACACCTGTTGGTCGTACCAGCCCGAGTTGTCGCGCGGGGCAAGGTCGACTTCGCCTGAAAGTATCCGCTCGATCAGGGCCGACATGAAGTTCACGTTTTCCGGCCTGCCGCGGGCAAAGAGGCGGTCGAAGAGCTCGGTTTCCTTGCTGGTCGAGGCCGGAAAAATGGCGACGCTCGGGTGAGAGACGTTGTGGGTGGCGGCGAGTTCTTCCATGGTTTTTCCGACTTGCAATTGGTCCAGAGAAAGGCAGTTGGCAGGATTGCTCATCTGGCCGGCGTGGGCGACGAGTGACTTGTAGGATTCCAGCAGTTCGGCATCGCCAGAGAGGACCGCAGCGATCTGGCCAGGAATTTGGGTTTCGTCAAATTCGTGTTGCAGGAATTTGGAGAAACGCCAGATCCATTTGAGTTCGTCGTTCCAAGCGTAGAAAGCGATGGGCTTGCTGAGCAACTCATTTTCTTCGAACCGTTGGAGAAGTTGGTCTTTCGTGCCAGCAAGGCTTGGGTCGAGTTCCATTTCTTTGCCGGCAAGTTCCAACGCGGCTGCGAGGAAGGCTTTCGCCTGGGCGCCGGAATCAAGCTTGGCAGCGACCTGCTCGACCCAGTCGACTGGCGAAGTGAGATTGTCGAGTTTGCCGGTGTAAAGCGCCATGTCGATGGCGGCGTAAAGTCCGTCGTCGAACTGTTTCGCCGCGCCGTCAACCAGATTGGCACTTGGGAGGAATTCGTAGCCGTAGCGACGCAGTGAATTGATGGCGTCTTTGTAGCTGGGGTAGAGAATGTCGAACTCGGGGTTGCGATCGACTTGCATGTCGGGGCAGTCGAGTTGCAGTGTCGCCGCGCTGCTGTTGACTTCCCACTGATCCAGCAATCGGCGATCGACAAATTCCGGATTGAAGGCCGCGCCGAGTTCGCTGACGTCATCGTCTTTGAGTTCAAGCGAGATTTTGGACTGGTGTGGATGGTAATCCGTTTTGACGACAACCCGGTAGAACACGTTGAATGTAACCCAGGCCCCACCGACAACCAAAAACGCACAAGTGGCAAGGATCGAGAGCATTTTCATGGCAACGCCTGTTGGAAGATTCGAGAAACGCCTGCGTTAGCCGAGGCGTCGAAAAGGTATGAATTCGTGAAATTCGTCGGAAGCAACGAAAGATCACGGCCATCCGACGACTGGCCTGCTGCGGCGTAAACAATAATTCGTTTCAAATAAATGTTATTCAGGTAGTGCGATAAAGAGCAATCCGGGGTCAACCAGGCTCTGCATTTCGGTTTCGCCGATCTCTGAACAATCGTTGAAACAGCCAGATTCCGCATTTTACCAGACAGCATAACAATATCGTGAATAGCACATGGGTGGCAATCGTGATTGCGCGTTCTGCCATCGGGAGCCTGAAGCCACGATTCAGGACAAAGTCCGGCACGTATGCCCACCAGAAATATACATGCTTTGGAGGTGTGCCATTGGAAAGCGAAATCACCGTGCCGCTTGGCAAAAGCAGCAGCGTCAAAAATGCAATGGGAATCAACAAACGCTATGAAAGGCGTCTGTTCCAGGGGTTGACTGTTTTTGCAACAGCCTCGCCAGTGCTGGAATTCTCGTGTGGAGACTCGTATGGATTTGTTGCCATTTTATGAAACCGTTTTGTTATCGTGTTTTGGCAAACCGTCACACGAGATTGCCAAGCAACAATCTGGATAATTTGACGTTACGGGTTGGGATTGAGGCTTGTTCAGGACTGTCGGTGACCAAATGAAAAAAATGTGAACCTTTGAGCGGACTCCGGGCTCATCCAGGCTTGCCGCGGGTCGTTAGACTGGTGGAGTGATGGTTACCTTTGGTCCACGAGAAAATATTGAAGAGGGTGTAGATATGAATCAGCAACAGGAAACCCTTGATGCAATTGCCCGGATTGTGGCAAAGTCCCGTAGCGTTCTGTTTATCACCGGCGCAGGGGTGTCAGCAGATTCAGGCGTGCCGACGTATCGCGGGATCGGCGGGTTGTACAACGTCGACACAACCGAAGAAGGATACGCGATCGAGGAGTGCCTTTCGGCGGAGATGTTTGCCCGCAAGCCTGAACTGACATGGAAGTACCTGGCTCAGATCGGCCTCGCTGCCCAAGGCGCGACCTTCAACCGGGCTCACGAGGTGATGGCATTGATGGAAGAGAAAGTTCACCGGTTGTGGACGTTGACCCAGAACGTGGATGGCTTTCACAAGGCCGCGGGTTCAAAGAATCTGATTGAAGTCCACGGGAACATGAATTCGTTCTCATGCACGAAATGTTCATGGCAGGATTACGTGACCGAGTTCGAGGGGCTTGAGGTGCCGCCGATGTGCCCGGATTGCGGCCAAATGGTGCGGCCCGATGTGGTACTGTTCGGCGAGATGTTGATGGGCGAAGCGGTCGATCAGATGCAGCGACAGTTGGAGGCGGGTTTTGAAGTTGTCTTTAGTGTGGGAACCTCGAGTGTGTTTCCGTATATTCAGGCTCCGATTCATGTGGCCAAGCGAATGGGCCACGCGACGGTGGAAATCAATCCTTGCGAAACGACGCTATCGCATGTGGTGGATTACCGTTTGGAGATGGGCGCCGCGGAGGCGCTGGACGAGATTTGGAAGCGAATGAGTTAAACAGCGGGTAAGGTGTCAGTGTGAATTTGGAGCGTCCAGACGGTCCAGCGACCCATGGACTTCCTTGTGCGGGTCGGTTTTGCATGCAAAATCGTGGTTTTGCCCGTAAAATGGGTAGTCGAAAAACAAAATTTACGTTGTCGATATTTTTAGTCCGACCTATAGTTCACGTATGCGACAGTTGGCTAAAACCTTGCAAGTCTTTTCATTCGCGCAATCGATGCGCTGTGTGAGCACGCTGCTGTTGGCGTTTGCGGTTTCGCTGTCGGGATTAAGTTTCTCCATCGGGGCGTGCGAGTGTAGCGCTGGCGTTTGCTGTCGTGCCGGTGATGGGGATTCCTGCTGTAGCGAGACGACCTGTTGTGAGAGCGAGAGTGAGTGCTCTTGCTGTCAAACAGAGGGCGAGCAGGAAAAAGGCACCAAGCAGGACGATTCGGATTCGACGTTGGCTTGTTGTTCCTGCGAGTGTTGCGGCCAGTTGACTGTCGCGGCGACACCGTCGGACCTCTCGATGTTGCTGGCCAAAGTCACAACGTTTCAGGTTTCGGCAACTTTAACTGAGCTTCTACCACCCCAGGTGGGTGCACGGGCGACAATCAGTGCTTCGGCAGATTGTCCCCTCATATCCTCATCACGCGTTCACGCTTTGCATTGCGTGTGGTTGATCTAGCGGCGGATTTGAGAGTCTTTTTCAAATTCAAATTCTGACGCTTGTGTTTTTGCGTTGTTTCGCAAAATCACCCTTTAACCAACCAATGAGGAAAATTTAATGAATATCAAATTGTTTGTCGCGATCTGCGGCGTTGCTCTGTTGGCTGTTGCAGCCATCGCATTCAGTTCACGGTCCGCTAACGAGCCTGCATCAACAAACACGGCAAAGGCCGTTGATTGTTGCTGCGGCGTGGATTGCCAGTGCCCTACGTGCGACTGCGATTGCACCGAAGGCAAATGCAATTGCGAAAGCTGTTCCTGTGACGGCAGCCCAAGCTGCGATTGCGGATCGGGAGACGTTTGCAGCTGTGACAAGTGCGACTGTGAAGACGGCAAGTGCGAAGCCGGCAAATGCGTTTGCGATTGCTGTAACAAGTCGGAAGTCGCTTGCGATTGTGCCGAAGGCAAGTGCGTATGCAAAACCAAAACCGAAGTGGCGACATGTAATTGCAGTGACAAAAGCAATTGCAGCTGCAAGGCCTGTGATTGTATCGACTGTGATTGCAAGCCCGGCGAGACCTGCGATTGCACGACATGTGCAGACAAGGGTTGTTGCAAAGCGGCCGTCACCGAGGGCTAACCGCCGTCGGGGCATTTTTCAATCTGAAATGCCAATCTGAAATGTAAACAAAAAGGCCTCTGGTCGAGCGATCGATCAGGGGCCTTTTTTGGTCCTTGCCGGGATTTCAATGAGCGAGGAAGGCGAGTCCCACGACATTCATTGTCGCTGGCAATGGCTTACGTGCCCGATGCCCAGCGTTGATTCACCCGAGGCCTTATGCCCAACGGCTCATCAGGACGCCGTTTTATGATCCGCATCGGGCTATTTCATCAGTGCCTCAGAGTTAACTCTGTTGCGCGTCTTCGATCCTGAATTCGCCTGCTCGCTGGACAACGGTGTTGCAAATCGGGCAGGTGCGAATTTCTTCGGGGCCGTTCCAGAACTGGTCCATGATTTTGTGAAGATCCTGGTCGATGTGCTTGAGTCGAAAGTCGGCTTCGTGGACGAGGTGCTTGTCGTCGTTGCAATACCAGCGAAGTTTATCGACGACGCCTTCGGGCCTCGGAAATTCGACAATCAGTCCGATTGTGTTTTCGGGGCGTTGAGGGCGGTGGGGGACGTGTCGCGGAAGCAGCCACATTTCGCCTTCCCTGATGATGACGTCATGCGGTTCGCTGCCATCGAGCGGGCGGATGCGAACAGCGATGTCGCCTTTGAGTTGGTAGAAGAGTTCTTCGGTTTCGTTGACGTGATAGTCATTGCGGGTGTTGGGGCCCATGGAGACAAAAACGATAACGTCGTCGGCCTGTTTGTAAAACTGCCGGTTCATGACCGGGGCTTTGAATTCGTCTTTGTGGTCCTCGATCCACTGCATGAGGTTGAAGGGCGAAGTGGGCATGACGTTTTCCTTCGTTTGAGATAGTCCGCCAACATTTTAGGAATTGAGATGGGGAGCGCCGAGAGGCTACCGGAGGCCTTGCGGCCAACGGCTCACATTGGTGTGCTACTTGTTGGTTGGACTCTCTGGCACCAACTGAAGCTTGTCAGCCGTCCGCGCTTATCGCGCCGCCCTGCGGGGTTAAGCGTTGCCTGCGGCTACTCGAGTTCGACTTTGAAGACGGTGGTGATCGCGTTGAAGTCACCGGCTTGTGGGGCCGTCAATTGCAGCTCGCCGTCGACGAACTTCCACTCGCAATCTTGCTGCGTCCCCAGAACACTGACGGAGCTGACGCCGGGATCGGTTCGGTCATCGCCAAGGTGCTTGATCGAAAGTGCGGCGCCGGATTCGGGTTGACCAAGCAAAAACACGTAAAGGGTCTTGCCGTCTTTGGATTTGGTAAAACGAACGTCGGATTGGGAGTACTTGATCTTGCTGGACTGCCCGCCGTGTGAGCCATCCTTGATTTTGGCGTTGCCGTACCCGAATCGTGTGTGGGGTCGGGTGTCGTAGACCGCTTCGCCATAGACTTTCATCCAGTCACCAAGGCCTTTGAGTCGTACTCGCTGTTGGTCGGCGATCACGCCGTTGGCCTCGGGCGAGACATTGAGAAGCACCACACCCCGTTTGCTCCAGACATCGATCATGTTGCGAACCAACAGCGGCACCGGACGATACTTTTGATTTTTGACGTAGCACCAACCGCCAGAACTGCTGAGCGTGATGTCGGTCATCCAGGCACGCTGGGGTGTTTCTTTCATGCCACCCTGTTCGATGTCCAGGATTCGCATTTCGTCGGGCATGTCCTGCTGTTTGCAGGCGAATGCGACGTCCCTGTTTTGGGCTGCGCCGGCGTTAAAGTGGTAGGCGGCGGCACGTTTGCGGTGGTCTTCGGGGATCACGTCCAGCCAGGAATCGAACCAGATGATATCGGGCTGATAGTTGTCGATGACTTCCTGGACCAGGCCCAGCCAGTAGTCGTTGAATTCGGCTTCGGGCATGTTGCCGTAAAGCTTGCGAAGCTTTGGATCTTCTGAGGAAGTGAACAGGTCTTTGCTGTAAGGGTAATAGCTGAGTGCCCGCTGGCCCTTTTTTTCACCGTCGCGGCTTCGTTGGCCGGTAAAGGAATGATGGAACGTGGCAATGGTTTTCATGCCTCGTTTTCGAAGTGCGGTCAGGAGCAGACCGGTGATGTCTTTTTTGGGGCCTTCGGCGGCGGCGTTGTTGGGGTTGAGCTTGCTGTCCCACATGGAAAAACCGTCGTGGTGTTGGGCAACCGGTCCGGCAAATCTGGCTCCAGCAGACGCAAACAGTTCAGCCCAGTTTTCGGCGTCAAAATGTTCGGCGGTGAACATGGGAATGAAGTGGTGATAGCCGAACTCGCTGGGAGGTCCGTACGTTTCGGTGTGGTGCTCGCGGATGCCTTTGCCCCATTTTTTCGGATTGGGGTGTTGCATCCAACGCGGGTACCATTCGTTTTTGTATGCCGGAACAGTGTAGGGCCCCCAGTGAAAGTAGATTCCCAGTTTGGCGTCGAGAAGCCACTCCGGAGCGCTGCCGTGTTTGTAAAGCGATTCCCAGGTCGGTTTGTAGACTTCCGGGTAGCCCTTGGGTTTGAAAGTTTCGGAATCTTGAGCACCAAGCGTGCTGGCCAACGAAAGTGCAACGAGCAAGAGGATTGAAGCTGGGAGAAGTTTCATGGTTGCTGAGGCTTAGGTGTTTTTGGTAAGGACTGCAATGAAGTTAAACCCGGGATTGCCCGCAAAAGGCCGCCTGGATTTTTGTCGTGCATTATTTTTCGAATGCCACGTTGAGGGATTCAAACCCAACGGCTCGAGTGAACTTTTCGGTTTGCTCAAGGTGCTGGGCGTAGTCGATGATTTTAATGGTGGCTTCTTTTTCGCAGAGGACTTCCAGCATTGAGCGGATGACTAGGCGGGCGTGAGCGGCGCCCTGGCAGAGGTGGTCGCGAAATCCAAAAGCCACGTGGGGGTTGGGACGGCGGTCAAGTTTGACTTGTTGCGCGTCTTTGAAAACGGATTCGTCATAGTTGGCAGAAACCCAGCAGAGGCCAACGCGTTCGCCGGGTTGGACTTCGACGCCATGAATGGTGGTTCCCTCGGGGCAGACGCGGCCGATCAGCGTCAGTGGCATGAACACGCGAAAGAATTCTTCGCTGGCGAGTGTGATCCGTTTGGGGTCTTCGCGGAGGAAGGCGAGGCCGTCGGGGTTTTCTCCCAGCCAGGCGATGATGCAGGTGATCGAATGGATGATGGTGTCGCGCCCGCCCGCAAAGGCCAGATTGGCAAAGCCCAAGCATTCGTCGCGAGTGAGCTTGCGGCCGTTGAATTCGGCTTGGGTTAACGCACTGAAGAAATCTTTTCCGGGATTGGATTGAGCAAGGTCAAGTCGTTCGTTGAGATATTTTTCTAGCGAATCGCCGGGCTTGGTGCCATCGTCCTGAGGGCGGAAGACGTGAATGCCCCAGCGGATCCAGATTTCGGCTTCGGATTCGGGCATGTCAAGCAGGTAGGTAAAGGCCCGGGACTGAATCGGCAGGGCGAATTCGCTAACGGCGTCAAAGGATGGGCGACCGATCATGGAGCCGACGACTTCTTCGATCATTGCTTTGACTGCCGCAATGACCTCTTTCTTTTTGGCGCGAAGGAAGAAAGGCTGGGTCAGGTCGCGATACTGTTTGTGTTGCGGCGGGTCGATTTCGATGGGAAGCTGGCGGACCGAGCGGAGGTCTTCTTCGGAGGGGATGGGGACGCGAAACGGTGCGTCAGAGCTGAACTTTTGCCAGTCCGCTGCGGCGTCGCGAACGTCCTGGTGACGAAGCAGCATCGTGATCTGTTCGCCGGCGAAGGGGCACTTCATCACGCCGTCGCGCTCGCGGGCTTTTTTGAAGGGGTCGTTGTTGAACGGATGTGCAGCAGGCATGTTGGCTTGTGGCGGACAGATGGAATTCACCGCTAATTCTAGTGCGACACGGAATGATCAGTATAGAGACGATTCGAGCGGGGCTAGGAAATCTGCAATTGCAAGGGTTCGACGCGATTCCGAATTGGACGTGGTTCGGCGGCCTGATCCGCATCAGTTAACTTTCAGAAATATCTGGCCAAGCGTGCAGAACAAGTGGACGAGGCACTGGGTCGGAAGAAGGGCCAGAAGATTGAATTGGCCGAGGACGATTTCGGAATACGAACCAATGAAGGAGAAACTGCTCGAACCGATCTCGTTGGCCAACGAGAACTTTGATCCCGGATTATTCACGACGACGGGCGTTGCTTCTACGTCTGGCCAACCGGAGCAAGGGAAAAGCTGAATTTCAACAAGAAATGTGAATCATCCGGCAGAAGAAAACTACAGCGATCGTTTCATCGCATCAGAGTCGCGAATCACTGTCTCAACTGATTCTGACGCCCACGCCTCGTGAATAATCCGGGTTGAATCACCTTTTCGACGTAATTCAAAAGTCCACCACGGCCGACTCACGTGCCGCTGCGGCTTGTCTCATTGCCTGTGCCGATAAGAAAAAGTCCGTCGCTGCGCCACTGAGGTTTGTTTGTGACAATAGACTTAACCGATTCTCCCCTCTTGCCCTCCGACGAACCAAGACGAACACGCTCAAAAGCCAAGGCGGCTCTGCGACCTGATCGCCAACGATTCCAGTAAATTACCCAATGGAGTTATTGAACCGAACACGGCCGGTGGGAACCGGCCCTACCTAATTCACCCACATCGCGAACCCGATAAAATCGCCTCGGAACACGCGTTGAAACCTTGTCCATGTCGCCGGACTGGAGACCTTTCCTTCTTCGAGAAAGGGTTTGGCTCCGCTGCCGTGAACCCATAGCACCAAATCGAAATCTTCGGGTTGGGTAAAGAACCGCTTGAAGTTCACCCCGCGTGTTTTCTTTTTTCCCCGCCAAAAGGGCAACAGCAATTCGCCGTTAAGGATCTTTTCTCCCTCGTCCAGAAACTCGCCCCACGCCGTGACCATCTCACGGGTAAAAGTCACGCCCGGGAACGGCCCCGTCTGCCCAACGCCCGGCAGCCACTCGCCTTTGTTGTCGGTCTCTTTTTCAATCTCATCCCACATAGTGCGACTCTGCTTGATCGTACCAAGCAAATGCTGGCGAGCACTTTTCAACTTGTCCGCATCGACCAGCTTCATATCCGATTGATGGATTGCAGCAATGTAATCCACCAAGCCCCTACTCCAAAAGTCATTCTTGATCTCTTCTTCCATCAAAAAGTCTTCATCCACAACTGCGCCACGAAACACACGCCGTGCGGCAACGTCCCACGTCGGTTGCTGATCATAGGCCAAAACAAAATCGCACATCGCCGATAGCAGATGACAATAGCCCCTCAACCAGTGAACGTCGGCATTGTCAAAGTACACCACCGGCCCGGTGTCCATATTTCGCAAACCGCGAAAGTATCGCCTGCCGACAACCTTAAGCGTTTCATTGCGCTGACCTTCTCCGTCATCGTTAATATCAATCCGATATTCAAACGGATGAGCCCTGAGTTCGATGTCGTTCGCCTTGATCGGTGCAAGGGTCTGTTCGACTTCAGCAAGATCCGCTTTCAGCTGTGAAAATGTTTCCCGAAAAAGCTCATAGGTAACATGTTCGTAGCCTGGATTGTCTTCAACAGGCATCCGCATAAACGGCAGCGTATTGTTCGACCGCAGGCCCCACGTGTGAAACGACTGGCCCATCGTTTCGATCGACCCCAAAAATCGCGTGATCCCCAACGCAAACCGGACATGATCGTTTTCCGGTTCGCGATCGAGTAATTTGGCAATTTCCGACTCACACTGTTCGACTTTGCCTTCCAACAGAAGCCCTTCGGACGGAAAATTTGTCTGGCTAAACGACGGCCCAACCAAAAAACAAGTCGCAAACATCGCGACCAACGAACGAGCAAACATGGCTTTCTCCGTGGGGATACAAACGGCACTTACTCACCGACCCGGGAGGCGGTTTCTCTTTTATCGCCCGCTTGCCAGAAAAATTGAAACGCCGAAGATAACTTCATGACCACGACCACATCGTTCGCCAAAAAAATCGAATCCGGAGGCTTTGCCATCATTCCCGATGCACTGCCCTGGCCGTCAATCCCGGATTGGACGCAACGACTCGACAAAGTCCTCACCGATTCGGATGCCGCGATCAAAAACCGCAAAGGCACCGTCTACGCGGCCCGCAACATTATCACCGAACTACCCCACGCCAGTTCGTTGTGGCAAACCGAAAACCTCAAAGCCCACCTTTGCGAAATCCTTGGCGATGACTTCGTCCTCGTGCGTGCGTTATACTTTGACAAACATCCGCAGCGAACCTGGTCACTGCCCTGGCACAAGGACATGACGATCGCGGTCAAAGACAACACGCTGCCAACGAATGTCTTCAGCAAACCCACCAACAAACTTGGCGTGCCGCACGTGGAAGCTTCCACAGCGATTCTGAAGAATATGCTCACACTCAGGTTTCATCTGGACGACGTCACCGACGAAAACGGGCCTTTGGAAGTCATCCCCGGCTCACACCGTGGCGGCAAGACCGCGGACCACTCGGCCGCGCCGCCCGTCAAAGTCCTTGCCAACGCAGGCGATGTCCTCGCGATGCGCCCCCTGCTTTCCCACGCCAGCGGCAGTTCCGCCGCAGGCACGTTTCGCCACCGCCGCATTCTGCACTTTGAATTCTCCGGTGATCGCGAACTACCCGATGGCTATCAGTGGTATTTTGACACCCGGCGGTAGCGAACAGTAGGTCCGGTTCCCACCGGACGCCTTTCGGCAATCCAAAACGAACACGCTCAAGAATCAAGGTGAGCTCTGCGACGTGATTGCCGACGATTCCAATAAATTTCGCAATCGAGATACTGAATCGAACGCGGCCGGTAGGAACCGGCCCTACCAGCCGAACAGGAAACCTCTCAGCAGTAGGTCCGGTTCCCACCGGACGCCCTTCGGCAATCCAAAACGAACACGCTCAAGAATCAAGGCCACTCTGCGACGTGATTGCCGACGACTCCAATAAATTTCGCAATGGAGATATTGAATCGAACGCGGCCGGTAGGAACCGGCCCTACCAGCCGAACTGGAAACCTTTCAACAGTAGGTCCGGTTCCCACCGGACGCCCTCCGGCAACCCAAAACGAACACGCTCAAAAACCAAGGTGAGCTCTGCGACGTGATTGCCGACGATTCCAATAAATTTCGCAATCGAGATACTGAATCGAACGCGGCCGGTAAATTCTTGCAAGTCAGGCATCGTTCGCTTCGTTCATGGTGGTATCATAAAACTTTCCGTTAGGTTAGGCGACTCAATCAACTGTGACTACAGCCTATATCCAATGCCCCGGGTGCAATTCGGTGATTGACGCACGTCTCCCCGTTTGTTCCTTCTGTGTTCGTTGTGTCGGTTGCGGCGTAAAACGCGACGACAAACTTGCATGCTGTCCGAAATGCCAACAGACGTATTGTCCATGCTGCGGTGCATGCAATCATTGCGGCGCATTCTTTGACACTTCCTCGGCTGCAGCTTGCGAATGCGGTCATCCTCATGACTCCGAGCTGACACATGAACTTGTGGCTCGGCATGGAATGATGCGTGAAAAGCGATGGTGGCAGTTCTGGCGGTAGGCGTCGCCTAACATGGTTTTTGCGAAGACGCCCTTCGGCACACCCTCCATATTTGGCGACGCAGGGTGGCCTGGGTGCAATCTGCCGTAGTTCAAGCCTCGTGCGCTTTGTTTTAGCCCGGCCATCAGTTTTCGGTTCTCCAGTTTGCCAAAATCGAGGCTTTTCTTGTTGCGTCGAGTCGTCTTTTTACGTGATTGGTTTCTGTTTTTCATGATTCTGCTCCCAAAAGGTGACGGGCAACCAGTTTGTGGCCGCCATTTCGATTCACCCCCAAGAGCGGAGGTCGCATCCGATGTGTGCCAAACTTTTCTTCCAATGACGAAAAAAACCGGATGCCGCGAACTTCATGCCCATCGCGACGTAGCAACGAAATGCCTAACATTAACGGCATAACCAGTCGACAACGCGTCCCTTGCCAAGCAAAATGCCGTATTCAATAAACCCTCACGTCTTCCCGCACAAACCGGATTAATGTCCGACTCCGACTCCGCAACCAACGGTGCCGCTTCAGGCACACCCATGATCGAAGCCATCGGGCTGTCGAAGTTCTACGGAATCTTCGCGGCGACCCGTGACGTTTCCTTTACCGTTAACAAGGGCGAAGTGGTGGCCTTTCTTGGGCCCAACGGCGCTGGCAAAAGCACCACCATGAAGATGCTTACCGGCTACCTTTCGCCGTCCACCGGCGTGGCCAAAATCGCCGGGTGTGATATGAGCAAGGACCGGCTCAGAGGGTCCCGCAACCTGGGTTACCTTCCTGAAACCGGGCCGCTGTACCCCGAGATGACACCTTACAGCCTGCTGGACTTTTTCGCCGAAGCACGCGGCATGAACAAGAAAACCAAACGCAACCAAATCGAAAAAGCCGTCGATCTGTGTGCTCTTTCGAGCGTCATCTATAAACCGATCAGCAAACTCTCCAAAGGCTACCGCCAACGCGTCGGCATGGCTCAGGCGTTGCTGCATGAACCCGAAGTCCTCATCCTAGACGAACCGACCTCCGGCTTGGACCCCAACCAGATCCGCGGCGTCCGCCAGACGATGACCCGCCTCGGCCAGGAGAAAACGATTTTGCTTTCCACCCACATCCTCCAGGAAGTCACCGCGATGGCCAGTCGCGTGGTGATGATCAACGAAGGCCGCAAAGTTTACGACGGGCCCATCGACGAAATGGATCCCGGTAACAAGGGACTCGACGCGGTCTTTGCCGACCTTACCGGACACGACCCGGTCACAGGTGCCAAGCTTCCCGGCGAGTTCGATGACGAGCCCGGCAACGAACCCGACAAGACGGTCGAACTCAGATCCGAAGACACCATTTCCGAACGGTTCCCGCCGGACCGGGACACAGACCAACCGACGTCATCGGCAGAAACTGAAAACTGAAACCGTCAACCGAACACTTCATCCAATGACCCCCACTCAACTGATTGAATTTGCTTTCATGCTCGTGATCGACCTGGCTTTCCTGGTCGTTCTGGTGCTGTTGATGTTGCCCCTGGGAATGTGGCGACAGGCCGCCTTTGCCGTGATGAAGCGAAACTTTGTCGGGTACTTCAGCAACCCAACGGGTTACGTTTTCCTCTGCCTGTTCGTACTGCTGACGTCCTTTGCCGCGTTTTGGCCCCACGATTTCTTTACCACTAACCTTGCCAATTTCGACCAACTGAACAAATACCTGCCCTACATCATGCTGATCTTCATTCCGGCGATCACGATGAGCACCTGGGCCGAAGAACGACGCCAGGGAACCGACGAACTGCTGCTCACGCTGCCGGCCAAAGACTTCGACATCGTGATCGGGAAATACTTTGCGGCGGTCCTTGTATTCACCGTCTCGCTGCTGTTTTCGCAGCTTTCCAATTACGCGGTGCTGCTCGCGATGACCGGCGGAAACCTGGACAACCTGCTGCTGTTTTCGACCTATCTTGGTTATTGGTTTGTCGGTATCGCGATGATCAGTGTCGGCATGGTGGCCTCGTTTCTGACCAACAACCTGACCGTCGGGTTCATCTTTGGGGCTGCCTTTAACGCGCCCCTGGCATTCTTTTCCAACTCGGACGTGATCCTCTCCAACAGCTCATGGATTCAGAGGCTCTTTGACTGGTCACTGCTTCAGCGTTTCGAGCCCTTTGGCCGGGGACTGATCAGCCTTTCATCGATTTGCTACTTCTTTGGGATTGTCATCATCGGCATCTATCTCAGCCTGATTCTGATCGGACGCCGACACTGGCTGGGTGGCCGTGACGGAACATCGATGTTCTGGCATTTTCTGTTTCGCGCCGTGTTCCTTTTCATCACGTCGGTCGCGGCAGTACTGATCGTTCAGCACAGTCCGCTGAACCAGGTAAGGATGGACATCTCAGACAAAAAAATCAGCACCCTGGCGAACTCCACTGTCGAAGTTCTCGATCGCATCTCCAATGACACCGAAGGCAAACCGGTCGAAATCGAAGCCTACGTCAGTGGCAGCGTTCCGACCGAGTTTGTGAAAACCAAATACGACCTCGTCAACCTGCTTCGCGAATTCGATGTGCTTGGCGGCAACCGCATCAAAGTCAACCTGCACCAGGGCATGGAGCCCTTCAGCGAGGATGCGATTTTGGCCGAAAAACGTTTTGGCATCCGCCCCCAAAAAGTCGCCACCCAGTCCCGCGGCGCTCCCCGCGAAGAAGACGTCATGCTGGGCGTTGCGGTCAGTTCGGGGCAGCGACGAATCATCAACCGATTCATGTCCTACGGCACACCGGTGGAATACGAGCTGATGCGAGCGATCAACATCGTGTCGCAGAACCGTAAAAAAGTCATCGGCGTTGTCCAGACCGATGCCCTGATTCGGGGTGCCACGATCCAGTCCGGCCAGCGCTCAATGCGAATTCCCCGGCTCAAGATCGTCACCGACCTCGAAGATCAATACGAAGTCGTCCCGGTTGATGCGTCCACCGAAATCGAGCTGACGACCGATGAAGGCGATACTCTGGAGCAGCGATACGATGTGCTTCTGGTCGTCCAGCCATCCAAAATGACGCCAACCGAACTGGACAATCTGATGGCGGCAATCCAGGAAGGCCAGCCGACATTAATTTTCGAAGATCCATTTCCGGTGCGGGAGAACTTTCCCCAGATCACCGGAACATTCTTCCCGCGTCAGTTCTCCCGAGGCGGTCCCGAAACCGCCGACATCGACAAACTTTTTGACCTGCTGGATCTGGACATTGACCGGCAGTTGCAACGAAACGGCAGCCAATCCCTAGAGCTTCCGTTCCTCGTCTGGCAACCTGAATCGGCCAACCCTTACGGCAAGCGTGACACGGTGCTCAGCCGCAATCTGGAAATGTTTGCCCTTCGCCAGCCCAACACCGCGCCGGGTTCCAACTACAACCAGGATCATCCCGCCATGCAGGGCATCGAAGAACTCTTTTTCCAGTACACCGGCAACATCAAGCAAAAACCTGTTTCGCAACTGGGCTACACCGACCTGGTCACGATCAACGCCGCGGGCCGAATTCAACTCGGTCAGTGGCTACAGTTTACACGCATCCAGCCTTCGCCCCGCAGCCTGATCAACGCTCGCGGCGCGGCCAATGAGAACATGACTCTCGCGGCCCACATCGAAGGCTCCAAATCCGGCACCATGCGTGCGGGGGCTTCGGGCAAAGACCACATCAACGTGATCTATGTTGCCGACGTCGATCCTTTGGCGGACTATTTTGTTGACCTTCGCAACAGTCCGATTCGCAACGGCATCGAATACGTTTCGCAAAACATGAGCTTTGTGCAGAACCTGATCGACTCATTGGCCGGTGAAGAAAATTACCTTGGCATCCGCAACCGACGCGAGCGACATGTCACGCTGGAGACAATCGACAAGAAGTACGACGAGTCTCTCAAGGAAGTTTATGGGCTCACCGCCGAAGCTGAAAAAGACTACCAGGTCGCCGTCAGTGAAATTCGTCAGCAGCTCGAGGAACGGACCCGACCACTGAAAAAGGAAATCGACGCTCTGGAAAAGAAGAAAGAAAAACGCCAGCGCTACGATGCCAACAAACTGGAACGCAAAAAAGCCATCCTAGACACCGAACTGCGGGAACAGCAAGCTCGCCTGCAAACCAAAACGCAGGAACTGACCATCGAGCTCAACGAAAAGAAGCGTCGCGCGAATCTCACCGCCGAACAGACCATTCAAAAGATCCAGCAGTTCTTCAAACTCTGTGCCGTAATCATTCCACCGATCCCACCACTGGTTCTGGGGATCATTGTTTTCTTCCGCCGCAGACTTCGTGAACGCGAAGGCATCTCCAAAGCACGACGACTCAAATAAAGTAGCCACACCGATCATGGGAACACACGTCACAACTGCAATCATGGGATTGATCGCCGCGATCACCGCGGCGTTCGCGTTCTTCTATTATCCCAAACCGGTCGATATCGTTGTCGACACGCAGATCAATCAGGATCTGTTCGAGTCCTACAACACCGGCGACGTCCGTTCCATTGCGATCACAAAATTCGACGACGAAACCAACCGAATCGAGCAGTTTCGGCTGCGCCGCAAAGGCGACAACTGGATCATGCCGCAATCTGGCGACATCCCTGCCACCGGAATCGCCCGCATCGGTGAAGTCGCCAAATCCCTGCTTGAACGCAAAGTCTTGGCCAAGGCCTCCGATGATGAGCAAGCTCACTTTGAATTGGGCGTCGGTGACCCCACCGAATCCGGCTCTTCTCCCAACCGCGCCAGCCTGGGCATGAAGATTGAACTCAAGGATCGTGACCGGACCGACATCGCCAGTTTGATTATCGGCAACCCGGTTTCCAAATCAGCACCCGATGGAAAGTACTTCGTTCGCGTTCCCGGCCAACCGACGGTTTACGAAATGGAGATCCCAAAAGAGATCTTCAGTATCCGTTTCGAAGACTGGATGGACAGGAACCTGCTTGGACTGCCACGCCAAGGCGGTGATACGGAGATCGACCGATTCAATATCGAAAAGTATCTGATCGATCCGAAAACGATCGCCACAGCCGACAGGGAAAACAACTGGCAAATTACCCTGGACGGTAAAAGCATCCAGGTCTCCCAATGGAAAGACGACAAATTCGAATCCATTGACGTCACCAACGAGATTCAGACATCCATCACGTCAAAGATCGGCGGTATCAGCCAGATTCGGATCGTTGGTGCCACAGGCAAACCGAAATCGACCGTCAAACCACTGCGAGATCCGGCCGACATCGAGGACACATCGATCCTTGAAGGGCTGTCTCCGTTTGGCTTTCGCGGCAAAAAGTCTGATGGCAAGGTCACCATTGAATCGGCCAACGGAACTCTTTCGGCAACCACCACCGACGGCGTCACCACGCGGTTGTTGATCGGTTCGCTGGCCAACCAGACCGACAGCCGAACGTTAGATTTGAACTACCACGCGATCGTTCTGGCTGAACTGGACGAATCATTCTTTGAAAAACCCCAACAGCCCCAAGGCGTCCAAAAGGACTCCCCCGAAAACAAGGCGTGGCTTCGCAAAGTCGCAGCGATCGACAACCAGCGTGTTGCTGCCAATCTGCAAGTCGAATCCATCAACCGCAGCCACGCAAACTGGATCTACATTATTCCCGAATCGGTCGTCGATACGTTGATCCCCGAACTGGAACTTCCCTAGTCCCGACTATTGACCCGGATTATTCGCGAGGCGTGGGCGTGACTTTCAGTTCAGCCAATGGACGCCGTGTCAGTCCGGGTAAAATCGCTTACCTGCACTTCATCGGCGAGGTGAACCGAAACTTCTGAGGCGAACCCGGTGTCGCGTTAGCTTTTGTGTGGTTCAACCCGATCTACGCCCGTCGTCGTGAATCATTCTGGTTCAAAGCTGCTGTTGGAAGTTTTACGACGTGCTGATCGGCAAGCAGGATTTCACGCTGGGAAATTCCTACCGCGGAGTCGCCCTGCGGGGCCGGATCGTCCGATTTGGAAGATAGAACCGCGGCAACCGAATCAGTCCAGCACGTATTCCTCTTCGAAAATCGAATCGATGTCGAAAGACTGTGACAGCTGAAATTCCTCTGGCATGCGAGCGACAATCGCCTCGGCACGACGGATTACTTTGTCGTGAAATCCGGGCAACCGGTTCGTCTTGCGAATGTACTTCGATGCTGTCAACAGATTGTCCTGTCGCAGGCAGTCTGAAGAAAGACAGACCGACGTGATCCGATCGTCGTAGCTGATCGGTAGCTCGTGGCACTGTTGGCACATTTTGATCGCGGATGATTTTTCGCAGCCGCAATGGAAGCAAATTGCATTCATGGTTTGTCTCTGGAAACGGTTTAGCAAAACTAGCTTTTTCGAAGCCAGGTGCGTGACCGAAGCCACGACGCTCGTCCAGGAAGACAGAATTTTTTGCCCGGAAAGATTCACGTAATCAATACAATCCGAAAATTCGATTTCGATCGTTTCACGCCAGATCAAGGACACGGAAGTCCTTGTCCACCACCCACTGCGAAACCATTTCCGATTTCCGATTTCCGATTTCCGATTGCCTTTCGGTGAACGCAAACATCAATCGGCAAATTCGCTGCCAACCCCAAACACCAGCCACGCCACCATGGCTCCCCGCAGCGTCCACGCGGCGGTGCGAACCCAGTTGGTCGATACAAGTCTTCGGTGGGCATCAGCGTCGAACGCCTGGGAAAGCTGATGATGGCAAGGCACCTGTAGAAACGCCGTGGAAAGCCAAATCACGATTAGCAGTCCCAATGCAATCCACACCAGCATCAAACTTGTGCCCTTGGCGGCATACCTGAGCAACAGAATCGCAGTCAGCAGTTCCACGATCATCGGCACACCCACGATCGGCGTAATCCAATCCTGATGCAACTTCTGATACTGGACGTAGTCCTTTTGGCCGACGCGGGCAAACAGAGGATAGTGAACAACCTGAACCATCCAGATCAAACCGACCATGTACCACGTCGAGATCAGATTCAGGCAGAGGACAAGTTGAGCCACAGCGCGGGTCCTTGGAGCAGAGAGAAAAGAGACAACCTTTTGGACCGCTCGCGTTTGCGAAAATTCACCAGCGTCACATCCGATTTTCCTGGTCTCCGATTGGCCATAATCCCAAAAAAGTGAGCCGTTGACTGTAAGGCCTCGGGTATGCGAACCACCGGCCGCAAGGCTTTGTGTATGTGAGCCGCTGGCGGTAAGGCCTCGGGTACTGAGCGAGATCACCGATTGAGAAACCCACGTTTTGATTTCGCTTCAACACTGAAAAACAATCGCGGCGCTTGGTGCTTCCTTTACCCGAGGGCTCACAGCCTGCGGCTCACGGATCCCACCGGCATTGCCTTCTCACCGCGCCCTGGGGCTTCCCCATTTTAGGCCCCGCGTGGCCCCCTAAAACAGCACTATCTCATAGATGCAGAATGCTGGACAACATCTGAACCCGGATTATTCACGAGGCGTGGGCGTCAGAATCAGTTGAGACAGTGATCCGCGACTCTGATGCGATCAAACGATCGCTGTGGTTTTCATCTGCCGGATGACTCAATTTTCTTGTTAACGTTCAGCTTTTCCCTTGCTCCTGTTGACCAGACGTAGAATTAACGCCGGTCGTCGTGAATAATCCGGGATCAAGGAGCTCCCGATAAAGCTTTTGGGCGCCGGATAGTGGGATGCTTTCCTCGGTGTCCAGTGCTGCTCTCATTGACCGCGTCAGGACGCGGAGTTCGAGTCGTTCCTTTATCGTTATGTTGTTACTGATTTTTTTTCAATGAGCACGGCTCGACGTTGGTTCTTTGCCTCGGTCCAATTTTCAACTTTTAAGCTCTTCGTTCGCAGCAATGCCTCTTCCAGAACTCTGAATAACTCTTCCCGGCTCGAGCCAGATTCTCGCATGGTGAAAACAAAGGCATTTGTAGCTGCTCTTTGAAAATCTTCTTCGGATGAGTTCTTCGGCAGATTATGGAATTCTGTTTGGCAAGTTTCCTGGAAACGCTTACCAAAAATCAGAGACCAGTCCAGAGCCTCGGTTGGGGTCGCTGATTCAGTTTCAGGCTGTTTTTCGGTCATCGTTAACTTTGAGAGTTGTCTGAATTTCCAATTTCAATTGTTCGATCGTCCTTTAATACCTCTACAACTTCCAGATTATCTTCATCTCGGTTGACTGGAGCAATAGAGATTCAATCTGCGAATCGCGTGACTTGGTCCAAATTGTGACGAAATGGATGGGTGATAGAATCTCAGCGTCGATTGCGTCTTCCTTTTTCAGTTGGTTGGGATCCCCAAAAACAGATGAAACCAGAAGCGGCGGCCAGGTAATGCCAAAATTAAGCTTATGTCGATTGATCCAACACAATCCAGAGTACTTCAGCGACTTCAAAGAAGTTCGATCGGGCTGTCGAGTCGTGACATTGCCCGATCCTTACGGATGAAGCCGACCGATGTGTCGCGGATTCTCCTTGAGCTGCAAACGCAGGGATTGGCTCAACGGTCTGGAGGGAGATGGAAGGCAGCCCGTGGCACCGCTGGCACTCTGTCTGTAGAAACGCCAGCCTTTCGTCGCGAACCGTCTGTTTCGCAGCTGCAATCGAACCAGTCGAATGCTCCCACGATAGCGCAAGGTGAACGATCGGCAGCACCTCATCCAAGCCGCCCAACACCCCGAGCTTCCGATGGTTCAGATTCCGTACCTCAAAAACGAGTGATTGATCCTCGCAGTTCCCGCTGGGGTACGTTTCGTCAAATATGTAAATACTATGCTGAGTGCGTCAGGCTCGACCAAAAGGCGACGATTCATGCCAAGGCGGACGAAGAGCTTTCAAAAGTTGTTTGTATCGGCGGTGGCATAGCGACTGCAAGAAGTTTCAGCATTGAGACTTCACCCAGTTGGCATGAGTGGATGAAGAATCTGCAAAAGGAGCAGTTTGTTTTTCTGGGTTACCCACTGAACCGCTACCAATGGAAGGATTCCAAATCGGATACGCAGATCGATTATCTGTCGCCGGTTTTCATTCAGCCGTTCATACACGAGGTAAAGGGAACTTCTTTACATCTACAAGCCGCGGGCTCCGTGAGAATCAACGAGGGATGGCTGGAAAGACGATTGCCCAATGTCGAGCAGCGAAGGGCGTTTATCGAACTTTGCGATGTATCGGACGATGGTGATGCTGAAGTTCAGGATCCGTGGATTCAGTATGCTCGCTTGCTTCAGCATTTTTATCCAGATTGGTGTGCCGAACCGATCAACCCAAATCAACTCACGACCGCTCCATCGCTCGCCCGGATCGCAGAAGACGGTGTATACAATCGGGCTGGCTTGATTCTTTCGCGAGCGTGGCGATACACAAAACGGCTTTACAATGAACTGGTTGAAATCGGCAGTTTTGTTTCGGATGAGGAATTGGATCGCACCGCGTTGACGCGGCTGTTCCCATGCCAACCGCCGCCAAGCACTGACGTCTTTGAGGATGAATCAGGGAGTGCCTTGTCGGGCATTCAATTGCCAAGTTTGAATCATGAGCAACGAGAGGCCTGTGAAGCTGCGGCTGACAAAAAATTGAGCGTGATTGTTGGGCCCCCGGGGACCGGGAAGTCTCGGGTCGTTGCTGCGGCGATGACCCAGCAAGCGATCGTCGGGAGCAATGCTCTTTTTGCAAGTCGTAATCACCGAGCCCTAGAAGCTGTTGTTCCACGAGTCAGCGTATTCACCGAACCCTATCCGCTTATCTTGCGACTGGCGCAGCCGTGGGGTGATCCTGTTGACCATTCGCTTGAGCTGGCAATTCAGGAGCTGGTCTTTAGTCCTCCGCCACAGTACGAGTCACAGGCACGGCGACCGCACGTCGATTGATTGGATCAATAATTGCTTGAATTAGTTCTCCGTCAAGTCAGCAGTATTTTGCTGGCGTATTTTTCACGGAGGTTGATTGATGGCGACGATGAGCAATGAAATTCTTACAAACTTT
>CALFWR010000038.1 GCA_937928555.1 uncultured Pirellulaceae bacterium
TGATCCGCGTCTCTGATGCGATGAAACGATCGCTGTCGTTTTCATCTATCGGATGATTCGCGATTCTTGTTGAAATTCAGCTTTTCCCTTGCTCCCGTTGGCCAGACGTAGAATCAACGCCCGTCGTCGTGAATAATCCGGGTTCATCAACGAGGTGAACCGAAATCTGGGCGACAATCCAGCTTTGACCTTCGTAGCAGTGAGGTTCAACGCGAATCAACGCCCGTCGTCGTGAATAATCCGGGTTCTGACTTCTCTACGAAAAAGTTTTGACAACGCAGTAAACGCAACTCAATGCCAAACGCTCTCACTGTACCGAAGCGAAACACGAAAAGCAATTTGTCCAAGTTCAACGTCCCTGATCACCGAGCCGACAGTTATGCCCACTTCCCGGTGAGTTCAACTATCAGGGATTCGATGTTTGGGTCAAGAGATTTTGGAATCTTGAAATCGGAGTTGGATGTTGGGTCAAGCAAATGGCACTCTGGTGCCGCATAGTGCCACGGAAAGACCTCGGTGTGGTAGGGGCCGTTGTCGTCAGGCAGGCTGTTGGCCTATATCAGGTCCAGGCATAACTTGTTTCTCCAGCGTATTCAGTAGAACCGGACCGGACATCGTGGTGTGTTCGAAAATTCTGTTCACGTCGCTCCCGGAACCGACCTAGAGTTTGGTCCTTGAGTTTCAAAATTGTCCGTCAATGATCATGAAAAAGAAGCCCCGAAAGAACAGACACTCGCGCAGCGGGACTGCGATGGTCGAAATGGCGATTTGCCTTCCGTTGTTTGTTTTTCTTGTGTTCGGCACGGTAGAGATAAACGAGGCCATCTTCCGCAAGCAGACGATGACGTCTGCTGCCCATGAGGGTGCTCTGCTGGGAATGAAATCAGCGACCACTCAACCTCAGATCGAAGGTATTGTGCAGGCTGTTCTCAATTCGCGAGGCCTTGAAGACTGCACGATCGAAGTCGACAGCGGCGGGACTGACATCTCACTCCTTGCCCCGGGTTCGGAGTTTACCGTAAGGGTCATAACCGCAGCGGGATCCAGCCGATTTGGACTCGACGAACTGACAGTGGAAGTAACGGCGATTCGCCCCTGACTTTGGCTTTCGAATGAGGGCATTGTTTCCCGCTTGATCAGACTGGTGCCAATAGCGGAAGTCAAAAAACGCCCAGCCATGAAACACAGACACTCTATCACCAAAGTCCAAAATCAGCTTTTTACATTCAATCGCTTATTTCGATTTCCAACACTAGCCAACTGACCCAAAGAGACCGTACCCATGCGAAATACAATATTCAGAAGGAAAGGCGCTTTTGCCGTCCTGTTTGCAGTTCTGCTGCCGGTGATCCTCATATTCCTTGGATTTTCCATTGATTTTGCGAACATGCAGCGATCCCGTAGTGAGTTGCGTGTGGTGGCAGACCTCGCTGCCAAAGCGGCCTCGGATGCCCTTGCTCGCACCGATGGCGACGTTGTCGAAGCCGCCGCGGTGGCGAGGCAGGTTGCGGCGGCTAACTTCGTTGCCGGCAAGCCACTAACTCTCTCGGACAATGAAATAGCATTCGGTCGTTCAACTCTTGATGCCGATACTGGCATTTGGACGTTCAGTGAAGGTGCCACTCCGGCGAACGCGGTAAGGATTCTGGCAGCCCGTGACTCCCAGTCACCTGACGGACCGATTCCACTGTTGTTTGGGCGTTTCTACGGTGTGCCAAACTTTCAATCGTCCCAACAGGCGGTTGCCGGATTTCAGGAGACTGACATTGTGCTTGTACTGGATCGCTCCGGATCGATGAAAAGAGATGTCCAATGGACGGGAACGCCAACCCAAGACGAGCTTAATCCGTTGCTTCCTCCGCCGGGCAGCAGGTGGCTGGCCCTTGCCGATTCGGTCAACATCTTTCTGGATGAACTCGACGGAACCAACAGCACCGAACGCGTCGGGCTGGTAACTTTCGCCTCGCGAAACGGTGTAAATCCAACCGCTGCAACTCTTGACGCAGAGCTGACCACTAACACCCAATCTGTTCGCGGCGCGATCAACGGTTGGACGACGAGCGTTTGGACCGGAGGCACCAATATCGACGCCGGGCTCAAGCAAGCACGTCAGCATTTGAATGACAGAAGCGTCGATCTCCGCAAGCGAGTGATCATTGTTTTGACAGATGGAAGATTCAATGCTGGCGACAATCCAGCGGTCGAAGCGATGAGAATTGGAGATGAAGGAACCGTTGTCCACACGATTACTTTTAGCAGCGAAGCGAATACCGCGGACATGGTTCAGACCGCTGCGGCCGGTCGTGGTGAGCATTATCACGCTCCGGATGAAGCCACACTTCGTGACGTCTTCAAGCGACTCGCCGCTTCACTGTCGGTCCTGCAGGAGTAAACCATTATGAAACTTCGAATCAAAAATCGTTCCACAGTTCTTACGGGTAAATCTCGTGTTGGAAAAACGGCTGTCGAATTTGCTTTGACCGCACCGATCTTTTTCCTGGTCCTTTTTGGAGGGATCGAGTTTTCTCGCATGCATACCATTCGCAGTTCGATTGAAAACGCCGCCTTTGAAGGTGCGCGACGGGGCATTGTTTCCGGAGCGACAGCGGAACAGTGCGAAGCGATTACTGAAAGATTGCTCAGGAGTGCAAACGTCCCTGATCACACGATCACGATTGAGCCTGCCGTTCTTGACCCGACGGTTAACTTTGTTTCGGTGACCGTAGCGTTGCCGCTAAACACTGATAATGGATTTCGGCTGGCGGGATTTCTCAAGAATCAAACCTTCAGCAAGACGATCGTTTTGCCGCGGGAATCAGCAGATTCAGTTGCCGCCTTTGAGAGGCGATGAACCGCTGAAATGGCAATGGGCGTTCGCAATAAAGTGGCTATCGGTTCGACGCGATCGAGCTATCTGGAGGTCAGGTAAAGCACCTGATTTTCGTTGATGTCGATTTCTTCGGAGATTGAAAAGTGCGATTCGATGATGGATCGCCACTGGTCAAAGGATCTGCGATTCACATGCAGTTCCTGACCGGTGCCGGTGGATTCTCCATTGTGAATCGAAAACGCCTGCCGCCGCACCTGCTTCATGTTGGCAAACAGGCCTTCGACCTGATCGTCGTAAAGGTGTTCGATGCAATCGACGCAAACGGCGCTGTCGAATTTTGCAATGTCGTCGATGGGTTTGGTAATGTCGCCCACTCGCATGCCAGGATGTTTTTTGATTTGGTCGATGCCTTCGGCGTCAAATCCCATCTCACGAAGCTTTTCGACGGTCTGTCCACGCCCGCATCCCAGATCGATTACGCGGCCGGTCAGCCAATCCATGTAGTGCGGCATCAGGCGCACTCCCGGGCAGCGGCCTTCTTCGGCGTTACCGTACCATGGGTTGTCATCGTAGATCTTCTGGTAAAGATTTTTGGAATCGGCCGGATGGCCTGCGACTTCTTTTGTTACCGGTGGTTTTGCAGTGGCAGTGGCAGGTTTTGCAGCGTCAGGTGAAGCCAATTTGCGTTTCCAGATCGCCAACTGTTTTCGCTTGCCGTCGTAGATGGCGGTGTCGGGCTGGAATTGTTCGATCCACCAGTCAACGCCTTGAACGGTGCGATGAAGGTTATCGCCGTGAAGGTCTTTGACTCCCGATGGCCGACACGAAACACTGCCGAAAAAAGTGCCGCCAGTTCTGAGTACACGGTCGATCGCAGCAATGGCTTTGCGGATGTCCGCCTGGTCCAAGTGCTCCAGGACATCAAAGCAGGTCACCAGTGAAAAGAACCCGTCTTCGAACTGCAGGTCGGTGCAACTTCCGGTCGTCAGTCGCTGGTTGGCGTTGGGAATTTTCGCGCCGATTCGCTGTATGGCTTTCTCGATCGCAACGTCGCTGACATCGATCCCGAAAGGATGCAATTGAAATGTCGGCCCAGACAGATAGTCCATCGCAAAGCCGACCCCACAACCAATATCCAGACAGCGACCGGAGATCGAACTCAAACGGTCGGTGTCCTGGACGACGGCGCGGAAGCCGGGCGAATTTTCCGCCAGGTTGTAGCGATGGTCTTTCTCGACAACGTCGTTGTATATTTCACGGTAGTCAGTCATGGTGCGTTCCTTCGCTGGGCTTTTTCGCAGTCGGCAAAGCAGAGCAGGGCCATGGCGGTGCCGTAGCTTCTGCCAATTTCGTGGGAGTCGACGAAACAGCCATCGATTTCGGGAAGCCCCATGATGATGGCGTGTTGCTGCTTCGCAAAGGCCTTTCTGGCCTGGTCGTCCTCGAGTTGGGTGATCGCTTCGGTGCGGGACCGCATGCAGTACCAGAAAAAGAAACCACCGTAGTTGAAGCTTGACGTGTGGTCGTCGTACTTGAGGGCTTTCGCCATCGCGTCATGTCGTTCGAACGCGGACTTGAGGCTGCGGTTAAGGTCGTCCTGGGCGGCCTGGTCCCAGATCATGAGGGCGCCTTCGCACAGAGGCATGCGACCGGCACTGGACGATTTGCCATTTTCTCCTGCGGCTCGTTTATTGATGTCCATGGTGGTCAGTTTGCTGCCGTAAGTGTAGCCGCCGTCGCGGTAGCGGCAGGCCTTCAGCGCCGCCACGCCGGCCTGGACATTTGATGCGTTGACCTTGGCACCTAGCTGTTTGGATTCGTGAAGCGCCCACAGTGCCGACGCGGTGACGAATGGATTTCGATACTCGTGGTACCAGTTGCCTTCCTTGGACTGGATTGATTCGAGGCCAGCGACGGATTGGTCAATCTGTTCAAGCATGTCCGGATCGGTGGAGGCGAGTCGATTGAAAAGGCGCAGTCGATACAGCCGCGCCCAAAATATCTCGTCGGTGTCGCGTGGGTTGAGATTGGCGTCATCGGCGACGAACTTGATGGCTTTGGCTAGGCATTTGTCAATTTCGGGAACCCACTCACGAAGTTCCTCTCTTTCTCGGGCTTCCACGAGCGCCATGCCGCAGATCGCCGTCACGGCAACGTGAACGTTGGGAAGTCCATCGGTGCCGCCAAAGTCATAATCCGAATCAATAAAGCCGCCTCTTTCGTTTTGCATTGAAAGCAGGAACTTGACGCCGCGCTGCCAAAGCTGACCTTCGGTGTACGTCCCCTCGGGCGCGGCCGAGCCCTTGGAGTCGACTCCTGCCCTGAGGGCTTTTTTGGGGATGTCCGCAAAGGTCTCAAACCCGCGAACAAAGGGGCCGATTCGCTGGGCTTCGGCGGCGGCTTTCCAGCCCAGGGGGTGGTTCGGAAAAGCATCGCCAATCTGTTTGAACTTTTCCAGCGATTCGCTGTGCCGACCAAGCCGAAAAAGCGCCATCGCTTGGCAGCACTGGACTTCGATGGCGTCGCTTTTAACTTCAAGCACCTGGTCGTAGGCGAAAGCAAACAGGAAGTCCTGGGCTTTTTTGACGGCCGGAGCTTTCGCCGGCAGGTCGCTCGCGGGCTTGAGAAGCCCCGTGATCCAACGCGGATTGATCGTCGTCACGCGGTCGATGCGAAGCGAAACGGTTTCGTCCGGTTCGATAACCACAAAGCCCGGTTCGATGAACTTGAATGCTTTCAGGTCAAAGTTATTCGCTTGGGCCTTGCCCGGGACGGCCATCAATGGAATGTAGTTCTGATTCGCCGATGCGATAACTTCCGGGTACGACCAAGCTCCGGCTCGCATGTACCAGTCGACTTCGCGTTTGCGATCCATGAACGTGTCGGCCAGTCGGGGCACGTACCAGAGGATGGGCCTGCCGGAGTCGCGTGACTTTTTCCGGGCGGTGGCGTAGTCGGTTTCCCAATTGATCGCGGTGCCGATTTTGGAGGCTGTCGCGTTGGGAGTGACACGGATCTTTCGCATCGAGTTTTGAGTGAAAGACGGAGTGGCTGACAGCAGGGTGGCTGACAGCAGAGAGAGCATCAAAGTAGCCCGGCAGGTCGGCGGTTTCCACTGGAGCTTCGAAAACGGATTCAACCAAGATCGCCCCGGTTTTTTGTTATCCCAAAATTTCATCGATCAGGTCCTTTACTTCTCGGGCGCTGTATCCGTCTTCGACGGGAATTCTAAGTAGTGGTAAATCAGCCGCTTCCATGGCGTCGTTGACGAACTCATCGCGTTCGATTCGGTCTGCTCGCTGATGCGAAGCGTCATCAAGCTCGATCGCCAGGACCGGTTCGAGTGACATTGGATCACACAAAACGAAATCAATGTGCTTGGCGAGAATTTTGTTCAGCCATTTTCGGCCCTGGGGGTTGCCTTTTTGGACCTGGATCAGGTCTGCGATCCGCACCATCGCAAAGATCTCCCACTCGTCAAGGACGGCCTTTTGCAGGGCTTTAAAGAAGCGAAGCTCCGATTTGGTGACCAGCGATTTCCGCTTGTAATACGGCATCGGTGGCGGGACGGCATACATCCGCAGCAGCATCATGATCGCTGTGAACACGGCCAGGCCAACCCAAAAAGGCCAGTAGTCGATGAGGATGCCGTACAGTTGGTCCATCTTTGGAGGCAAAAAGTGCCGAACGTCTCTGGAGGAAATGTCGTCTGATCAATTAGTATTCGTAGCTGGAGCTGCCGGGCTTTTCAGGATTGGCGGCCCGAAGTGGTGCTTTGCCAGTTTCTGGCGAATCCCACTGGCACAACCCGCGTCACGAATACGCAATTTTTATCCGATTCGCCAACCCCCAAACAGATCAAACACCCTCGTGAGCACGATCGACGCAAATCCAGTACTCAAACCCCTGAAAATTGGGAACGTGGATATCGGATTTCCGGTCGTCCAGGCGGCGCTGTCGGGATACAGCGACTGGCCGATGCGAGTCATCGCCAGACGATTGGGGGCTCCGTACACTGTCTGCGAGGTGATGCTGGACGAGTTTCTGGTGAATTTGAAGGAGAGGAAACGCACCAGTCATTTCCTGCACATTTCCGACGAAGAGCATCCTGTTGGCGGGCAGTTGATGGGTGCCGAGCCCGAACAGTTTTCGCTGGGGGCGATGCGTTTGGTGAAAGCCGGTTTCGACATCATCGATATTAACTTTGGTTGCCCGGTGAAAAAAGTTCTTGGTCGCTGTCGCGGCGGGTTCCACCTGAGCCAACCTGATGTGGCCCTAGAGATCGTAAAGCGGACTCGCGACAACGTCCCGGCAGAGATTCCGGTGACGATGAAGATGCGTCGAGGCATCGATGATACGCAGGAAAGTCGCGATCAGTTTTTCGAGATTCTTGATGGGGCGTTTGAAATCGGGATCGCTGCGGTGACAGTTCATGGTCGCACGGTCAAGCAACGTTACGTCGGGCCAAGCAAGTGGGAGTTCCTCAAAGAAGTCAAAGACCACATTGGCGACAATATTCTTCTGGGCAGCGGCGACCTTTTTACGCCGCAGGATTGCCTGGACATGATGGCTCAAACCGGAGTCGATGGCGTGACGGTTGCCAGGGGAGCCATCGGCAACCCGTGGATCTTCGATCAGGCCCGAGCCCTTGCCGAAGGACGGCCTTTGCCTGACCCGCCGACCCTGCACCAGCAGCGCGACGTTTTGCTTGAGCATTTTCGCCTAGCGGAGTCACTTTACGGCGAGGATCGAGTCGGGCAGTTGATGCGCAAGTTCGGCATCAAGTATTCCATTTTGCATCCGCAGCATCAGGAAGTCCGTTCGGCTTTTGTCAAAGTCCGTCATCGCGAGGACTGGGAAATGGCAATCAGCAAGTTCTACTCTCAGGATGGCCCGGGGACGCACCCCGACGGTCGGATGCACAAAGCCAAAGGCAGCGACGCGGAGTTCAAGAAGATTCCGGGTAAGATCCCGCCGAAGGGCCAATCGTAGCCAGCCCTGATTTACTTGCCTTGCCGAACACCGCTAGAAGCGCTCACCCGAGGCCGTAAGGCCAATGGCTCACAAAACGCGCAGCAACGTAGCCGAACTCTATCGGCGATAGTGAAAGTTGTAATGCGCATGACGTGGAGAGCTATAGCGCGGCCGAGAGTGAGGGTGAGATCCATACGGTGGCCGGACGGGAACGTATCGCTCAACCACGATCGGCTGATGGACGACGACGGGACGGGTTTGATAGACGGTCCGAACAGGGGCTTTTTGAACGCGTGATTCGACACCGGCAAGCCTTGCCTGTTGCATGACACCGATCACTTCTTTGTTGACCCCTTGCTGGTGCAAGGCAATGATTTCGTTCACGCCGATTCGTTGCTTGACGCCATTGGTCTGGATCTGCTGGATCACGATCGAACTGGCAACGCCGCTTTGGCTCAACGCGACAACATCGTTGATCGAGACGCCGCTGGAAAAATCAACCGCCTGTCGATAAGCCTGCTGCTGACGGTATCGGTAGCGTTGTTGATTCAGCTGATCCTGTTGGTTGCCCAGCAGGCCGCCGGCAATTGCACCAACCGCTCCGCCGATGAGAACACCTTCGGGGGTTTCGTCGTTTTGGTTGCCAATGATCCCGCCGATGATCGCGCCGGCTGCTCCACCGGTCAACGCGCCGCGGCGCGTGTTGTTCGCCTGTCCAAAACAGGAGCTTGCTACAAGACAGATGATCGCCGTCGAAAGTAAAATTCTGGTAATCACGTTGATCCTCGGCCGAGGGGCCTAAGTTAAAGTTAAGAGAACGGGTTGAAAGCAATGGCAGCTTTAACAGATGGTTCTTGGCTGTTCATCGGCAATCCGGATCTTTTCGCTTGAACTGTTGGAAGTACCATGCCAGCAGTGGTTAGCTGGCGCACGTTTTCTTCGCATTTTGCGTCCACAGGCAGCAACCGCTGTCGTTTTAGCCGCAGTCGTAGGGCCGGTTCCCACCGGCCGCGTTCGATGTCGTCCCTCGAAAGTCAGCTTTCAATCTTACGCGTGTCCCGGGGTTTAATCCTTCTCGCAAAAGGAACGAAATGTCGGCCGGTGGGAACCGGCCCTACTGGGCCTGCGCTAAAACGGCTGATTCTTTTCAGCTCGAAGAAGCTGAAAACAACACGAAAGGGGCAGCAACAGAAATTACGCAAAGCGGATCACTTGACCCGTTGCTCAACCTGCATCCGCACCTCGTCCCTGGTTACCTTGCCATCGCGATTGGCGTCAAATCGGTTAAAGCCCCAGACGCGGACACTGCGAGGAATTTCATCGCGAACAATTTCTCCATCACCGTTTTTGTCGAAACGAGCCCAGATTTCTTTCTCCTGCTTGGCTCGGCGGCGCTCGATCCGTTCGGCACGATCGGTAATCGAGCGAACGAAGTCTGTCGAGTCTTCGACCGAGCGGTTCCTGGCCGCTTCCGGGACATCCTTGCGGGGAACTTCGATATCGAAGAACGCGATCGCCATCTCTTCCCAAGTCTGATCGCCCCATGAAACAAGCTGGGTTGGATCGGGATTGAAAGGGTTGTTCTTTGAGTTGTCAAACTCGACCTTGCCCTTCAATCGCCGGATGTCGCCCAGCGAAATTGGATTCTTGAACTCGTAGCGGTGCTGCCAGTTGAAATCGTAATTGGGGACTTTGATTAACGGTTCAGTGGACTTGTCCGCCGCCACAACCGAAGCTTCAAACGACTTGCCGCGATAGTGCATGTGCGGCGAAACGGACAGCAGTTTGCCGTTCGAAGGAAGTCGCCGCGTCTGCACGCCAACGAAATGCGATTCGTCATGAGGCTGAATCTCGAATGACTGATCGATCGCCATCACCGTCATCAGTTCATTTTCAACATCCGTTGGGTCCGCAAATACCATCCCGATTTTGGTAACGTCCTCCACCGATGTTCCGGTCGGCGTGTAATGCTGTTGGAAGACAAGTTTCGAGCCCTTGGGGACAAAGCGAGCCCGTCCTTGTTGATACGCCAATGGCGTTTGCCCCGGCACATAAGCCGCCAGCCAGCCGACACCGCGAGGCCGAAGCCCATCGGGTGGACGAATGAAGACGATTGTGTGGTGAACAACGCTGCGATTGCCGGGAATCACCTGCGCTGCGGTCACCCAACGGTCTTCGGTGAATCCGGGATCGACAACGAAGTACTGATACTCGACGGTGCCATCGGCCGGCACGACAAACGGCCGCTTTCTCATCTCAATCACCGCATCGGGCTTGCGAGGCAAACGCCAGCCATCGACAGACTGGTACGGTTGCGGCAGATCCGCACGGCTTCCTTCGGGGGTGCCCTGCTCCACCCAGGCCTTGAGTAAGTCGACGTCCTGCCGAGATATTGTGCGGGCATTGGCAAACGTTCCAACTGACTTGTCCGCGTGCCAGGGCGGCATCCTTTTCTCTTCGATGACTTCGAGGATCATGTCGGCCCAGCCAACGGTTTCCTCGTAGGTCTCCATCGAAAACGGTCCGATCTCACCGCTGCGATGGCACTCGATGCAATTCCGCTGTAGCACACGAGAAACCTGTTTCGAAAAAGTCACCGTCGCATCGGGATCGGCCTCGCGCACGCGGCCCAGCAAACATCCTTCCGGTTCGGTCACGGCAACTTCCACCGGGTTGCCAGCCAAAGCCTGCTCGATCGCCAACCGCAAATCCTGCCGCCGGGCTTCGTTGCGGGAAACGCCTGGCAAGTACTGATCGTCCACGCGGCCTCGATAAACGACCTCGCGATTGCGATTGATGACCACCACTTCTGGTGTGCGGGTGATGTTAAGTTTGTCCGCAATCAGATTGCGATTGTCTTTGGCGAATTCAAACTTGATGCCCGTGCTCTCCAGGTACTTGCCGATGTCCTCGAGCGAATCCTGCACGTTGCTGTTGATGCCCACAAAGCGAACCGCTTCGAACTGTTCGTCCAACTGCTGAAGTCGGCCCGCGTACAGTTTCGCCAGTGGACACTCGGTGCCCAAAAAGCACAGTACGGTAAGTTCATGGGCGGCTTTATCGGAGATGACAACCTTTTTTCCTGCTTCAATCGAAGGCAGGGTAAAGGGCTCAATTTCGCCGCTTTGCTGGGCGAAGGCCACGGCTGAGAGAAAAAGCCAACAAAAGGAAGCAAGAAAAACGTGTTTCATCATGTTTCCGTAACAAGTCCGAATTCTTTGTGGGCGAGCATTCCATTACAATCTGCCCAGAAGGTAACCGCAAGCGAAGGCCGGTACCAACATTGGAGTAATCATGCGGCTGAATCAAACCATTCTTATACTGACCTTGCTGGCGAGTTCCTCTGTGAGTGTCGCTTTTGCCCAATCGGAAACGAAAGAATCCCAACAACCGGCCCTGGCCGCGGCCACTGACCCCTTCGACAAGGATCAGGCTTTCGCCGCCCTGGAGCGCGTTTGCGAAATTGGGCCTCGGATGAGTACCTCCGATGGAATGGCCACACAACAGAAGCTCCTGATTGACCATTTCCAGGCAATTGGTGCCAAAGCGTACTATCAGCACTTTAATGTCAATGACCCACGAACCGGTCGTCAGGCCAAGCTTAGCAATCTGATCATCCGCTGGCATCCAGAACGGAAAAAGAGACTGATGTTCTGCTGCCACTACGACACGCGGCCTTTTCCTGACAGAGACCCCGTCAATCCGCAAGGCGTCTTTATCGGTGCCAACGATGGCGGTTCTGGCGTTGCGGTTCTGGCCGAACTGGGTCGTCACATTGAAAACATGGACGGTCAGTATGGAATTGATTTCGTGTTCTTTGATGGCGAAGAATTCGTTTTTGTCGCCAGGCGAGATCCTATGTTTCTGGGATCGGGTTACTTTGCCAAGCAGTACGCCGCCGGTCGGTATGACGTCAAATACGAATACGCCATTCTTGTGGACATGGTCGGCGACAAGGACTTGCAATTGAAACTGGAAGTCCACAGTTTGCAATACGCCAAAAAGCTAACCAAAAGCATCTGGTCGGTTGCCGCCAAGCTCGGGATCAAGGAATTCATCGTCCGACGCGGCCACACGATTCGTGACGACCACTTGCCCCTGAATCAGATTGCCGGAATTCCCACCTGCGACATCATCGATTTCGACTATCCCAACCCCAAAGCCGGCAACCAGTACTGGCATACCACTCAAGATAAAGTAGAAAACTGTTCGGCCGAATCGCTGGGCAAAGTAGGAACCGTGTTGCTCGAATGGACTCGGCAAATTCAGCAGCTCAATCGGGTTGCCAAAAAGCGAAAATAAACCCAGATTGTTCACGACGACGGGCGTTGATTCTACGTCTGTCCAACGGAAGCAAGGGAAAAGCTGAATTTCAACAAGAAATGTAAATCATCCGGTAGATGAAAACCACAGCGATCGTTTCATCGCAACAGAGCCGCGGATCGCTGTCGGAACTGATTCTGACGCCCACGCCTCGTGAATAATTCGGGATAAAATGGGAGCCACCGATGCTACCTGATGCAATTAACTTGCTCGCGGAAACTCCAGTCCTGCTGGAAGCTCCGCTGCTCGCGTTCAGCCAGACGGTAAAGAATGGCGCTTTGCTGTTGGGCATCGGTTCCTTTGCCGCCGGCGTACTTTCACTGTTCGCTCACAAACGACGCATCGACGATGTTTTCAACCAACCGCACACTCCCCGCGAAGTTGGCTTTGAGACTCGCAAGTACCGCCGTCGCGCGATCGCCAGTTCGTTGATTGCGTCAACAGGCATCATGCTGGCGGGGATCTACGCTGTCGATGAACCACGAACGGTCGCCATTTTTATCAGCGTCATCCTGGTCATGTTGGTCGGCATCACCGGATTGGCGTTCTTTGATCTGTTTTCGGTGGGCCTAAACGAAATCGCCCGCACCGACGACAGCGCCCGCGATGCTCTGGTGGAAGAATACAACCGCCAACGCGAGAAAGCCGATCAGATGAAAGCCGATCAGATGAAGGCCGAAAACGACTCCGGGCCTGACGCGTAACGCAAATCGCCTACTTGCGCGAGAAGTACTTCCGGACCGAATCGTCGGTCTCGAATTCTTCGAAGCGGGAAACCAGAAGCTCAAGGCTGGCGTCAAGCCACAGTCCGAATTCTTCTTCGGTGCGGACGGTGCCAAGTTCAACCGCGTCCGACCCGGAGACCTGGGCAGATGCAGCCAACTTTTGCTGATCACCTTTCTCGTTTGTCTTGAACATGGTTGCTCCTTTTGCTGGTGTTTCGGGCGATGCGAAGAATGCATTCACCCTCATGCCTATATCTTTGGACGCAAACGGGGTGCCAATCGTTTACGCCCCAATGGGAAATTCGGGCTTTTTTACGCAAACAACCGGGGGTTCTCTTGTTTGATCGACCAAAACAGGGTCCAAACGCCTGTTACTCTTTTCACACACCCGGATTTCGTCTTTTGTTTCGCTGTGACACAATTCTGACCTGTTTCTCTGCGACAACATCCGTATCAATTTGACGTTGCTGATGTTGATTTTTCTCGACAGATGGCAGGCAAAGCCCTGTGTCAGTAAGACTTTCCCCAACCCTCAAGGTTCGCGCAAGCGGCCTTTACCGGACCGGAGCCTCAATGGCGAACAAGAAAAAAAGAAGACTCAGCGTCACAGACTTTTTGAAAATGAAGTCCGACGGCATGCCGATCACGATGCTGACTGCTTACGATTTTCCCACCGCAGAGCGACTCGATTCTGCTGGCGTGGACATGTTGCTTGTCGGCGATTCGCTTTCGATGGTTGTCCAGGGGCACGAGAACACGTTGCCCGTTACGCTGGAGCAAATGATCTACCATGGGGAAATGGTCGCTCGGGCGGCAAAGCGATCCTTTGTGGTGGTCGACATTCCTTTTCCAATTAATCATCACGGGGTCCACGAAGCCGTTAAAGCTGCCGGCCGGATCATGAAAGAAACCGGCTGCCAGGCGGTCAAGCTCGAAGGCGGTGCCGAGCAGGCCGATGTCATTCGGGCGATGGTCAACGCGGGCATTCCCGTGATCGCTCATGTGGGGCTTCGACCGCAGGCGATCCACGCGATGGGCGGCTACAAAGTCCAACGTGATCGCGACGCATTGATGCATGACGCAACCGCAGCCCAGGGCGCTGGCGCGTTCTGCGTTCTTATCGAATGTGTCCCTGAAGAAATCGCTACCGAAATCACAAAAGAGCTGAACGTGCCCACGATCGGGATTGGTGCCGGAAATGGCTGCGACGGGCAGGTTTTGGTAATCAGTGACATGCTGGGCATGACCGGCGGCTATGTTCCAAGTTTCGTCAAAGCCTACGCCGACGTTGGCAACCAGATCACCACTGCGGTAAATGCGTGGTGCAAAGAAGTCCGCAGCCGAAGCTTTCCCGACAAGGACCATTCGTTCTAAACCCGGATTATTCACCAGGCGTGGGCGTCAGAGTCAGTTCCGACAGTGATCCGCGACTCTGATGCGATAAAACGATCACTGTGGTTTTCATCTATCGGATGATTCACCTTTCTTGTTGAAATTCAGCGTTTCCCTTGCTTCTGTTGGCCGGACGTAGAATCAACGCCCGTCGTCGTGAATAATCCGGGCTAAACGTGAAGCCCCGCAGGGGCGACATGAACAGCGGGCGTTGGATTTCCTGTCGTCCTTTCGGGGCTAATCCCTGCACCGAGGTTCCAGCTCCATGGGCTCACGCCGGCTCACACCCATGGCTACAACATTTCTCCACTTCGTGGCTGGCGAGGTGCGACCGCATGTCGCGAATTCGCGGCTGGTCGAGGGGGGTGACGCATGCCGTCACTTTGGCTGGAGCAGCGGCCTGTCCGCAAAAACTAGGGACGACGCAAGTTGTCCAGCTACCTTTGCCGCACGCTCCGACGTCTGAGCGGTTGTAGAATCGCTTAATACCCGGCGAAGATCGAGTGATCTGAAAAGTGGAGCTGAGGGGGCTCGAACCCCAGACCTTTGGCTGCCAGGCACTAACGATTCCAAAGCAAAGCCCGGAATACTCGGAAACGCTGAAACAGACGTTCACCGAAGTGCAAGCCGATGCACCTGAATGATAAGTAGCGAAACCTTTTTCAGTAGCCGAGGACTTATTTCGGTACGTCAGGCTTCGTATGTCTCGAATTTTTTGGATCAGGCAACTTGTTGCCGAATTTGACTTTCACAATTTTGGCCCGAAGCTCTTCGTCCAACTTTTCGATTACCATTTGCTCCATTTTGAGCAGTCTCTTTTCAACTAGTTCCTTTGCGACTACGTCTGACGACATGTAATCGGAGAACTTAGAGTATTTGGTGCTGGTTTCATTGTCGTGCAGATATCTGGCTATTGTTGACGCCTGCCAAAGAACCCTGAAGTGAGGGTGCATCGCTTTGTAGCGATCCTTAACAAGTTTCAATCGTCTTTTGTGGCCTTGCCCAGTAAGCCCATTGGAGTGTGAAAGCAATGTTTCAACAAGCTGCACAGCTTTGTAAAACGCAACGGTTGCTGTCCACTCAGGGTGCTCCCCTGACGACAGCAAGTATTCCAATGCACCTTGGTTTTTGTTCGCCAAGTTGATGTGGTCGATAGGGTTAGCTATGGACGAACGTGAATGACACTTCTGGGTGAAGAAAAGATCTCAAACCGTTGCGTGATACTTCGGGAAGCGCAATCACATCGAGCTCGATCAGGTTCAGGTCGACGTCTTCTGAGATCTGAATGTCAAGCTCTGATAGGCAATCCTCGAAATCGGCGTCGTAGTGACTCTTGTTCCTGACAACGACGAATGCCAGCGATCCATCTCTTAGAGTGAGAAATGCTTGGTCAATATCCATGCGTTTCTCAAGCCAGCCAACAAGAGTCTTCATTAAGAGTTTCATTTGAAGCTCAAACCGCTGCTGTTGCTTTGCTTGCTGTAGAGTTTCAACAGCCTGCTGCATCTTAATGACAAACCGATCTTGGTTCTGAGGAGTCACAACAATCTGCCCCTCGATGTTTTTCCAATCGAGTTGAACGGTTGTTGAAGATGAGGATGGGATTTCAGGTAGAGTTGCCATGGGATTTTTCGAGTAGGGGTCGATCAACGATAAAATCGACATCGAGTCCATGAACAAGGAGATTCGGAACTCTCCTCCGGCGTCCTTGCCTAGTTGGCATTCAATGCATGCATCTACGCTTTCCGCGAGGACGATAGTCAACTATTTCACTGCTGTCAACGTTGTCATTACAATCTGTGCTTGCCGTACAATACTCCGAAACAGGACATTTGTGACACAGTTGCCAGCGCAATAAATGGATTATTCTAGCTTACTGGCGGGTGCCTCGCTGGCAAGTTTGCCTGCAATAAAAAATGGGGGTCTGCGCAGTTACGTCCCTCTTGAGTGAGTCCCTGTATCGCTTGCGTTGGCTCTTTGGCTTTCTAAGCAATCGATCCCAACGGCCCGATTCCACTTCTCGTCTGTGACCATGAGGTAATGCCTCAACGCCACTTCGGCACCGTGGCCTATCCATTCCCTCTCGGCCTTCGAACCGAACTGATCGTCGATCTCCGTCGCTCTGGTGGCTCGCAGATTATTCCACAAACGAGGCCAAGGCTCAAAGCCCGCTCGGCCGATCGCCGCCTTTAGTCGCTGGTCGAGGTAGTTCTTCGATATCTGGCCAGTAGAGATCAGAGGGCAACGGAACTCTTCGCCCGGCTCGGCCGCGTCGACCATGGCTTCGAGATGTTTGGCAAGCGCCGGGAAGATCGGACAGGTCCGATGGCTGTGGCCATGCCTTTGGGTCTTCGTTGTGTGAAAGCGAATGGCGCGACGTTGCCAGTTGACGTCAGACCAGCGAAACTCCATTACTTCTGAAGCCATCCGCACGCCGGCCCCATTGGGAATTGGGAATTGGGAATTGGGAATTGGGAAAGCGCGAAGTGCTGCTCGTTGAATTGCTTGGCGGTAATTCTGGACGCTGTAGTTTGCTCGAAAGTCTCTCTCGGCCTTAGCTCTTCGGTCATCGCGTCGACGATGGAGTTTGCAACCGGAAGAACGTCGCCGGGCTCTTTGGCGTCGCTCCGGCCTTGCTTAAGCCCGGATCATTCACGACGACGGGCGTTGATTCTACGTCTGGCCAACGGGAACAAAGGAAAAGCTGGATTTCAACAAGAATTGCGAATCATCTGATAGATGAAAACCATAGCGATCGTTTCATCGCATCAGAACCGCGGATCCGTGCCGGAACTGATTCTGACGCCCACGCCTCGTGAATAATCCGGGTTAAGATTGTCAACGTCTTGAAGCGGCCAATACCACTCGCCAGGGATAAGCTCTTGATTCGCAACGTAGCGAAACATCCAGCGGACGTGCTTGTGTAGTCGTTGATCGTGGATCTAGCGAGCTTGTCGTCGATCATCGTCTGTCGGAATTCTTGAAACCGGATCGGCCCGAAGTCGGCGGCCTGCATAGATCCGTGGATTCCACGAAGTCGCTTTAGCCTAAGTACACCGGCGGCTCAATTGCGAGCCTTTGACCGGTCGCCGGTCACGTGGATCGACGCCACCAGCACGAAACTGATCAGCATTAGCAGAAACCACGCCCCCAGCTTTGTCCACGAAACCATGTGCCACCCGTCGGTCTGTGATGGATACGTCCATGCCTTCGCATAGGTCGCGATGTTTTCGGCAAACCAGATAAACAGCGATACCAGGGCTAGCCCCAGCAGCAGCGGCATCCTGCGATGCTCTTGATCTGCCTTGAAGTGAATCAAAGACCGCCCGTAGAGCACTGCCGCCCCGGCGAACAGCGCCAGCCGAATGTCGAGCAGGTAATGATGCGAAAAGAAATTCACGTAAATCAGAAACGCGAGAACGCACTGCCAGCGCAAGCGCGGAAAACGATCAAACTGAAAATCAAATATTCGCCACACCCGTGCGATGTAGCTTCCCACACTTGCGTACATGAAACCGGAAAACATCGGCACACCGGCAATCTTCAGGTATGCCGGTTCGGGATAAACCCATGACCCAACTTGCGTCTTGAACAGTTCCATCGCCGTGCCCACGAGATGAAAAACAAGAATGATCTTGGCTTCTTCGAGCGTCTCAAGGCGGAAAAGTAACAGCAGCACCTGCATCGTGATGGCCACGATCGTGACGAAGTCATAACGTGGCAATGCCGCGTCCTTGGGGTAGAAAAGAAACGTCAACACCAGCAACGCCAAGATGCAGGCCCCAAACAAACACGCCCAAGCCTGTTTGACACCAAATGTAAACAGTTCGAAAACCGCCTGGCTTTTCCGGCCAACGACAAACCGCCGATGCAGATGTTCGCGTTTCTCATGAAGCCACGTGCGCGGGTTGAAGCTCATTCAATTTCCATCATTACAACGGGTTCTTTCCGTGTCACAGTTGTTCGTCCGGAATTAGCCGGATGAGCATGATTCGGATTGAGCTGATTCCGGCTTAAACCGGCACAACAAACTCCAATACTTCTATCCGTTCTTACGTCCGACCATCTTGTCCGGCACAACGACCTTGTCAAATTCCTCTGCCGTCAGGTGTCCCAGAGCAACCGCTTCTTCACGTAGCGTGGTTCCGTTGGCGTGAGCCGTCTGCGCGATTTCGGCGGCTTTGTAGTAGCCGATGTGCGTGTTCAAAGCCGTCACCAACATTAGGCTTTTGCCCAGCAACTCGTCGATCCGCTCCTGGTTGGGCTCAATCCCGACGGCGCAGTTGTCGTTGAAACTCTGACACGCATCGCCAATCAACTGGGCGCTCAACAGCACATTGTAAGCCATCACCGGCTTGAACACGTTCAACTGAAACTGACCGTGCGTTCCCGAAACAGAAACCGCGACATCGTTGCCGATCACTTGAGCACAAACCATCGTCATCGCCTCGCACTGCGTCGGATTGACTTTGCCTGGCATGATCGAACTGCCGGGCTCGTTGGCGGGAAGCACGATTTCACCGATGCCGCAGCGCGGCCCACTGGCCAGCAGGCGAATGTTGTTGGCGATGTGCATCAGGCTCACCGCAAGCCGCTTCAGCGATCCGCTGACTTCGACCATCGCGTCGTGAGCACTCAAGCTTTCGAATTTGTTCTCCGCGGTCACGAAAGGATGACCGGTCAGTTCCGCAATTTTCTTTGCTACAGCGACATCGTAGCGGTCCGGAGTGTTCAAACCCGTTCCCACTGCGGTGCCGCCCAGTGCCAATTCGCAAACCCGTTTCAAGCTGTCACCCACGGCTTCGACGCCTCGCTGCAACTGCATCGCGTAGCCGCTGAACTCCTGACCCAGCGTCACCGGAGTCGCGTCCATCAGATGCGTGCGGCCAGTTTTGGTGATCGCGTCAAAGGTCTTTGCTTTCTCGGACAGCGTCTTGTGCAGCAAATTGACTTTGGGCAACATCTCGCTGACGAGCTTGTGATAGGTCGCGATGTGCATCGCGGTTGGAAACGTGTCGTTGGAAGACTGGCTTTTGTTGACGTCGTCGTTGGCGGCGACAATTTTTTCGGCGCGAAAGTCACCGCCCATGATTTCGGTTGCCCGGTTGGCGACGACCTCGTTGACGTTCATGTTGCTCTGGGTGCCGGATCCGGTTTGCCAGACCACCAGCGGGAACTGGTCGTCCAGCTTGCCGGCGAGAATCTCATCGCAGGCAGACGCGATCGCTTGGGCTTTGTCAGCCGGAAAGTCCGTCAGGTCGGCGTTCACCAATGCTGCGGCTTTTTTCAGGTGAGCAAACGCGTACACAATCTCAAGCGGCATCTTTTGTCCGCCGATGTCGAAGTTCTGAATGCTTCGCTGGGTTTGGGCACCCCAGTATTTTTCGTCGGGAACTTGCACCTCGCCAAGGGTGTCTTTTTCGACTCGGTAGGTGGTCATATTTGGCTTCGGTCCTTATTTCTGTGTCGCCAACGCGGATAATCAAAGTCGGCTTTGTCGGTTACCATTTGGATCAAAGACGTTATTGTCTTGTCCACCAACCAATGCCGCAAGCACACCACCAACAAGAACCCGGAGAGACATCGTGGTCGATTTTCAGGACCTCAGGAAAGAATACGAAACCCACGGTATCGACGAAAGCGAATTGCTGGACGAACCGATGGACGTGTTCAAGACCTGGTTCGTGGGCGCATCGGAATCGTGCCCTGCCCCATGGTTCGAGACCAACGCGATGACGCTGTCGACTTCCGACGGCAAGGGGCACATCACGTCGCGTGTGGTGCTACTCAAAGGCGTCGATGCGGATTCGATTCGTTTCTACACCAATTACCGATCAACCAAAGGCCAGCAGCTTGCCGCCAACGCCTATGCGGCGGTGAACTTTCACTGGCCATGGCTCGGTCGCCAGGTTCGTTTGACCGGGGCGGTGGAAAAGACCTCCCGGGAAGACTCGGAAACCTATTTTCACACGCGTCCTCGCGGTTCCCAGATCGGAGCTTTGGCGTCGAAGCAATCGTCGGAACTCGATTCGCCCGAAGTCCTCGCTCAAATCGCCGCCGAACTGGAATCAAAATACGAGGGCCAAGCGGTTCCCTTGCCCGAGGCTTGGGGCGGCTATCGGTTGACGCCTGATTCGTTCGAGTTCTGGCAAGGGCGACTTAATCGACTTCACGACCGGGTCGTCTACCGCAATGAATTCGGCAACTGGGCTCGCCGACGGCTCTCACCGTAGCCGCTGAACGAACAAAAAACCCGAGTGGAACAAAAAAGGCACCGCAAGCTTGCGCTCACGATGCCTACAGCTGTGGTTTGTGAATCCGGCTTTATGGCGGGGCGGCTACGCGCCGGCTAGCTCAGGAGCAACCGGAAAGTCAATCGCTGTTGCGGCGATATGGTTGAAGTAGTTGGTGAACAGATTCAAGGCAACGTGGCCTACGATTTCGGCGATTTCACCATCGTTGTAACCCGCTTCGCGAAGACCGCTGACGTCCGCGTCGGATACGTTGCCGCGATCACGAACAACCGTTCGAGCAAACTTTAACGCTGCGTCTTCTTTGCCATCTGCCGACCCGCCTCGTCTGGCAGCTTCGATCGCCGGGTCGTCTAGGCCGGCGCCCTTGCCCAACAACGAGTGCGCCGAAACACAGTAACCGCATGAGTTCTCCTCGCCCACGGCAAGGGCCAATTGCTCACGCAGTCGCGCTGGTAGAATTCCTCCGGCGAGGGCACCGCTGAACCCGAGATAGGCGTTGGCAACCGCAGGTGACTGAGCCATCGTTGAGATAAGATTGGGAACCATTCCCATTTTTTCGTTTACCGCCGACAGAATCCCTTTGGTGGTCTCATCGGCTGTCTCGCTATTGACGGGTTGAATTCTGGGCATTGTTTTGACCTTTCAAAAAATCGGGGGTAAATTGGGGTGATCGGAACGTCCCACGGCGGGGCATATTTACTGTTTGTTGAGTCGATCTGGAATCGTCGTTGCTCGTGTGGCGATTGCATTTCCATCGCTCTTACGTTGGATCCAAAATTATTCGTGATGTCAGCCAGAATTATTCACGACGACGGGCGTTGATTTGCATTGAACCTCACTGATGCGAAGGTCAAGGCTGGATTGTCGCCCAGATTTCGGTTCACCTCGTTGATGAAGTCCAGACCAAAGACTCTTTTCCCAACGGATGCGATGCTCATTGGCTAAACTGAAAGTTACGCCCACGCGTGAATAGTCCGGGATCAGGTTTCTATCTGTCCCATTCGAGACCACTCACTGAAAAATCAATGGCAGCAGGCCCAAACATTGATCCGGGTACAATGTCGAAGATGAAATTTGTTTTTGCGGGTAAGATATGCCGGGTAAAGAACGCCCAGCCGGGAACGACCACGCCATATTGTCCCTGGGTGTAAGTACAGAACTGTGAAAGATCTGAAATCTCTTCTGGTCGATATTCGCCGCTGCAAGGAATGCGAATCCCATTTGCCGCTTGGTCCGCGGCCAATCCTTGCGGCCGACCTTCAATCAAAGGTCCTTATTGTGGGTCAGGCGCCCGGCGTACGCGTCCACGAATCGGGCGTGCCTTGGGATGACCCCAGCGGCCAGCGTCTGCGAGAATGGACCGGCATTTCCCATGACGACTTCTACGATGAAACAAAAGTAGCATTGGTGCCGATGGGATTTTGCTATCCCGGGACCGGCAAGGGAGGCGATTTGCCGCCGCGTAAGGAATGCGCACAGCTTTGGCACGAGCAATTGCTTTCGCATCTGCAAAACGTCAAGTTGACTCTCGTGATTGGCAGTTATGCACAGCAGTATCATTTTGGAAAGCGAAACAAACGTAACCTGACCGAAACGGTAAAAGCCTGGAAGGACTTTGCTCCCGCTGCCATCCCGATGCCACACCCAAGCCCGCGAAACAATCGCTGGCTGAAAAAAAATCCATGGTTCGGAGAGGAAGTCCTGCCCTACCTGAAGCGACGCACAAAGCAGTTGCTGTAGGGGCCGGAAGAGTCTCAAATGCCAGCCCTGCTCTGATTAATCTTTATTGCGGCTGTCCAGCGATGCGTTCATACACCGATACCGGAAGCTTGCCGATCGTTGAATTTCGGGACGACCCGAAAAACCGGATCTTCTTTGCTGCGATTCGATTTGCTGCCGTTCTGTTCGCCACTTCCATCCTGACGGGGATTTTTCTCCAGGAAGTTCTGCTTCCCAACTGGGCGCCTCCGGCAAGGTTCAACGCGGCAGGGATTTTCGGATTGATCGTGGCCGTGATCACGACCGCAATTCTGCATTGTCGTCGAATTTTCGGTGTGCGAGTCTACTCCGATACGATTACCTTTGAACGACCATTGGGCCAGTTTGAGATCGCGACGAATCAGCTCCTGGCCGTCCTGGGCAGTCGCGGCATTGACCTTTCCGGGGGAGAGGTATTCCCGTGGAAGCACTCGGTCTTTTTGAGCAGGTTTGGATCCGTCAAAATCTCGATGCTTGATGAGCAGAAAAACGAGGGTCTTCTTCGCGCCGTGTGCGACATCGCCCCAGACGCGTTGGGGGTTTCGCTTTCCAATAAACTGACCCTCAATACGCATGCCTATCCCGATGCTGCTTACGAGATGCGCCGCTGGTACTTTCGTGCGGCATGGAAAAGCATTGGCTTGGGACTGGCCGGACTGGCGGCGATGGGTTTGGCCGTTGGCCTGTTCGCTGCGATGGCCCCAAAGAACAATGTCAACGGTGGCGATTTGGGTCAGCTTGCAATGTATGGAATTGTCGCAGTGGTGATTTGTATCGGAATCGCATTCCTTGGCGTTTGCGATCTGTTTTCGCTCAACCGCCTGCAAAAGACTCTCGCCGCCAACTGGCAGGGCGATCGATGGGGCGTCCACCGCGCGAACCCGTGACAGATCTGGCTCTCTAAACCGCACCGATCGTGCGGCAAACGCAGTTGCGCAAATGCTACGCGCGGCCGTGAAAGCGGTTTGTGTCGCGGCAACGGATTGCAACACCGTCACGATCATTTGGAAGCGTATCAACGCCACAGTGCAAAACGGGCTGGTTAAACGCCTGGCAAGCGAATCACCAGCTCGCATTGTGTCGTTTTTATTCTTGTCTCCGGGCACCTTGCCCACCAGATTTTTACTCTTTGAAAGGAGAACCAATGGCCAAGGAGATGCATATTCGAAACGTTGCCAACGGCAACGAAAAACTGAACGTCAATGTCGGCACTATCGGTCACATTGACCACGGCAAAACCACTTTGACGGCTGCACTTTTGCGTGTGCAGTCCGAGAAGGGACTTGCCAACTTCAAACCGTATGACCAAATCGCAAAAGGAGGAATCGTTCGTGACAAATCGAAAACCGTTACGATTACCGCTGCGCACGTCGAGTACCAAACGGACTCTCGCACGTATGCGCACATCGATTGCCCTGGTCACGCGGACTACATCAAAAACATGATCACCGGTGCGGCCCAGATGGACGGAGCGGTGCTTCTGACTTCTGCCGCCGACGGGCCTCAGCCTCAAACTCGCGAGCACATTTTGCTGGCGCGTCAGGTTGGAGTCCCTCACCTGGTTGTGTTTTTGAACAAGTGCGACCTGGTCGACGACCACGAGTTGATCGAGTTGGTTGAAATGGAGATTCGTGATCTGCTGACGCAATACGGTTTCGACGAAAGTCAGGTACCGTTTGTCCGCGGCAGCGCCAAAGAAGCTCTGGAGAACCCGACCGATCCGGATTCGATTCGCTGCATCGAAGAGCTGCTTGCGGCCCTTGATACGGCCATCCCTGATCCGGCTCGCGATATCGACAAACCCTTCAACATGCCAATCGAAAACGTCTTTCTGATCGAAGGACGTGGCACCGTTGTGACGGGCAAAATCGAAGCGGGCACGGTCCGCTCTGGCGACGCTGTCGAAATCGTGGGCAAGGGAAGCGACATCGCTTCGACGGTGGTGACACAGGTCGAAACTTTTGGACGCATCCTTGACCGGGGAATCGCGGGTCAGAATGTGGCTTGTCTGCTTCGCGGCGTCAGCCGTGAACAGGTTCAACGTGGACAGGTTTTGGCCGCCGTTGGATCGATTGTTCCTTGCAGCAGGATCGAAACCGAAGTCTACGTTCTGGACAAAGCCGAAGGCGGTCGACACACACCGTTTGGCACCGGCTACCAGCCCCAGTTTTTCTTTGGCACGACCGACGTTAACGGCCGTGTGGAAATTCTGGACGCTGACATGGCGATGCCCGGCGATGGTGTGCGTCTGTCGGTGAACCTGATGCGGCCAGTGGCATGCGAAGAAGGATCGCGTTTCGCGATCCGCGAAGGAAACCGGACCGTGGGTTCCGGCGTCGTCGTTCGAGTGATTGACTAGTTTTCCAGCAGGAAGCTATCAACCGCCTTCGGGTCGGCGGTTGTCGCAAGGCTTCCGCCGATTTTTTCTCTTTGCTGTCTTTGCCCCGAAAGTTTGTCGCGATAACGCTACGCGGCTCGGGTTCGATCGCCTATCGTATATGCCTCGCAGTTACTGCATTGGTTTGATTGGCTATGTCCGGCTCCGACGAACAACTCGGCTTGGGAGTTTCCCGTGTTCCCGATACACAAGGTGCGTATCTGAACACCTGGTTTCTGTTTTGCGCAATCGTGTTTGTCAGCGGAATGCTTTCCGGTGCGGTCGCGATTTTTTCGATATTCGTGATCGTGTTTATGACTCTGGCTGCGTTTCAGTTGCTGGGGATGTACGCGGCCCTGGGAAGCGAGGCCTATCATTGGCGGATTTTGAAAAGCTTCATCGCCATGGTGCTATACCTGTCTGCGGTGCTGGTCGGATTGCTGCCAAGCCTGCTGGCAGCGAATGGAGCAGATGTGCTTGGTATGATCAAGATTGTTTTGTGGGTCGTGGCGCACCAGGTGTTCGTAACGCAAACTCTGCTGTTCGCGCTGCGAGCGATCTTTGGCTTGCAGTTTCATTTTCACGACCAGAACCGCAGCAGTGGTTTTCGAATCACCGACTTGATGCTGTTGACCTTCTGTTTGGCATTGTCGTTTTCCGTGTTTGAAAGATGTCTGCCGCACCAAATGATGGAGCATCGACGCGAGAGCAAGTTTCAGCTTTCGATGTATCCGCTACTGTTCTTCTTCACGGTACACGTGATCAGCGGACTGGTTCCGCTGCTGGTGATCTTTCGGGCATCGACGACCGAAAGCGGTTGTCTGGGATTGTTTTGTGGAATGTTTTTTCTGATGCTGGGCCATATTTCGTTTTCTGGCGTGGTGTTTACTTTGGTCGGCGATACCAACCTGGCGGGATTCCTGTGGGTGACAGTCGCTGGCGGAGTCACGGCCATGATTACTTCGGCGATCACCGCGACGGTGCTGTCGGCGCTGCGGGAGAAAGGTTTCGTGTTGTCATCATACAAGACAAAGTAGTTTCCGCTTTGCCTGGGGGATCGCGGGTTTGCGAGATCAGGGGCCGGACGTGACGCACCTGATAGAATCCGTGGCAAACAAATCCGCAAAAGAAAAAATGCGAGGAGAATAACGCAAAAAGGAGAAAGCGTGACTCGAAACAGAATACGATTATCGGCGGTTTTTTTTGTCTGCCTGATTTTGACAAACTCTGTTTTCGCTCAATCGGGAAAACGGTATTGGTGTGGGGTTGATCGGCAGTTTGCAACAACCCGTTTTGGCAACGCTGTCGGTGTCGTGGCTCACAATTGCTATACAGACTCGAAAAACAGCGCCGAAGCAAACCTTCGATCGACGTTGAACAAAATCCACGCCGCCCAGGGCGGCAACGCCGACCTCATTGAACTTGATTTGATTTGGGACAACGGAACAGTGTTGGTCGCGCACGATGAGGGAAAGAAAAAAGCTGCCGCACTAAAAAATGTTCTCGCCGACAAATCGATTCGGTCAGGCGATCAGCCTCTTTTCTTTGAACTGAAAGTCAACCAGCCCAATGCCGATTTTTCAAAGGCCCTGTTGAGGACCGTTGCGGACGCAAAAATCTGCAACAAAGGCAGGCCGGTTGTGTTTCGAGCCTTCAACAAACGCCGCGACGTCCTCTACCAACTCAAATCCGAGCTTGACGCTTCGTCCTTTGAAATACTCAAACCCGCTGCAAGATTTCACATCCTGTTTGGGAAAACCAACCCGAACAAACTTGCGTCAGCTCAGAAAAACATCCTCGCAGCAAAAAATTCGGGCTGCGCTGGCGTCGAGTTTCACTTCCGAGCACCGAACCTTTTCGCGCTGACCGAGTATGCAAAATCACTGGGGTTGGGCGCGACGATTTTTACGATCCCAAATCGATTTGGAGAAGTTTACGTCGCTGCACTGCGAGAGGACGTGGACGCTTTGGTGTTGGACTATCCGATTGCGAAATCGCGACGGGAAGTCGAGGTACCCAATGGCCTTGCCCATCTGAATATTGCCCAGCTCAAAACTGGGGCCGGTTTATTCAAGTTTTCTTCCAATTCTGACCGGTCAAATCGAATCCGGCTGGACCAAGCCGACGCCCCGCGGGCAGAGTTTTCCGATGTCGGCCAGGCGTTTTACGGATCGTTGTTCCCCTTTCAAAACCGACAATCGATGACGCTTTATGACGCCGACAACAACGACGATGAAGGCTACCTGGTTTCTGCCCATCTGAAGTTCGATGAATTATCGATCCGAGACGGAGAAACCCGGTCCGTGGTGTCGAAAGCCGATGCGGGCGGTTTTGCATTGGAACTGCACAATCCAGTCGGACCGGTGCCCACGGTTTTGCGATTCGGCGTTCGAGTCGGAAACGGTTATGCGTACGCAACTTTTCCCGCCAGGCGGTTGAAGACCCAGCAAGGCTACTTCGTTATCGGAGCATACGATGGGGACGGTCGAGTCAGATTGTGGGTCGACAACAGCGATGCTCACACAAAGACCTCTGAACGAAAAGGCGAAGTCGTCAAAAACGACAGTCCGATTGTCATCGGCGCCGACCCACAGGGCGCAGAGGAGCGCCGGTTTTTCTTCAGGGGATCCATCCAGCAAGTGCAGATTCAGTCCTGGGGCGATCATTAACCCGGATTAAGTACCGCCGTAGCGCCTACCAGGCGCAAAGCGATTCAACGAACGCTGCCGTCCCGTCGCGAAGCCAACCGTCAAGCTGGGCCTGCTCCTTTAATTGCTGTCCTCGCGGGAGCGGGATGACAAAGAACTGGCAAGACACATCCGAAAGTGCCGACATGTCGCCCCACAGCTTTTCAAACTGAGCCACCGGAAAGACGTCTTCCTGGCCGTTGCCCCAACGTTTTTTGACGTCCTTGAGCGTGATGTAGGTCGGCATCTGAAGCGAAAGCTCACGCACCGCATTGTTGACCTTTTCCCGATCGTCCAGGTCTCCGCGAGCCAAACCCATCAGCCCCAGTAGTTGGTCGATGTCGATCCAGGTAGTCAGCGAATTGTAGTAAGTCAACTTGAATTCGTCGCGTTCGCGCGGCATGGCGAGGCCTTCAACCAGACGCGGCCTGCCATTGACGCGAGCCAAACCGCCGCCACGATCATCCAGCCGACGTTCGATGACTTCAAAACTTAAACAGCTGCCACCGTTGATATGCGTACCAAGAATCCCCGGGTCAACGTTCGCCCCTAGGGTATCGATGTTGTGCAGCATCATGTATTTCAGATTGGGCCGGGATTCCAACATCGCCTGAAGCGTGCCGTTACGAAGCATGTTTGGAATTTCGTACCAGTGTCCCACCGGATGCAAGCATTGCATCGGCATGTTGTCGCGGTAGTCGTTGCCTTCGCCTGAGCTTTTGGCCCAGCGAACCAGAGCCGAACGCGCGCTGTCGCGGACCTTTTGCTGCTGCTGATCAAGCACCTGTTGCGGCATCTCCTCCCACGCAAACTGTAGGTCACGGACCATCGGAACGGTTCGCAAGCCAACATGCTGGCCCGGCGAAAGCAACACGTTTCCTGAGTAGTCGTAGTTGTTGGCCGAACCGAGATGCTCCGCGATCGGCTGGTGCGTCATGTAACCGGTGGTGATCACGTGCGGAATCTCTTTGCCGGCGGCGGCGTGGTCGGCTGAGACTTTGCGGCTTTTGGCGAGGTGGACTTCTAAAAAGCTACGATGTTTGCCGCCCAGGTTCGCGAACGGATGCAAGCCCTTGACCACGCCGGCACCTTCGGTCCAGCGACTGCCGATGCCTGCGGCCAATGTCACCACCGCGACTTCACCCGCAGCAATCGCGGCTTTGCCCACATCAATCGCCGCGGCACTCGCAATTTTGCGACAGTCAAGCACATCGCTGTCTTCGACGTCCTTGATGGACGTGTTGGCTGGCAACCGGTTTTGAGACAGGCCAAAACGGCCAGACTTAAGGTCCGTCTTTACCTGCTCATGCAGTTCCCGGTCAAAGCCGAATTTTTCCAGCAACTCCGCGAGCGAGGCTTCCCGATCACCGGAAGACTTTCGTCCTGGCAGAATGCTTTCGATCAACGTCTGCAGCGATTTGGAGTCACCGTTGTCACGATACTCGCTACCGAGCTGCTCGAGTTCGCGCCGCACCATCGCGGGAAGCTCATGGCTTTCCTGTTTCAGCCAGCCAGGAACCTGCAAGGCATAATACTGCGTCGGCATCCGGGCATCTTTTCCTTCAAACAGTTCGCCCCACGTTCCGTTGTCATTGATTTCAAAATCGTAGACCACCGGTTCCATCGCAAACGGCAACCGGGTTTGCATGTCGTTTTTGGTTTCCCGCATCGTCGTCTGAAGCCACTGTTTGGCTTGCTCTTTGATCGATGGATCAAAGATAAATCCCATCCCGCCGCCGGCCATTCCGCCGAGCATCCAGAATCCCCAGAAATCGTCCCCCCATTTCTGTTGGCATTTTTCCACCAGGGTGTTGGTGAACAGGTTGGTACACCAGGGAATGATTTTTTGCAGAGGCCCGAAAAAGTTCCGATGCGTTGCAGCGCCGATCGCACGAACGTCTCCGCTTTTGAGGCCCGCCACGATTTCGTCAAGGATCTCGATCGTTTCTGCCCGCGCCTTCCATTCAACAGGACTTCGAAGAAGATACTTCTCGGTCACCATCTCAAGGATCGGGCCCACATTCTGAGCCATCCCGCCGTGAACCAGCACCAGCGAGTCCTGAATCGCGCTACGGGTTGCCGACGAAACATCTTCCTGCGAAAAGACCGTGTGCCGCGGAAGCAATCTGCCGCGACTGATTCCAAATTCGGGATCTTCTTCGTTCGCGTCGCTGCCACAGATCAGCTTGATGCCCGGCCAGACGCCACCGGAATCCTGCCATCCACCGCCCGAGCCACCGATCCACTCGCCAAGGATCGCCCGTGCCGCGATCAAACGGCGGTCTTTTTCCTCAAGCCCTCCGGTCAACCCACTCACCTGGCCGGTCGCACGCATGCAAACCGAAATCAGCGAACCCAGCAGGTTGGTTGAAACTGCAAGCCGCGAGCCTTTGGGGATATCGTTGACTTTGGAGACAACTTCCAGGCCCAACCCCGGACCCAACAGCCGTTCCAGCAGGCTGCCGATACTCTGCCCGCAACCTTCCATGCCCGGAGGAACGATCCCCGCGGCAATCAACGCTGCCTTGAGAAGACCCAGATAGTCGCGTGCAAAATCAAATACTTCAGCGATCGTGTGAATTTCCACCGACGCATTCAAGTCCGTACTGGTCAGCTTGAGCAGCGGTTGATCGATCACCCGCAAGTAACATTCGATCGGTGGCCGCGGTTGATCGTCGCGACCCATCACGCCAAGATTCACCGACGCGTTGATGACTTTGGCTCCCTCGGGAAAGTCCATCCCGAGGAAAAAGATGTCGCTCCACCCGCTGTGCGTAAAATCCATTCGGACCGCGGTGGTTTCCTTGAGGATCGGAAAAGTCCCATCGGCGGAAGACTTTTTCAGCAGTTCCTTGCGAAATCGCAGTGGGTGGTCTGCCGGATGGCCGGTACGAAACATCCACTGGTTGCCGCGAACGGTGCGAACGCTTTTGCGAACCTGATCGGCTAAAGTCTGGAATCCCAATTCGTGGTAGGCCTTGGCCAGGGCGCTCGACAGCCCATCGCAGGGCATGTTTTCGTTTTGGGCGACAAGCAATTCGTCGATCGCTTCGGTGAACCGGCGCTCGAGCAAATGCTGCCACGCTTCAAAGGGAATGCTGCCCGAATCATCAGGCCCAAAATGCCGGGGCAAATGGAATCGATGAATCGAAAATAGAAAAAACAGCGCACGCACACGATGATAGAGATTGCGTTCGGTGCGCCAGTAAGCATCAAGCGATCTGCAGTGAGACAGTAGCTCCTCGCGATTCGCCGATTCGCAAATCGTATCGAGCGACTGATTCCGCACCGAATCAATTTCGCTGGTGATTATTTTGACCAGCTGATTCTGATCGACGTTTCGGGAAGCTGTCCCGGATTGTGCCGTGTCGGTCGCCATCTATTGGGCTCCTCGGGACTCGGAAACCAGTTCCAGCAAGTCGGTCAAAATCACGTCGCGATCTTTGCCCGAAAGTGCCAGCGCCAACTGACTTTTTAACAGGCCGTACTTGGCACCAATGTTGTAGCGGGTTCCTGCGACGCGAAGCGCCAGGTATCGTTCCTTTTGAGCCATCGCATCAAGCGACGGAGAAAGCTGCACGTTGTCATCGCTGCTGGCGAGTGACTCCTGGAGCAATTCAAAAATGCCCGGCGTCAAAACATGGATGCCCGAAAAGCATAAATAGTGACTGGCTCTCATCCCGGCCACGACCAAATCCTGTTCGGCAAGAGTCGGCGTCGGTTTTTCGATGACCGATTTGACTTTGTAGACGTCATCGCGATTGGCGATGCGACTGGCACCTACCGCACCAAAATAGGACAGCATGTTCTCGCGAGTCTCCTGCACCGCTGATACGGCGCAGTTTTCTTTGTTCGCCAGTTCAACAATCTGCCGCGCACAGGCCTGATCGTTGTGGCTGATAAAGACATGGTCACTGATCAAATGCAAAAACGGCTGGTCGGCAACAAAGTCCCGGGCTCGAAACAGCGCATCGCCGTAACCCCGAGGGCTGCACTGTTCCACAAAGTTCAGCCTCGAACCGTGAGGGCCAGCGGCTTTGGCGTAGGAATCGGCGACTCCGGGGCAGACCACCACACAGACTTCCTCGATCCCTGCCGAGACCGCTTCGTCGACGATCAGCTCCAAAGCACTTCGATGTTGGCCCTGCTGGTCAACCAGGGTTTGCAGAGGCAGCGATTTCTGATCCGGAGCGGCAGCCGTAATGACAGCGCGTCGAATACTCATAGTTGACTTTCCAAAGGATGACGTGCCCGGCTCTGCCGGTCGGAAAACAGTCTAGTCAAAAGCCCCATTGACCCATAGTTCTTTCGTGTTTTGTCAGCTTGGGCAATTTCCTAGCACCGATTGTCGTTGACCCCGGTTTGCGAATTCTCCACAATTTGCCTCCAACCAATCTTTCCGCAATCGCTCCGCAACAAGAATCGGACTGCCGTCGCCATGAATTCTGGATTTACATTTTTTCTGCTGGTCCTTTCACTTGTCGGTATCCCGGTTTGCCAGCCTGCGTTTGCAGCCCCGTCAGCGGCCACCGTCGCCCCGGCCTACCACGATGCCGATGAGAGTAGTAAAGAAAAGTCAGACGACAAAGAAAAGTCCGACGCCAAGGGCCACTCGACGCAGTCCGCCACCGCAGACCATGAAGTCGGTGACGCGGATGCGGATTTTTCAGGCGGCATCGTCGGGCACCTGATCACCCTCGTGATGCTGGTTCTTCTGCAAGCGGTCCTTGGCCTAGACAACCTGCTCTACATTTCCCTTGAATCGAAACGGGCTCCCGAAGACAAACAAAAGATGGTCCGGGTCTGGGGTATCGGCCTGGCGATTGGGCTGAGGATTGTTCTGCTGATTGTGCTGATCAACCTGGTCGATGCGTTCAAGGATCCGTGGTTTGAAACGCCCGAAAGTATTCACAGCATTATCGAGGGCCATTTTAATTTGCACAGCATCATTGTTTTGTTGGGCGGCGTTTTCATTTTGTACACAGCGGTCAAGGAAGTCTGGCACATGATCCGCCTGGAGCACGACGACGAGCACGGCAAGGAAGCCAAGCCCAAGACTGTCGGGGCGGTTATTTTTTGGATCGTGTTGATGAACGTTGTCTTTTCCTTTGATTCGATTCTCAGCGCGATGGCTTTGACGAAAAACTATTGGGTGATGACGATCGCGATTGTCATCGGCGGCGTGCTGATGATTGTGCTGTCCGATGCGGTGTCCAACTTTCTCAAGAAGAATCGAATGTACGAAGTCCTCGGGTTGTTCATCTTGCTGATCGTCGGCGTGATGCTGCTAAGCGAAGGCGGCCATCTGGCACACCTGAAGTTCCTTGGCAATGCCGTTGATCCGATGTCCAAGGCCACGTTTTACTTTGTGATCGGTGTTCTGGTGGTCATCGAAATCGTTCAGTCCCGCTACCAAAAAAAGCTGTTGGCAGGCAAGCACTAGTCAGCCCAAGAAAGCCCATTCCCGATGGCCCGTGGTGGCTTCCGGCAGCTTCCGTTTTGTAACAGAACCAACTGGGACACGTATCGAAAACCAAGCCTGCCAGTGTTGCCGAAGCATCGAAAACTACTGAATTCGGATTATTAACCCGGATTATTCACGAGGCGTGGGCGTCAGAATTAGTTGAGACAGTGATCCGCGACTCAGATGCGATGATTTGCGTTGAGCCTTACTGACACGAAGGTCAAAGCTGGATTGTCGCCCAGATTTCGGTTCACCTCGTTGATGAAGTCCTGGCCAGAGACTCTTTTCCAACGGTTGCGATGTTCATTGGCTAAACTGAAAGTTACGCCCACGCCTCGTCAATAATTCGGGCTGAACCCGGTTCGGTAGCTTTCTGAACACCGCCAAACGACTCGGGCACCCGCCACCGAATCAGTGACAGTATTACTGGTCCGGCTACACCGTTCGCCCGCTCGCGCAACGATACGACTCAAAGCCACCCCCGCGATGCGTCGGTTGAAAGCTGCTGCGCTTGGATCCGCAAACGCTACTTACTGGCGGCGGGTTGTTCTTTTTCTGCTTTGCGTGCTTCTGCTTCTGCAAGCTGAGCTTTGGTTTTGATGTCGCCGAACATGTGGCCGCCGACCTTGCCGTGAGCCCAAGTCCCAGCGTACATGCCTTTGCGGATGATAACCCGGGCGTCGAAAGTCCCCATGCCGGGAATCGTCAGCGAGTCGATCACAATAACGGGCGTGCGATTGATCCAGTGAAAGTTGACAGGAATCGTCGCGCTGCGGTCCTTGCCCATGTACCTGATTCGTACCAACAGCAGCCACTGGTCGCCTTCGTCCTTCTCTGCTTCGCTGATCTCGTACTCTTCGACGTGAAGCTTTTCACCTTTGCCCTTGACCGTGAAAGTCCCATTCCACTTGGAGCCCTCGAGGAAGGTTTTCAGGTTGTCGATGGCTTCTTGGTCCGGTGCCGAGCCAAGGTCGAGCTTGGCGTCGGCAGGGGTTGCGTCAGTTTTGGCAGCAGCGGGCTTCGTTTCAGCCGGTGTCTTCTGGGCAAGAAGTTGTGCGGAGAAAAGCGGGATGGTGGCGATCGCGAACAAGATTACAAGACGGCTCATTTTTTGCTCCATGGCTAACTTCGACTTTAGCAATTGTTCTTTTTCTTTGTAAATTCGAAACCCGAAGCGTGAGCGAGGCACCGTAATTTCCTCGTGTTTTTCCTCGCTCACGCGTCGGGTTATCAAAAAAGTGCGAAAGTCGAACTAACTTGATTTACGCATTTTATAGAAATTCTGGCTCAGTGGACAAGTTTCGCAGGGAAGTTCGTTAATTCTGGAACAGTGCTTGGCGTGGGAATTGGGGGCATCTGGAAGCCGCCACCACGACAGCGCGCCCCCCGCTACATCATGCAAATAAGTCCAGGGCCTCAAACTTTTCGCCCAGTATCGATTCGCTGGAAATCCCCAGCCAGTTATTCAGTAGCGACGCGTACACCTGCTGAAAATCAAATTGGTGTTTCAGGTCATCGTTCTCCAAATCGGTTAGCGACGTCGCCGCTCCGTGAAACCCTGGCTTGATCTTTGTCCCTGCGAGAAAAACCGGACCGGCGGTCCCATGATCGGTTCCGATCGAATTGTTCTCGCTCACTCGCCGCCCAAATTCACTGAACGCAACCACGACGACCCGGTCCGCCAACCCATCCCGTTTCAGATCATCGACGAAAGACTTGATCGCTCGTGATAATGAAAAAAGTAAATCGGCGTGGCTGGCGAGCTGAACCGAATGCGTGTCGTATCCGCCTTGGACGGTGTAGTACACCCGAGCCCGCGATCCGCTTTTGATCAATTGCGAAATCAGTTTCATTTGCTGGCTCAGTTTGTCACCCGAAAATCCCGACGAACCCGTCTGCTTGCTCACCGATTCAATTTGCCGGGAAGTCGCGTGCGCATTGGTGACTTGTCGCTGAACAAAAGCAGCAACGTCGCCGCCTGCGCTGTTGTCAATGAGCTTGATAGCAGGATCGATCTTCAAATCCTCAATCCGCGACAGCGCCGCCACCTGTGCTCGCCGGGACACCATCGCGGCAGACACGCTCTGTGTCCCCACGAAATAACCATCCATGCTCGCCGCCGCAGGATCGCGGGCAAAATCAAGCGCACTGCCCAGCCAACCGGCACCACTTTCACGCTTGCCCTCTCGCAACCCGCGATGCCAGATTTCCAGGCTGGCGAAATGACTACGATCAGGGTTGGGATAGCCAACACCATTGATGACCGAAAATTCACCCGCGTCAAACTGTTCCTTGCTGCGTCGCATCGACGGGTGAAACGCCATTTCGTCGTTGATCCGATGCAGACGTTTCCGGTCAAGCTTCAGCTTTGGCCGCCGCCGGGCATACTCTGGATCTTTATGCGGAACGATCGTGTTGATTCCGTCGTTGCCGCCGTTCATCTCGATCACGACCAGGATCTTTTCGTCGGTCTTCGCCTGAGTCTGTGCCGCCAATCGATTGACAAACAGCGGCACCGAAGACGCCAGTGAAAGCAAACCGGAAGTCTTGAGGAAGTTTCTGCGAATCATGTCAGCGTTCCTTTAAGTTTGACAACAGCTTTCAAGTTAGAAACTGTCACGAAATAAAATCCGCATTTGGTAACCCGACGCGTAAGCGAGGCAGACGCCTAAACGAGCAAGACGCCTAAACAAGGCAGACAATTGCACTGGAAAAAATCCTCGCTTACGCGTCGGGTTACCTCCAATAAAAGCGAACTTACTTCGTGACAAATCCTTAAAAAATGGTTCGATAAAAATCAGCGTTAACCAAGCTGAGCATTTGTTCCGGCGATGATCATCGCGACACATCGCTTCAGCCAGATTTCATCGCTGGGGTTATCTTCTTTGGCCGTCGCCATGATGTCCTGAACTTCCTGCTTCGTCGCGACGCCCGTTAAAAGTTCGCAATAGAACGTCACGACTTCGTTCATCTTTTTTGAATTGATATGTTTCGCGGCGATTGATAACAAATCCGGGCCGATTCGGTCTCGTTTCAAATAGCCCTTCACCAGCGCTGCCCCAAAATTCGCCCGGGCGATCGTCGTCCTGGAGTTCAACCACGATTTCCCGCCGGGCCAGCCGCCGACGTTGGGTGGATAAAACAGTTTGCGGCCAAGTTGTTCCAGCCAATCACCAAGCACCATCGTGCTCGCTGGCGGATCGAAGACTTCCATGGCACGCACCGTTCCAACCACGAACGATTCGGGTTCGACAATTTTTGATTTTAAGTTCGCGTCGGAAAAGAACAGCTCGCTGCGCAAAACGGCTTCAATCGCCGAACGCACATCCAGTTCATTGTTAGACAGGACTGCGGCAATCTCGCTGACGACGCTCTCGGTTGCCGCCGCCGCACTGAGAAACTCATTGCAAATTCGCCACGCCAGCCGCCTCGAAGTCGCAGCGTGCTTGCAGGTGATCTCCAGCAGATCGTCTCCGTCAAAATCGCCGCTTTGGCCGAGTATCGTTTTTGGTTTCCCGTCGTGCCAATCGTCTCGCGTTCGAAACTTTCCTTCTTTAATCGCCCATCCCGTTAGCGCTCGCGAGGCATTTTTGACATCGGCTTCGGTGTAGTTACCCACGCCGAGGGTAAAGAGTTCCAAAGTTTCGCGGCCCAGATTTTCGTTGGGCTTTCCAACTCGGTTCTGGTCTCCGTCAAGCCACTTTAACATCGCCGAATGTTTCAGCGTCGCCGCAAGCAGGTCCTGGAATTTTCCAACGCCCAGTTCGCGAAAGGTCTGATTTTGCTGGGCCATGATTCGGAGATCTTCGACTTTCGCGTTGCTGGTCGCGAAATGATTGTGCCACATCAGGCAAATCCGCTCGCGGAGAGGATCCGGTGAAAAGTACATCTGGAAGATCCACCAGGCAATCAGGCGTTCGGGCCGCCCGGAAGCGACGGCTGAATCGCCCAGGATCTTTTGCATCGAAGCATAGTCCTCGCGGATTCCGGCGATCCGGGTTTCACCGCCAAGCATTCTGCGGATCGCCTCATCAGGTCCGGACGTGAGATCACGCTGCAGTTCGTCCCAGGTCGCCCCAAAGCCAGCACGTCGATGCAGTGTCCACACGCGCAGAAAATTCCACGGTTGATCCGAAGTAGGTTCGTATGGTTTCAGGCTCATGTTCAAGTTCCGCTACAGATTCACGAATGTTGACGATGCTGCCGCGCTGAAAAACACCGTCAGTTCAATTCGCCATCGCTCCGGAAATCAACCAATAGTCAGGGATCGCGTTCACTTCCTGGATCAGATACGGCAGGTCCTTCGGTGGATAGATCATCAAACGACTTCGGTTTGATTTGGGCATGCCCAACAGCTCAAAATTGCCGTCTTCATCGGTGTGCGTTTGCGGCGCGGCCGAGGTTGAAAACACCATGTCCGCAATCCCCATTCGCTTGCAATACACTTTGACGCCGGGAATCGGATCACCCGTTCGAGAATCAATGACTTTGCCGACAATCGGCCGGCCAGGCTGAGCCACGATCACCGGGCGATCGCCATGGACGGTGTAGGCGGGGTCTGACTTGTTGGCTTCCATCGCTCGATTGAGAACTTCAAACATCTGAGTCGTCAACTCGGGATGTTCAACCTGAAAGTGAACGATCGCATCAGCCGGCAGTCCTTCGGTTGTAAACTCGCCCCGATCATCTGTTGCCAACAAGTGCCTGTACGCACCGTAGGTCCAGTAAAGAAGTTCAGAGTCGTTGCTCCACTTCAGACGACTGGATTTTGAGTAGCTCTTCGTTTCGCCGAGGTCCGCCAGCCACTTGTCTGCAAGTTCGCTGCCCAGGGATTTCGTCGAAGTGACTTCGATCTGAGCACCGGCAACCGGACGGCCTTCAAGGTTAACAATCCGCCCGACGATGACGTGTTCCGGTTCCAGCGAGATTGAAAATGGTTCGCTGTTTTTGAATGTCGCCTGATACTTTTTGTCCGTCCAAAGCAGGGCTCGACTGCCAAACCCTTTGGCCGTGATCACGATCGCGGCTTGATCGTCTCCTTCGGGTGCGAAATTTTTGGAGTCAATGAAGGATTGCGAAACGGAAAGTTTGAATTCACCATAGGACCCGGTTTTCGTTTGCTCAATCGCTTGATGCCCCAGCGCCGGATAATCTTTCCAAGTTTGAAATCGCACCTGAGCGTCTGCGACGGGGTTTCCAGCAAGGTCAACGACCGTTCCCGACAATCTCAGTACGGAATCGTCGGCTTGCTTGTCGCCAATTGAGTTATCTGTCGAAATACTGTTTTGCACGGAGCCCGCTGGATCCGGCGATTCCTGATCGTCGGTCTTATAAATATTGACCGTGCCCAGGTCGATTTCTTGGCTGCGAGAAACTTCCAATTTTTTGGCAACCAGTCGAAAGTCGTTCGCCAATTCGACGCCTACCGAATAGTGCGTGCCCACGCAAACCTCTTGGTGGATAAATTCACCGTTGTCATTGGTCGTGCGTTCACTCAGTTCCAACGCAAAATCCTGCGAGCCGCCGACGGTAAACCTGACTTTGCCACCAGCAACCGGATCACCATCGTTGTCAACAAGTCGACCTTTGATCGTTGCGTATGGCTGAAGCTGAATAGTGCGAGACTGGTCAGGGTCTGCCTTTGCCGCGTCCATTTGAACGATCAGCGCCAGTCGTTTGTCTTCGTGGACAAACCTGATCGTCCGCTGTTCGTCTGGAGAGAAACCACCCGCCACGACATTCGAATCGGTGCTTTGGTAGTCATAATCCATGTTCGAACGCAGCCGAGAAATAGTCACGCCAGTCAGCGGTTTGCCGCTGTCGTCCACGATCTGCAGTGGAAAGCTGAGCCCCGCATCGAGTTCAAAATCCAGATTCAGCTGCTTTGCGTCCGCAGCCAATTCGATCTGCCGCATCACCGTTGGCCATTTCTTCGAAGGTTTAATTGGGTTGTGAAACGTTTTCGCGTGGTCACGTTTCTGGTCGATTTCGTCGGCGTCGATTGTTTCAAACCCGGCTCCCGACGGGTAAATCCCGTTGACTTCCAGCAGACCAATAACGGACTTGCCGGGGACTCCAAGGAGTTGAAAAGATCCATCCGCAGCGGTTGTGTAGCGGTCCTGAATCGACGCGGTCCCAAAATTGAGACCGTCTGCTGCTGAAGGCAACGCAGCAGCGATCTTGTTGGACAAGAATGGCAGAAAGAAAAGTCGGGCACCAACAATCGACTCTTTCGTATTTTTGTCGATCGCTTTTCCGCGGATCCAAATCCCCTTGTCCAATTCGATCTTCAATTCCACCGGAGCCAGGCCCGAGCCAGGAGGAACAATTTTGGTGATCATAAAGTACGGCTGATCATCGTTGGGAACGATCACGATTTCGTTCCCGGGTCCCTTGGGCATTCCCATCAAACGGAACGTTCCATCGGATTTCGATTTTGTCTTGACGCGATGGGTGCCGCTCATCTTTTCTCCAGCAAACAAATCGCTGAAGATATCGACGCCGGCTAGGGGCTGTTGTGTTTTGCGATCGACGATTTTTCCGACAATCGGTTGAGTCGGCTCACAAGTAATCGTTGCGGTGGCACCGTGGAGCTCAATTGGGTAATCCGGCATGCCGCCGTAATCGAACGTGATCGTCGTATGGTCCACAGTCATGTGCCGCGAAATGGTGGAGCAGACAGAATCACCGATGACTTCAATTTCGACAGTCCGTTGGTCACCTAATCCGGCGATCGTTACGTTGCCCTGGTTGTCGGTTTGGTAGTCCGGCAAACCGGGAAGCCCCAATATCCGATCCATGTATTTGACGACTGCCTCGCGGAAGTGCAATTTCTTGTTTGCGTTTTCCAGAATGGGACCGAAGTCATTGTTTTTGTAGGTATAGATGTTTCTGACTTTCACCGCCGCCCCGGGAACCGGATTGCCTTCGGTGTCGACGATTTTCAGACGCAGCGGCGTCTCACTGTTGACCAATGCAATATCTGTGTCACGGTATTCAACCTTCCCAGCAGACAGATCAGTTGCCTTGGGTTTTTTGCTTTCGGCCCAGCCAAGTCCGTGGCCACTTTTGCTTGCAACGACCACAAAGTTTCGGTTCTTCTGCAACGCCGCATTACCAAAAGAAATCTTATACGTTCCATCGCTATCGCTGACCGCTTCGGCGCAGGGGGCACTCCGTTGCCATATGAAACTTTGATTGTCATCACGGGCCATCACGGTCAGTTTCGCTCCCCCGACTGGTTTACCATCAGGATCCAGAACTCGCCCTGAGACCTTCACCAGGCTGCCATCAGGTTTTGCTGGAGATTCAGTTGCGGGTGCTGGAGGGGGTTCTGGTAAATTCGGCGAGCTGTTACCAATCAGTCCGCTCAACATTGCCGCCGATAAAGTCAGTGTCGCAATCGTGGCAACGACAGGCCCGCTAACGGAAGTGGTCAGTTTCCGGGTCGTGTCGAGGATCCGGCCGACGCGGCTGCCGAGCATTGTTTTTCGGCTGAACATTCGCAAACTGGCCATTTCCAGATGCGCCATTTCCGGAGCCAGCAAATTGGATTCCGCCAATTCGACCAGTTGTTGAGCGTATCCCGTCCGGTCCATGCAATGCCGGACGACAAAGTCATCGCAGACTTCTTCGGCGCTGGTTTCCAGGCGGTACACCAGTCGCCAAAGCAAGGGTTGGAAAAAGAAAATGGCAAGCGCCGTCCGCTGTATCAAATTCCAAAGCGTATCCCGGCGGCGCAGGTGGGCAAGTTCGTGAGCGAATGCTTTCTCAAGTGGCACCCGGTTTTCGATTTCGGTCGGAAGCAAAATGGTCGGTGCTGCAATACCCGTCAAACAGGGGCTCGACAGCAAACTGTTGCGACGTACATCAGGCGGTAGAACTTTGATGCGATCAGCGATTTGACGGCAAAGTTCGACGTCATCGCTTGCTGCCGAAAGCGATTGCCTTCGCAGTTTTTGCAGGGCCATAAACGCCAGCACCAATTTGGCCAGCAGAAAAAGACTTCCCATCAACCACAAGACACCCACCACCAGATAGCAAATCACCAAAAACGAATTCGTGACTTCCTGCTGAACCATCGCCGGCGCTGCGGCAGTTTCGGCGTCAGCAATATCACCAGCAGTCGATGACCAAGGTGGTTGCGATTCTGCGGGAAACTGAGCCATCACGAATTCTGCGGTTGGCAAATTCGCATTCTTTGAACCAGCGATTCCAACCTCCGGAGTCACCACTTGAGGATTTTTGTGTTGCGATAATTCAAAAACCGACGCTGATTCGTCGCGGATACTTACCGACGATCCACTTTCTGTAGCCGCGATTGAAACCGTCGTCGTCGTTTCAGGCAACTCAAAAGTCCAACCGGAAAACCCATAGTATCCCAATCCGATTGCCGCCAGCGGGCATGCGATGACCGCGACCAACGTCGCCCGATAAATGGCAGACTGAATTGCCGAACCCTGTTTTTTGAGCAGCCTTGCTGCGATCAAGCCAACCAGAATCAGCGCGGTCGATTGCAGTAAGAAATTCACCGAACCCTGAGCCAGCCAGGTCGAATTTTCAGCCAGCCATGTCATCCATCGGGGCGATTCGCTTACCAGCGCTTCTGATAATCCGTCCTGTGCGAGTAGCGTTTGATAGTGGTTCATCAATTCACCGTTTGAGTTAGAAGCGTTCGCCAAAGAAAAAACCGGACACGTAACTGACGCTGTCTACTTCTTTTTTGCTTTCTCGTTGATCAGTTTCTTGATCTTGTCCAAGTCTTCCCGAGAAACTTTTTCGTTGGCCAGCAAGTAGGACACCAGGTCACCCGCGCTGCCGTCGAAAACTCGCTTGAGAAGATCGCGAGTCGCGCTCTTGCGGACTTTCTCTTCTTTCAACACCGGCTCAAAGACAAACGTCCGCCCCCTGGTGTGATGCGTGATGGCGCCCTTGTCCATCAGTCCACGCAGCAACGTTTGAACGGTGCTGTGTGCGATCGGATCGTCCGGATGCAACCGGTTAAGTTCCTCTGTGATCAGACGGGCAGGTGCTTTTTCATTGTCCCACAGAACCTGCATGATTCGCATCTGCACCGCGCCAAGCTTGGTAGCCGTCATCCTGTTTCCTCGTCAGTAACGGTTTCAGGTGGATTTATCGCTCAATCATTTAGTTAACTAAATTTACCAAGCTAGACGAACAGTGTCAAGAAAATATTTGATGAATTTTTGTTGGGCTTTTTTGAGCTCGGGTTATTCACGAGCCGTGGGCGTGACTTTTAGTTCAGCCAATAAACACCGTATCAGTCCGAAAAAAGTCCTACTTTGGAGCTCGTCAGCGAGGTGAACCGAATTCCCGGAGGCGATTCAGCTTTGGGGTTGTTGGTTTGGGAGCGATGCTGTGATTGCAGAGCGGTTTGTGTGCCGGCGGGATTTGGTAATCGGCGGAGTGAAGTCTTGGAGTGGTTTCCTGGATGAAGGTTTTTGCGTGTCGCTTGACGGAGGAGGCTGGAGGCGCTGGACGCCCTCGCCACGGGTGCGCAAAGGAGAGGACTCAGGACGAGGAAAGCTCGGGGGGTAGTGGTGGTGTCGCGCCGTTCTGAGTGCAGACCCAAGCTGCGATTCGGCTGGCTTGATGATTGATCTGCGAGAGCGACAAACCGTTCAGCAGCCCACTGACAAGGCAGGCGGTATACGCATCACCGGCACCCACGGTGTCGCGCACCTCGACATCCTCTGCCTGTTGAAAACAAAACTCGCGTCGCGTGAACAAGCGGGAACCACTGTCACCGTCGGTCAAAGCAACCAGCTTTAACTGGAACCGGTTCAATAACCCATCGACGGCTTCCTTTCCCCGTCCGGAAATCTTCGCCGCTTTCAAAACAACCGGCAGTTCTGCCGCATTGAGCTTGAGAACGTTCGCCAATTCGAGCGATCGAAGGATGCTCTGATCGTCAAACCATCCAGCCCTCAAGTTGATGTCCACAATTCGAAGCGATTCCGATCGAGTCGCGTGCAAGAATCGGGTCAACGTATCCCGGCTTGCAGGGCTTCGCTGAAACAAAGTGCCAAAGCAAACCGCATCGGCTCGCTCTGCGAGGGCCAGCATCCGATGATCCGGGGCCACATGATCCCAGGCGGCATCAGAATCGATCTCGTACGTGGGCTCACCGCCGGAACCGACACTCACGTTCACGGTACCAGTGGGAAAGGTTGACGTTTGAACGTGACGCGTATCGATTCCTTTGCTTGCCAAGCTGCGAATCGCGTCGCGACCGGGTTGGTCGTCGCCGACAGCACTGACCAAAAACACCTCTGCGCCAAAAGAACATGAGTGACAGGCAAAGTTAGCCGGCGCACCCCCAAGGACCGCGCCGGTTTCCAGCAGATCCCAGAGGACTTCTCCGATCCCGACGACAACTGGCGTGGTCATTTTTTCTGCAGCCGGTCCAGGCAGTTGACCACCAGGGCTGTCCAGCCTGTTTGATGGCTGGCACCCAAGCCGCGACCGGTGTCGCCGTGAAAGTACTCATGAAACAGAATGTGGTCTTTCCAGGCTTCTTTTTGGTCGAGAAACGGGCGGGATTCGTTGACCGGACGGCGGCCTCCCTGAAAAGTGAACAGCAGCGTCAAGCGTCTGGCAATTTCGTCAGCGACTTCTTTGAGGTTCATTTCTTGACCCGAGCCAACAGGGCATTCGACTTTTACTTCGTCGCCGTAAAATTCGTAATACTGGTCCAGAGATTCGATGATCAGAAAGTTTACGGGGAACCAAACCGGGCCGCGCCAATTGGAGTTTCCTCCAAAGAGTCCGGACTCCGATTCCGCCGCCGTGTAAGCGATCGAAAAGTCTTGGCCGTTGATGGACACCGAAAAGGGATGATCTTCGTGGTACTTTGACATCGACCGAATCCCGTAGTCTGACAGAAATTCGGTTTCGTCGAGCAGGTACCGCAGCATCCCCTGAAGTCGTTTTCGTGACGGAATCGCGAGCAACAATTTTGGACTGTCGCCGCGTCGTTCCATGTAGGAAATTTGGCTGGCGAGTCGTTTACGATTTTCCAGGAACCACACCAGACGCTTTTGAAATCCCGGCAGTCGCTGGATCAGATCCTGATCCAGGACGCAAACCGCGACCATCGGCAACAGCCCGACCATCGACCGGATTCTCATCGGCACGGAATTCTGTCCCTGGTGAAGCTGATCGTAGTAGAACCCGTCTTCTTCGTTCCACAGCCCATCGCAACCAAGGCAGTTCATTGCATCAGCGATCGCGACGAAATGCTCAAAGAACTTCGACGCGACGTCTTCGTAGCTGCTGTCGCTCCGGGCCAACTCCAACGCGATCGTCAGCATTGTGGCACAGTAAAACGCCATCCAGGCGGTTGCGTCGGCCTGATCAAGTTCCGCGCCCAGGTGCTCGGGCTGCGAACGGTCAAAGACACCGATATTGTCCAGCCCCAAAAAGCCACCGGAAAAAATGTGGTTCCCGTCGCTGTCTTTACGATTGATCCACCAGGTGAAATTGATCAACAGTTTGTGAAAAGCCCGGGACAAAAACTCGCGGTCACGCTCCTGGGGGCTTTCGCCGGTCAGGCGGTAGACTTCCCAGACCGCCCACGCGTGCACCGGCGGATTGCAATCGGAAAATTGGAACTCATACGCTGGAATCTGGCCATTGGGATGCATGTACCACTCGCGCAGAAACAACAGCAGTTGCTCTTTGGCGAACTCGATGTCCACCATCGCAAAGGGCACCATGTGAAACGCCAGATCCCAGGCCGCGTACCAGGGGTACTCCCATTTGTCGGGCATCGAGATGACGTCGCGATTGTAAAGATGATTCCAGTCTGCATTGCGACCCGAATTGCGATTCGACGACGGCGGCGCCATCGTTGAATCCCCACGCAGCCAGTCGTAAACGCTGTAAAAGTAAAATTGCTTGGTCCAGAAAAGTCCTGCGAATGCCTGTCTGGCGATGGCCTTCTGTTCGTCGCCCTGCCAGCGGGTCAGTTTGGAATCGTAAAACGAATTGGCTTCTGAAATTCGATCTGCAAAGATCTGTTCAAAGTCCTCGCCCAGCAGTTTTTCGGCATCCGTGCTGGGGGCTTCGTCTTCCTTGGTCAGGCGAAAGCAAAGCACGCGGGACTGGCCGGGTTGAAGCTCCATTTGGTACACCGCGGCGGCTTTGGTTCCCGTTTGAGCCGGATGGACCGCATCGGTTTGGCCATGGACGACGTACTCATGAAAGGCATCTTTGGTGAACGCCTCTGGCTGTCCGTGACCGTACAGTTTGTGCATGTTGGATTCGTTGTCGGTCAGCAGAAACAGCGGCGGTTTGCCTTCCTGATCGCCGTCAGTTCCTTTGTCGGTGTCTGCGAAAAACAGAAACCGGCCCAGCGATGCGTGCTCGGACTCCAGTTGCTGGTCGGCCCGTTTCGAGATTCTGGGCTTGGGCCAATAGCCTTCGCCGGATCGCCCCCACGACCAAGTGTTTCGATACCACAGCGTGGGCAGCAAATGCAAAGGTGCCGCATCGGGACCGCGATTGGTCACCGTGATCCGGATCAGCAAATCGTTGGGGCCGGCTTTGGCGTATTCAGCCTGCACGTCAAAGTAGCGTTCGTCGTCAAAGATTCCGGTGTCTTCGATTTCGAATTCGGGATCATGAAAGCCACGTGCTGCATTTTCGTCGCGCAGTTTCTGGTAGGGAAATTCGGCCTGCGGATATTTGTACAGAGCTTTCATGTACGAGTGGGTCGGCGTCGAATCCAGGTAGAAGTAAAACTCCTTGACGTCTTCGCCGTGATTGCCTTCGGGGCCCGTCAAGCCAAAGAGGCGTTCTTTGAGGATGGGGTCTTTGCCATTCCAGAGAGCCAGCGCGAAACCGAGCCTTCCCTGTCGATCGGTGATGCCCAGCAAGCCGTCTTCTCCCCAGCGGTAGGCTCGCGAGACGGCGTCTTCGTGGGTGAACGATCGCCACGAGTCACTGTTTTCGGAGTAGTCTTCGCGGACGGTGCCCCACTGGCGTTCGGCAAGGTAAGGCCCCCAGCGTTTCCAGTTGGCGTCGCGTACGCGGTCCTGCTCCATTCGCTGCTGTTCGGCGCAGGAAGGGTTGTTGTTTTGATCCGGCATGTCAGGGTTCAAAAAGGGGGAGTTTCGCAAGGAATGATCGGGAGATTGGCGGAACTTAACTCATCAGCGTCAACGTAAATTCGTCCGGAGATTCGCGGACCATTTCACCGCGGAGCGTTCGTCCAAGGTCTCGCAGCCAGATCTCGATGGCGTTTCTGGGCATCACGTTGGCGCGGACTTTTCGCTGCATGTTGACCGTTAGCTCGATGCACCTTGCGACTCGGGCTTCGGCTTGCCGGTCACCGCCGGCGTCTGAAAAAAGGCCCAGCAAGAACGGATCGATTTCCGGGCTTTCGGCACCGGATGCTGCCGCCAGCCAGGCTTGATAGAGTTCGATCGCTAGGTCTCCTGTGAGAATGGCCCGGCCTCGTTTGGCGGCGGATTCTTTTCCGGCCGCATCGACAAACCCGGTCACCTGGCTGAGAAAACCATCGCGTGCCGGATCCGACAGCGCCAACTGCCGCGAAAGCGACTTGCGGAACTCCATGCAATCTTCGTCCGATAGCAGCGCTGCGCGGGAGACGCTGCCTCCGGCGGCGGCAGCAAGTTCCGCGTTGGGTACGTCGCTCTCCAGCTCCATGCCGTCAAGAATCGATTTTACCTGTTCGGTGGTCAGTCGCGAGAACCGCACCACCTGGCTGCGGGACAGAATCGTTGACAGTTGCTGTTGCTCGCTGGTGCCGACAAGGATCAGGATCGAATTTGCAGGCGGTTCTTCGAGCGTTTTCAGCAGGCAGTTGGCACCCTCAACGTTGAGGAAGTCAGCGTCTTCGATGATCGCAATTTTCCGCCCGCCGGAAAATGGCTTGAGCCCAATGTCGTGACACAGTCCCTGGCGGTGACGTTTTTCTTTGGGGCCAATAAATAGCTCGATCGGGATAAAGGCTTTTCCTTCAGGGCGGCAAACCCGAATCAGATCCGGATGGGTCAGTGCATCCATTTGCTGACACGCCGGGCACTGATCGCAGGAGTCAATCGAGTTGTCCGCAGTTTGCTCGCAAAGGATGCCCTTGGCCAGTTGCGTTGCAAATTTCGTTTTGCCGATCCCGTCGGGGCCGACAAACAGATACGTACTGGCAACACGGTTCCGGGCTGCGCTGCGGTCGAATCTTTCTTTGGCCGCTTGGTGGCCGATGACTTTATCCCACCCCATTGATACCTCCGGTTGCGGCAAGAATTGCGGCCGCGACGTTGTCCGGTTGCTGAGCCGCGTCAATCACGACCGTGCGATCGCACGCTTTTGCTTCGCAAAGAAAACCCTCGCGTACTTTTTGAAAATACTCCGCGCCCCGTGACTCCATCCGGTCCAGGTCGTCACCAAGTCGCTTCATTGCAACGTCAAGCGGGACGTCCAGAACAAACGTCAGCTCTGGCCACAGACCACCGGTCGCGAGGTTGTTGATCGTTCTGATTTCGTCGGGTTGCAGATTGCCAGCGTGCCCCTGGTAGACGACCGTCGAAAGCACATATCGGTCCAGCACCACGACTTGGCCCTGAGTGAGGGCGGGGCGGATAACTTCTTCGACCAGTTGGGTCCGCGCGGTGGTGAACAACATCATTTCCGCACGCATCGAAATCGGCGTGCCGGAGTCGGTCAGCAGAATCGATCGCAGGTCTTCGCCGAGTTTTGTGGTGCCTGGATCTTTGGCCGTAACGACGGACTTGCCTTGCGATTCCAGCCAGTCGGCGAATCGATTGAGTTGGGTGGTTTTTCCCGACCCGTCCATACCGTCAAAAACAAAAAACATCGGCGCACAAAAAAACCAACCGCAAAATGGACTTCCATTGTCGCGATTGGCTGTGAAATCGAAAGGTGGGGCGAATCGGGCAAACCACCGTCGAGCGACCGCCTATTGGCTGATTACTTCGCCGCCGTTGCGAGTCGCCAAGGCTCGCCAAACGTTGGCGGTAAGGTCATCGGACTCGAAATGGACTGATCCATCGGCGCGGCAGGTGTTCACGCCGCCCTGGTGAAAGCTTCGCGAGGTGATCGCCGCGTAGGTGCGGGCGGTGTCGCTGTTGCCTTCCTGTTGGTTGGTCCAGTCCACGTCCAAAATCCGACCCGTGGCGCTGTCTTCGAAGGGAACAATGGTGTTCGGTGGAAACGTCGCGGTGAACGAAGTCTGATGGACTCGGCCATCGACCCATTCGGTGTGACCGCTGCTGGAACGTAAGTCTCCACCCAGCGACGCGATGTCCAGAGGATTGCTAGGGATGTTCAGGTCACCGGGAATCGCGGCGTTACGGAAGTACGGCGTGAACGCTTTGACTTCCCCAAAGAACAGTGTGTTGCTGGTCCCGTCAGTGAATGTCGAAATTGCATTGCCTCGGCTGGTTGTCAGCGCGCCCTGGCCGGTGCTGCCGTTGGCGGGGTCAAAGACAAACCATACGCCGGCGTTTGCGGCGTAGTTCAAGGGATAGTGAACCGGGTTGCCTGAACTGTCGGTTCGCACCTCGTCTCTGATTTCGCTGGGACAAAGATAAACCGGCACGCGAGTTGTTCGCAAAGGCGTCGCTCCGTTACCGGTGTCGAGTGTTTGCGAAGGATCGATGTACTCGAGGTTGAAGTCAATTCGAGCCGCGAGGTTCCCCTGTTCGATAAACGGCAGAATGATCGCTTGTCCTGACCAGCCGCGATTCGTCGGAGCCACCGTCGCCAGGCGATAGCTTTCGGGAAACTTCATGTGGGCCGACTCGTAGTTCAGGGTCGCCAAACCCATCTGTCGTAAATTGTTTGCACAGGAGATGCGGCGAGCGGCTTCGCGAACCTGTTGCACTGCGGGCAGTAGCATGCCGATCAGGATTCCAATGATGGCGATAACGACGAGCAGCTCGACAAGTGTAAAACCATCGCGCGCAGAAGTGCTTCTTTTCAGTCTCATATTCTGATTCCTCAGTGAATTGAAAGACCGCGCAGAAAATCTCTATGAAGAAAATGTTCTGTGGCGGCTTTCCGAGCGTGGCTGGCTGAGGGGAGAGAAGGTCTCAAAGACCTGTGGCTTGCTGCGTCGTCGGAAAAAACTTACAGTGATCTGTCGACGTGTTCGACGGTGCCAGTATACAGGCAACACCGGGTCGACTCAACAAAGGCCAAAAAGAATCAACTATCCGCTGCGACCACGTGTCACATCTTCCGGTAAACCCGAATTATTCACGACGACGGGCGTTGATTCTACGTCGGGCCAACAGAGGCAAAGGAAAAGATGAATTTCAACAAGAATGTGAACCATCCGGTAGATGAAAACTACAGCGATCGTTTCATCGCATCAGAGTCGCGGATCACTGTCGGAACTGATTCTGACGCCCACGCCTCGTGAATAATCCGGAATAAAGACAATGCCAGACGACCCAAATAAAAACGACGACGATTCCCGCGAGGATTTTGGTGACAAGCTTCCCAAAATCATTCCATTCGATCAGCTGGCACGGTGCGGAGAAGAAATCTGGATCGAATGCAACGGGCAAATCTATCGATTACGTAGAACCCGCCAGAACAAGCTGATTTTGACGAAATAGCTCCCGTTTGGCCGCAAACGGTAAATTTTGGGCCTTTTTATCGCTACGATCACGCTGCTGTCGCCTGAACCCGTTAATTGGGCGTCTTTTGGTCAGGAAACCGGGTCCAAGGCAACACCTGCGTTAACAACGCGGGTTAATATTAGCGTCCGTCATGTACCTTGTTGGAATTGCGATGAAATTTTTCCAGCTCTCAGCTCTTTTGTTTCTTCTTTCACTGTTTGTCGCTGCGCCGCAAGTTGTCGCCCAGGACAAACGCCCCAGCTTCAATCTGAAGAATTTTCTTCAGCGGCTTGATCGAAACCAAAACGGCAAACTTGAGCCGGGTGAAATCCCTGACGATCGCACCCGAAGCCTGTTGCAGAAGTCAGGCGTTGACGTAAGCAAGCCGGTCGACATCAAGAGCTTTTCCAACAAGATCAAGGAGCAGAAAAAAGAACGTCGGCAGGCCAATCGCACCGCGAGCTCCAGCCGGAATCTGCCCGGCTTCGAAGTTGATCACGACAGTGAGCGGACGATGGGATTCGCGGTCACAGACGCCGAACGTGAGACCACCACACCAACTGGCCCCAAGCGTTACAGTGACGCTGCCAAAAAAATGACTGACTGGGTGCTGGATAAGTACGACAAAAACAAAAACGGCAAACTGGAGCCACCAGAGGTCAAGGCTGGTCGTTGGTCGGATCCACCCGCCGCCGACAGTGACACCAACAAGGACGGGACGCTCAGTCGGGTTGAACTGCTTCGTCGCTACCAAAGCCGTGACACCAACGAGGACACGAAAGAATCCAACAAACCCAAGTCGCGTTCTCGCAAGCGTGCCCGGTCTTTGTCTTCGCGTTCCCGGCAGAAGAGATCCTCTAGTTCCAAAACATCAACAGCCAGTACCGATCCCGCCAACGATAACATTCGCCGCGGCTACGAATCGTACGTGAAAGGAATATTCAAAAAGTTCGATGCGAACAGTGACGGGTCTCTGGACAAGGATGAGGTCGAGGAAATGCGGCGGAAGCCAAATAAGGGCGCCGACACAGACAAGGATGGAAAGATTTCCCAAGAGGAACTTTTGAATAGCTACCTGGTCAAGGCTGGCCAGGATCCGACTGGCTCTGGATCGGCGAAGTCCACCAGTTCACCATCCGGCAGTCGTGCTTCGACGCGCCAGTCCACGTCCGGTGCGCGGCCTCGAGAGCCGTTGACTGACAAGGACACCAATAAGGACGGTCAGATTGACTTGAGCGAGTATGCGGGAAGTATGTCGCAGAAAAAGATCGACGCTTTCTATAAAATTGACAAAAACGGCGACGGTGTCATCACTCGCAGCGAGTGGGAAAAGAAATAGGCGACACCGTTACCCGGAATCCTGACTGATTAACCCGGATTATTCACGAGGCGTGGGCGTTCGAATCAGTTCCGACAGTGATCGGTTACTCTAATGCGATGAAACGGTCGCTGTGCCTTTCACCTACCGAATGATTCACATTTCTTGTTGAAATTCAGCTTTTCCCCTGCTCCTGTTGGCCAGACGTAGAATCAACGCCCGTCGTCGTAAATAATCCGGGATTGAATCCCGCGTGATAGCGACCGTATCGCGATTGCGCCCTCTGGTTGGGTGAGTCGCTTAACGGGATTTAGCACAATCCAGTTTTACTTTTGCCCGACAAAGAGCCTATAATGCGTGGGGGTAAACTTGGAGGAGCGTGTGATGATTGGAACGAATTTTGTCAGAGGATTTGCGGCGGCTGTCATTTCGGTGGTCGCAGTTGCGGGTTTGAATGCCCAGCAGGCTCCTCTGGAAACCTATGTGGCGGACGGCGAATATTCCTTGGCCCTCGAACGGGCAAATCGCTCAGACGCTCCTGATGCAGAACTGTTGAAAGTCGTCAACGCCCAGATCGCGACCGGTTCCCGCGAAGCGGCGCTTTCAGTCATCGGCCAGATCACCGATGCCGAACTGCGATCAGAAGCCCTTGAGGCGTACGCCGATCAGGGTCTCACTCAGGGAGCACCGGGGAATCAGGGCGGTATCACTCAGGCAGACTTTGACCAGTTGATTGATCTGATTCAGAACACGATCGCGACCGAAACGTGGGCCGACGTCGGCGGCGGCGAAGGCACCGTCAGTGCCTATCCGGCGGGTGTATTTGTTGACGGTGCGGGCGTTCTCAAAAGAATCAAAAAGTCGAAACGCTTACGGCGGAAACGAGCGGCTTTCAAGGATGCCGTAGTTGATGGCCAGGCCGATGTGCGGCGAGCTTCGGACTTTCGCGTGATTTCCTTGACGCGTCTGGAAAGGAAGCTTCAACTGCGGGCCGCAGAAGGCCTCGCACCAACTGCCGGGATGAAGTTTCTTGGTGGGCTTACCGAACTCCAATTCGTGTTCGTGGATCCGACGACCAAAGAGATTTTCATCGCGGGCAAGGCAGAGGCTTGGACCAAAGACAGGCAGGGCCGAGTTGTCGGCAAGGAATCTGGCCATCCCATTTTGCTGCTGGAAGACCTTTCGGTGTGCCTTGCCAATGCTCTTCACGGCAGCGGCAAGTTTGGTTGCTCCATTGTGCCTCGCCAGGAGAATCTTGCCCGGACCAGGGAGTTCGTCGAAACGACGCGTTTGCGCGGCAAACAATTTCGAAAGGGCATGCAGAAAGCACTCGGTCGACAGGACATCGAAGTCCATGGTCTTCCCGAAAACAGCCACGCCGCACGTGTGATCGTCGAAGCTGACTACCACATGAAACTGCTGGGCATGGGCATCGAGTCGGCGGTTGAGGATGTGCCAAGTTATCTGGATCGAGTCGAGCCCGATGCAGCCGGAAACTTTCCGCCAATGGATGTGGTGCGTTGGTGGTTCGCGATGGACTATGACAAATTGATCAGCGACGAGTCGGAGACCCTGTTCGAATTTCGCGGGCCCGGCGTTCAGGTGCTTGCCGAAACGGAGTTCCTGAATCGCGACGGTCAGCGGCTTCATACTGGAAAAGCCGTCGGGCCCACTGCCGGGTTTGCAAGGGACTTTACGAGGCATTTCGATAAAGTCGCAACGCAGTATCCAATTTACCAAGAGCTGAACAACATTTTTGATTTGGCAATTGTCGCCAACCTGATCCGAGAATTTGGGCTCACTGAAAAAGCCGGCCAGAAACTGCCGTTTCTCAGTCGATTTTCGCAGCCCGATTCAAGGCCCGCCTTCAAAGAAGTTGATTCGGTGATGAATTCAGCGGTCCGAACTCACGTCAAAGATGGCCAAAAGTGGCGCCACACAATCGTGGGAGTTTCCGGCGGGGTGGCCTTTGATGCGTCGTCTCTGCTCAAACGGGAATCCGTTGAACTGGAGAAGGGCAGGGAATTTACTTCAATTCCGGTGGTGGCTTTGGAGAAATCACCAAAAAGGCTCGATCGCTGGTGGTGGGATTCGTCTCGCCAATAAAGAATAAGGACTCGTGGTCTGTCAGCATTAAAAATTAGGATTGTTCAGATCAGCCGTTTGGGCGTTAGCCCCGGTTTTTCGTTTCGGAACCGTGGCTATCGCCAAAACGGCTAACCCTAAAACCCAATGCTGACACTCCACTAGGGACAGCATTACTTTTTAAGTTCAGGATCACCT